>JBGFRI010000012.1:0-45997 GCA_041695225.1 Deinococcota bacterium
GCACCCCCCCCGCCTCCGCGAGTAGAGCACCTGGTGGCAACCTCCGCCGCACCCTCATCCTGAAACGCTGGTACAGACAGCATCGTGGCCTTCAGCCAGCGCCAAACTGTCAAAGTTGGGCTAATCTAAGGCCCCGCTGGGAGCTCTCTCTTCCTGTGGTGGCGTCGCCTTAGTAGAAGCTTATGGCTCGTGTACTTTGCCCTCTGTGCAGGTACTATCTCGCAATCGGCACGTCGGCCTGAAGTTTCATCTTGTCGTCAAGGGTCTCCACCTGAATAGAGAGGTTCTCCTGGTCTGGGAAGTAGCGCTTCAGCACCGCCAACAAGTCCTGCTTGAGGTTTTCCACCATGCCCGGCGAAAGGTGAGCGCGGTCATAGGCCAGCACCATCTTTAGCCGGTCTTTCAGGGTGTCCTTGCTTTTACGCTGCCAGAACCACATCATCTACCCCCAAAGAGCCTGCGCAGGGTCGCCAAAAAACCTGGAGAGTCGCCCAGGGGTGCGAAAGGTACGTCCTGCCCAATAACTCGCTGGGCAATTTCCAAAAAGGCCTTGCCCGCAACAGAGCCATTTTTGAGCACCAGCGGCTCCCCCTGGTTGGTAGAGATCAGCACCCCTTCATCCTCGGGCACAATTCCAATGGGCTTGACCCCCAGAATTTCCACTACATCCTGCACCGAGAGCATGTCGCCACGCTGCACCATCTTGGGGCGCAGACGATTGATCACCAGAAAGTTCTCCCGGATTTCACGGGCCTCCAGGATTCCAATAATTCTATCGGCGTCGCGCACCGAGGAGACCTCGGGGTTGACAACAACCAGAGCACCTTCTGCGGGTGTGGCCGCTGTCTGGAAACCCCTCTCAATGCCAGCGGGCGAGTCAATCAGTACCCGGTCAAAGCCCTCTTCTTCCAGCAGGGCCCCCACAATCTGGCGAAACTTTTCCGGGTCGAGCGATTCTTTATCTTTGGTCTGCGAGGCAGCCAGCAGAGCCAGCCCTTCGATGCGTTTGTCTCGAATGAGAGCCTGACGCAGTTTGCAGCGCCCCTCTATGACGTCAATCAGGTCGTAGACCACCCGGCCTTCCAGTCCCATAACCACGTCCAGGTTACGCAGCCCCACATCCACGTCGATTACCACAACCTTTTCGCCCAGTCTGGCAAGTGCTGCTCCAACATTGGCGGTAGTGGTGGTCTTCCCTACGCCACCTTTTCCCGAAGTTACCACAATCGCACGGGCATTCACGCTCAATCCTCCAGGGGCTTCACACCACATGGTTTGGGCCAACTAAAAGCTGGAAATAGTATACGGGCAATCTGGCCGTGTGTCAGGCCGATGTCATACCGTATCAAGCAGCAGTCTGCAAAGGCCGTCCTGTTCGCTAAAGACTCGGTGTACAGTTTACGCACACCGCGGTGAGCCATGATTCCATCAGTCCATTCGGGGGTAAGCGCCATGTGACGGGTCATACCAGGTTCACAAAGACAGTATTGCTTCTCATAAGCATTCGTCAGTGTGCCGGTGCTGAGCCCGTCTGAGAAAGAATCTGATGTTCTGCCCACTACGTAATCACCTGCATCACCTGCATAGCATATCAGACTCCTCGGCAGAGGCCGCCAAGGTATAAGTGCAGGAAGTACAATATTTCGTCAATGCGCCCCTTCGACTGCCCCTTGGGGCCGAGGCCCCTTCGACAGGCTCAGCGCAAGCTCTCAGGAGCGAAAGCTCAGAGCAAACCTGGGGGTGTAGTCTAAAGTGAAGCAGTCTAGACCCTCCCAGCGGCCGATGGGCCTAAGATCCTCTCCTGGATGTACTAATTCCCCATCCCTTCGACTGCCCCTTCGACGGGCTCCCTTCGCCAGGCTCAGGGCAGGCAGGGCAAGGCACAGGACAAGCCTCGGCAACTCCGTCACCAGCTATGCTTCGTCGGCCTTAAGTCCCCCGCAATGTCCCTACTCACCTTAGAGAGCGTTCTAGAAATCTCCTCTCCCCTGGTAGGAGAGGCTCGGTGAGGGGGGTGAGCGAGCGAACCATAGTGTCTTGGGCGTCATGCAACCCTCTCCCAAGCCTGGGAGAGGGGGCCTTAGTGCCGCCCTCTCAGCTACGGTCCCGATTGACAATATCTCCTCAACAGTGTGGTTGGCCTGGTAATTTCTGAATGCCCTCTTATGTCTAGCTGTTCGCGATTTCTTCGTTTATGTAACCAGAGAGGGCCTGGGGCCTCCTGGCAATGAGAAGTGCTCTTTCAAGTATCTTGCCAGCAGCAATACTGCTTTTGCTAGGGCAGGTGGGGATCTGTATGGTTTGACAACACTTCTGCACGGCTCTCTGGTTTCGAACTCAACACCCTAGCCGCCACGGGGTTGCAGCATGGGCGCACTTTGTCACGAACTGCCTGAGTTTTAGCTTATTCTAAGAAGCAATTGTTCAAATTGTTGCAGACTTAGAGCCTCACCGCGAACCTGTGGAGAAAGACCCAGGGCCAGCAGTGCCTGGATAACCAGTTCCGCAGGGTATCCACCCGCCTTGAGAGCGTTGACCAGGGTTTTGCGCCGCCGGGCAAATGCCGCTTCAATCAGGCGAAATAGCTTGGGATGGTCGGGACTGGAATTGGGGGTAAGGCGAACCACCGAACTGGTTACCTTGGGCGGGGGAAAAAAGGCTCCTGGTGGCAGATCCACCACACGCCGCACCAGGGCATGGTACTGCACCCGCAAAGAGAGCAGGCCATACTCGGCAGCGCCGGGCTGGGCGGTCATGCGTAGCGCCACCTCCTTTTGCACCAGGGCCACAATTTGGCGGAACCGGCCCGAAAGTAACAGCCGGGTGATGAGGGGGGTAGCGATGTTGTAAGGCAAATTGCCGGCAAAAAGACTCTGTGCTGGCACCGCTCTCCAGTCAAATTCCAGTGCATCACCCCAGACTACCTGCACCGGCAGTCCGGCCAGGGTTTCGGCGTATACCGCCTCGAGCCGACGGTCCATCTCGATGCTGACCACCCTCGCACCTGCCTCGGCCAGTGCTCGGCTGAGGGTTCCCAGCCCGGGCCCCACCTCGTATACCGTGTCGCCCGGGTTTAGTCCCACAGCCTCGACGATATTTGCTAAGTAGCCCTGCTCGACTAGAAAATTCTGTCCAAAACGCTTATCGGCCCGCAGGCCATAGCGATCTAGCAAATCCCGGACGACTTTGGGCGAAGTAAGGTTCACGGTAAGTGTC
This sequence comes from Deinococcota bacterium, assembly GCA_041695225.1. Taxonomy (GTDB): domain Bacteria; phylum Deinococcota; class Deinococci; order Deinococcales; family Thermaceae; genus Meiothermus. The sequence goes on from JBGFRI010000012.1 coordinate 3,217, forward strand.
AAGGGGCTAAAGAGATGAGTGGCAGCATAGCTTCTGTCCTGAGACCCGAGACCTGCGACATTCTATCTCTACTGGATAGCCGCGCCCACCGGGGGGATTTCCACTATTTCCCAGTCTAACCTGTCTTCATCAAGAATCAGTTCCAGGTACTGGCTCTGGTCTAGCGCATCAATTAAGGCGAGTGAGTCTTTGATCAGGATGCCATTTTTCATCACGGTGTGACCGTATACACCAAAGCGGTGGCCCATGCGCTCGACGTAGTCGGTGTTGTACAGCCACCATTCTTTGGCCTCGCGCCCGTTGTAGAACATTTCATCGTAGGTTTGCAGCCACGGCACCGGCCCCACATGGGCAAAATTGACCCCATACAGATTAATCTGGGTCGGAAAAGTTTGAAACCAGTTTTTCAAATCTTCGGGAAACTCCACACCGCCAAGCTGGGGGTGAAACTCGTTGTGCTCGAGGTGGGCGTTTCCCAGCACCAGATCACCGGTGATGACTGCATGGTCGTGGTTGCCCAGCAGAATGGTGATGTGCTCGGGGGCGGCCTCCTGGAAGTGTTTGATGCGCACTAGCTCCCGAATCTGTGCCCTGGCTGCCATCCGCAGATGGTCGGGATTGGTGGGATCGTAGTCTTCCAGACCGGTCAGGCGGCGGTAGTCGGCCAACAGCTTGGGATGCACCAGGTCGCCCATCAAAACCACCCGGTAGGTCCCGCGTCTGAGGGGGTCGGAGGGTAGCCAGTCCTCCCCCACAGCAAATGAATTCTTCAAAGCCCGCCAAAGCTTGGGAAACTCGGCGTGCAAGTCTCCGATGGCAATAACCTTGATCACAGGTGTCCTTTGCTCATGAAGCTTGCCCTTTTAGCAAAGCCCGCAGTTCGCCGTAAAGTTTACGCGTTTCATCGGGATGTTTGCCATACCCCCCGTACTTCGTCACAATCTGAGCCGTCTGCTTGCCCAAGCCTGCCTCTTTGAGGCGTTCGATCAGGCGATCTATGAGTTCCTGGGGTTCGGGTTTGGCTTCGGTTGCTGGGCGGAGACTTTCTGCGCGGGCTTCGGGTGGTGGCGCCTTAGCCTCAGAGGCCAGGCCTTTAAACTCGGTAGCGGCGGTACCCACTATGGGAATGCTAACGTTACCGGTGTCTGGGTCGTGATCAACCCACTGCTTGTCCAGGCGGTACAGGAAGCGCCCCAGACCAAACTTTACCGCAGCCCGCTTTAGCGCCTCGGAAAAGGCAGCCCTTAGGCTATCCCCTTCACCCACGTCTTCCTTGGAAATGCCCATCACGGTGAGCCTGCACTTTACCGCATAGTTACCGGGTGCTTCAGCTGTGGGCGTCTGAAGCAACTCGTAGCTATCCTGCCAGCCCTGTATGCCCACGGCCTCATCCAGCCGATCCAGCACTGCCCTGTAGGTCACATGTGGCGCCAGCAGAGCCCGCTTCTTGTCCTCGGACAACGCTTCCACACACCACTGCAGCTCCTCTGGTGGGAAAGGATCACCCAGCATATCCCAGACATCGTTCATTGGGCTTTATTCTAGCAGCCTGGCCGCTCGCCGCCCTGGCCCTAGTTCGACCTGAATGGTCTAAAACCCGCCAGACTTGCGGGGGTGTGTATTGCGAATTACGAGCGAGGAAGGCTAGACACCAGCAACATACCCCGCTAGACTAACAGACGCTTGGGGCCGTGGCGCAGCTGGGAGCGCGCTTGAATCGCACTCAAGAGGTCGAGGGTTCGAATCCCTTCGGCTCCACCAAGTTTAACTGTCAACTCCTGCGAATCCATACCAGGAATTTGTCATCGTTATGATGCCGAGGCAGGTCTAGCCTGCCCAGACCCCCCAGACTGCTCCCCCCAGGCCGAACAAGCCAAGCACTCTTAAGGGGGAAAGCCTGCGCAGCAGCAGTACCAGGGCCAGGAAGACAATAAGAAGCTCGGCCCACCCCACCAGCGTATCGCGCCCCAGGTTCCACAAAGCCCAGGCAATTAGCCCCAGTGCAGCCGCCGAGGCGCCCAACAGAAAGGCTTCCGCCAGGGGATGTCCCTGCAGGCGGCGCAAAAGGCCGGCAATGAGGAAGGTAAACACGAAGGAAGGCAGAAAAATTCCAACGGTTGAAACCACCGCACCAGGTATTCCTGCTGCCAGGTAGCCCGCAGCAGTCGCTGTGGTAAGCAAGGGGCCAGGGGTAATCTGGCCCAGGGCTAAAGCGTCCAGAAGCTCACTCGAGCTCAGCCAGCCCTGGTCTACCATCCCCTGCATCAGCCCGATCAGAGCATATCCCGAGCCAAACAGGGTCGAACCAACCAGCAAAAAGAACCAGAACAGGCTGATGGGCTCCACGCTAAACACCCTAGCAGTCTTGCTGAGCATGACTAACAGGCCCACGAGCAGCACCACTGCCCATTCCACCAGGCCCAGCCCGGCCAGAGTCAGACCGGCCAGGGCCAGAACCCAGGTCAGCGGCTGCTTTTTAGGATGAGGGAGGAGGTCCCACAAGGCCTGGGCAATCAGGGCTACCACGGCTAGCTTGAAACCCAGAAAAGCGCCCTGCACCACGGGAAGCGCGGCGAACTCGCGGTAGAGGGCTACCAGTGCCAGCGTAACCAGCGCAGCAGGCACAATGAAACCCAGACCGGCAAACAACAAACCCCACGACCCGCCCCTGGCATGGCCCAGCAGCATGGCTGTTTCGGTCGAGTTGGGGCCAGGAATCAGGTTGACGGCGGCCAGCATTTTCAGGTACTGCTCCTTGCTCACCCACTTGCCCTCGCCGACCAGCAAGCGCTGGAATATGGCGAAATGGGCCGCTGGGCCTCCAAAAGCGGTCAGTCCCAGCCAGGCAAAGGTTCTGAGGATGGCCCAGGGCATTAGTCCAAGTGTATAGCCTTATGTCAGGTCGGTGTCTTGTCTAAAGACGTACAGGGCGAGATTAACCGCAGGGTATGGTGCTTGGTGCGATGGGTTCGAACGTGGGGAAAGCAATTATAGAGAAAGGGCTGTGCACCAGTAGAGCGTCCTTCGTCTTTAGGTAAGGCTGGCGTCTGGATCGCAAAGGAGACAGCTCCGTGCACCCCGGGTCTCTGAGGAGCTGTTTAGGAGGTCAGGATTCGGCTAACAGGTCTGCATGAAATGTCACAAGTCGAAGGTCGAAGGTCAAAAGCTATCGGCTATCAGCTATTAGCTATGGGCTAAAGGTAGAGGTGGCCTTGTTTGTTGCCGCGTCGGGCATGCTACACTGACCTTATGGTGGTGCTACCCAACGACCTAAGTAAGAAAATTGCAGCCTTTAAACGGGCCAGGGGGCGCAACTGGGCCAAAGAGCTCGAGAAAATGCTGGATAAAGCTGTCCAGCTATCTGCCTGGGATGCCGAAGTGCGCAAGCCTGGGCCTAAAGCCAGCCAGATTAGCGAAAAAGAGGCTATCAAAATGGCAGTAGATGCCGTGCGCACGGCCCGCAAAAAATGATGCGGGTAGTTTTCGACACCAACATCTACATTGCCACCCTCGTTACTCCTACATCCAGCGTGGCCCGTGTGTACTGGGCCTGGCGAGAAGGGCGGTTCACCCTGCTCACCTCTATAACCCAACTTGCCGAGTTGCGCCGGGTGAGCCGGTATGCCAAGTTCAACAGCATCATCCGGTCTGCACAAACCGGGGCCATGATCAATACTCTGAAAGCGAGGGCTGAGTTTATTGCGCATGGCACACCTAACACCCTTTCGGCAGACCCCGACGATGACCTGATACTGGCAATAGCCGCTAAGGGCAAGGCAAACTATCTGGTGAGCCTGGACGCAGAGCATATGCTATCCCTCAAAAAGATCGACAACACTCGCATCATCCGGCCCGCACAACTGGTAAAGCTCTTGCGATAATGCGACCCGCTCACCTGCTGGCCGCCACACACCCAGGCCACCTCATACACCCGGTCATACTCCCCCCAGCGGGCTCGGGCCATACGCCGGGTAGTCGGGGTAAGTATCACATAACAGGCTACACCCGTTTGAGTATGATCTCATCGCTGTGCACCAACCGCCCGGGCTCGAGCTACCCCTGAGTCCTACACACCACCACCTCCCCATGTAAGGAAATTGTGGCTCATGCCGTCGCCCTGAACCCGCACGGCGAACAGCTCGGCTTCCGGCCTGCCCCGCAGCTGATTTTGGTTAACCTGCCTCCCGACCCCGGAAACATCTAGGGCTGCGATCTGCCTGGTGTCACTCTAAAGTTGCGTGATCTGGCCTGGTATGGATAAACAGATCGTTGATTCCCATCTATTGGCAAAACCCTGGCCCCAGCCGAGCGAACCCGTCAGTCGGTTACTCACCAGATCACACCCCGCTGCTGCGTTTCTCAAAGCCCACCTCCCAGTCCCCCCGCTGTATCGGGACATTTGGAGTTGGGCGCCTCGAGCAGGCTTTGCAGGATAAGCGAGCCCGCCTGATTTAAACCCAGAGAAATTGAGCGGCGTCTAGGCGCTTTCTAAACTTGCCCAGGTAAAATGTTAGCTACTCCTTGCAAGGAGAGTTACGAGGGCTGGTACTCGCCCCACTCCTGGCGCAGTACCCCGCAAACTTCGCCCAGGGTGGCCCGACGGCGGAAGCAGTCCAGCAAGTAAACCATCAGATTCTCCTGGCCTCTGGCAGCTTGTTGCAGGGCTTGCAGGGCATTTCCTGCCGACTGCCCATCCCGACTGGCCCGGAAGGTCTGGATCTGGGCTCTGCGACGGATGCCCAGTTCTTCACTGATTTTTTGTACCGGGGTATGTTCGTTGAGGGGGGAGTCCGGGTTGTTGAACTGATTGACCCCGACAATAACCCGCTTACCACTCTCTACCTGACGCTGAAAGTTCCAGGCTGACTCTTCAATCTCCTGCTGGAAAAAGCCAGCCTCTACCGCCGCAACAGCCCCTCCCAAGCTGGCAATCTGGTCCAGGTACCTCCGGGCCTGGGCCTCGAGCAGGTCGGTCAGGTGCTCCACATAAAAGCTGCCGCCCAGCGGGTCTACGGCCTGGGTCACACCGGCCTCGCAGGCCAAAATCTGCTGGGTTCGCAGGGCCAGCAGGGCGCTCTTTTCGGTGGGCAGGCCCAGCGCCTCGTCGTAGGCGTTGGTGTGCAGGCTCTGGGTTCCTCCCAGCACCGCCGCCAGAGCCTGATAGGCGGTGCGCACCACGTTGCCCAGAGGCTCCTGGGCAGTAAGGGTAGAACCGCCAGTCTGGGTGTGGAAGCGCAGCATCCAGCTCCTGGGGTCGCGGGCGTGAAACTGCTGGCGCATGATCTGGGCCCACATACGGCGGGCCGCACGAAATTTGGCAGCTTCTTCCAGAATATCGTTGTGGGAGGCAAAGAAGAAAGAAAGCCGGGGCGCAAAAGCGTCTACATCTAGACCGGCCTGGGTAGCCGCCTGAACGTAGGCTATGCCGTTGGCCAGGGTGAAGGCAATCTCCTGCGCTGCTGTAGAGCCCGCCTCGCGCATGTGGTAGCCCGAGACGCTAATGGTGTTCCATCTGGGTATTTTCTCAGCGCAGAAAGCAAATACATCGGTGATCAGCCGCATGGATGGGCCGGGTGGGAAAATATAGGTGCCGCGGGCGATGTATTCCTTCAGAATGTCGTTCTGGATGGTGCCGCCTACCTTCTCCCAGCTTACTCCTTGCTCTTCGGCTACCAGCAAATACAGCGACAAAAGCATGTTGGCCGGGGCATTGATGGTCATGCTGGTCGTAACCTGGTCTAGCGGAATTCCTTCCAGCAGGGTTCGCATATCCTCGAGGGAAGCAATCGAGACTCCAACTTTGCCCACCTCGCCCAGGCTCAGGGGGTGGTCGGGATCCAGGCCAAGCTGGGTAGGCAGGTCAAAAGCTACCGAGAGCCCGGTCTGGCCCTGCGAGAGCAGGTAACGGTAACGGGTGTTGGATTCTTCCGCACTGCTAAAGCCTGCGTACTGCCGCATGGTCCAGAGGCGGTCGGTGTACATTTTCGGGTAGATACCCCGCGTGAAAGGATACTGCCCGGGCCGCCCCAGGCGTTCCCGGTATCCCTCGGGCAGTGACTCAAACAGTGTCTCGGTAACAGGCATCGCCTTCCTCCTTCAATATTGTATTCAAGCATCGGCAGGCGATATAAAGTCGCTCTGTACCGCGCTGAGATGCAGTGCGGCGCGGACCCCGGCCAGGTCAAAAAACCAGATAAAACAATAGGAAGACCACCACCGTTACGCCAATAACTATTAAAAGTGGGGGAAGTAGAAGTGAGTAGGATGCGATTACCAGCGCAACAAAGTCCTTCCAGTCTGCCTTTATTTCTTCCTGGTCTGATTCTGGTCTTCTGGGGCCCGGCATATATTGATTGTACTGCCAGAACTGGCCCCGTCTGGCCTCTATACTTAGCTCTCTTTGAGCACTCGAGTTGAGAAGTGTACGGGCTTAAGCAAGAAAAGGAAGTTTCGTGGTCGGCGGCACTTTCAAGGATCGCTATGACGCAATATCAACATTCTGCCGTCAGCCTGAGCCAAGCATCTGGCGGCTGAGAATGAGAAGGATACCTCGCCCAACTAAACTCTCCCAATCCATCTTTGGACAAGCGGGCGAGCAAGCGAGCCAGGGGATCATTTGGTTCAGGCAGGCTCGAGCTCTCTGGCGGGGGCTTCTGCCCAGCGGGGAGGGGTATAGGCGCAGCGCGGCTCTTCGGCCAGGTAGTCGCCGCTCTCGGCCCAGGCCCGCGCCCGGCTGCCGCCGCAGATCTGGCGGTACTCACAGACCCCGCACTTGCCTTTTAGCAGGGTCTTGTCGCGCAGCTCGCGGAACATCAGGTGGTCGCGGTAGATGGATAACAAGGGCTGCTGCCGGATGTTCCCCCCTGTAACCGGCAGAAACCCCGAGGGGCAGACCTCGCCGGTAGACGAGACAAACACAAAGCCGTTGCCGTCCGAAAGGTGCACCCCCCGGCCATGGCCCACCAGGGCGCCATCCTCGTCGCCCTCGAGGCGGCGCTTTTGCAGGACCACCCGGCGGAACTGCGGCCCCTCGGTGGTGCGAATTTTGAACTGGTAACGGCGGCTGCACTGGTACAAAAACCCCATTACCTCTTCGTACCCCTCTGCGGTTAGCTGCTGGAGCAAGGCGCCCCTGCCCACGGGAACCAAGAAGAAAACCTCCCAGGTAGCCACCCCTTTATGGTGCAGGATCTCGGCCAGGGCAGGCAGCTCGGGCGCGGTATGACGGGTTACGGTGGTGTTGATCTGGGTCAGCAGGCCCAGCTCGCGAGCCCAGTCCAGGGCCTGCATGGCCAGGTCAAAAGTGCCCGGCACACCGCGGAAGGTGTCGTGGCTTTCGGGGCTGGCCCCATCCAGCGAGAGGGCCATCTGGTGCACGTTAAGTTCTTTGAATTGCTGCACAACCTCTCTGGTAAGCCGGGGAGTGACCGCCGGGGTAATGCCCACGGTGATTCCCAGCCGCCTGGCTTCCTTTAGCAGAACAAAAACATCGGGGCGGGAGAGGGGGTCGCCGCCAGTGGGCAGCAGGATGGGCTTGGGGGTATAGCCGGCCAGCTCTTGCAGCAGGGCCAGCCCCTCCTGGGTCGAGAGCTCGCCAGGCAGTGGCTCGGGCTGGGCCGAGGCCCGGCAGTGCCGGCAGGCCAGCATACAGGCCTGGGTCAGCTCCCAGGCCACCAGCAGGGGAAAGCGGTTGAAATCCGGGCGCATGGGCTAAAAAATGCCACATTCCCGCTAGACAAATGTCCTGTATTGCCCCTAGGCTGGCCTGGCGGGAGAGGGGACTAGTCGCAGGTCACAAGTCGCATGTCGCATGACGCCAGGCCTGAGACATTCCATTAGCCCATAGCTGATAGCCCATGGCTTTTGACCATCGACCCTCGACCATTGACCTTTGACCTTCGACCCGAGGCATGTGCCATTCCACTACGCTCAGTTCTGCCCTCTGGCGTAGTACACTCTTAACTGTATGTTGCACTTATACAACAGTATGGTAGACTATTACTACAAAGGGGGTAAGACTTGGCCCAGAACCGATCTAAAATTCATAACCGCCTGCCGGTGCTCCGCGCCGAGCGCGGCCTTTCGCGCCAGCAACTAGCCGAGGCCGTGGGAGTTAACTACCAGACTATCGGCTACCTCGAGCGCGGCGAGTATAACCCCAGCCTCGAGCTGGCTTTCAGGCTGTCGGAGTACTTCAACCTGCCAATTGAAGCCATCTTTTCGACCCAGCCGCTCAAGCCCTTGAGCGAAACTTTGCTTTCCCAAACCAAGGAGGTTGTCACATGAAGCCATTTGGTTCCCATGTCCGCTTTAGTCAGCCGCCCGTCGTGGCCTGACAATTGGACTCTATCTATGCTTGCTGGTTTATATGCTTACCTGGCTGCTGCCGGGTGACGAGGCTGGACAGCTACTCAGGTGGGTTTTTATAGGTTTTTATCTGGTTTTAGCTTTTGTCCTGGCCTACGCCACCGGCCTGCTCGACGCCATGCCCAGCCGCTACCTCGACGAGCGCCAGCAAGCCCTGCGCGACCGGGCCCATCGGCTGGCTTACGTTCCCGTAAACTACTTTGTTCTGGGAATTCTACTCAGCCTTGGCCTGGCCAATCACTGGTTTCAAGAGCCCATCTTCATTGCCCTGGTTTCCGCGCTTGGGCTGGCCATCTTTATACTGCCAGCGGTGATTATCGCCTGGCTCGAGCCCGACCCGGTCAAGGATCAAGAGGCCCAAAGCGCGATAGATTAATCACCGGACTAGCCAAGGATGGGGATTAATACAAGATGTCTCAGGTCACGAGTCGCAAGTCGCAAGCCAATAAAGACCTGAGACCTGAGACATTCCATTAGCCCATAGCCAGTAGCTGATAGCTTTTGACCCCTGACCCTCGACTAACTTCTGACCTGCGACATACTATTCGCCTATAGCTAATGGCCTATAGCTGATAGCATTTGACCTGCGACTTGCGACCCGACACTGACTTTTGACCTTCGACCCTCGACTCTCTGCCCTCGACCTTCGACCTTTGACCTTCGACCTGTGACCTGAGACCTGCGACATTTTTACGGGATGGTTTTACTTTTCGGGAAAGGTAGCAGATACAAGGGTTCTACCCCAAACGCTGCCCATCGTGTTTTCCGCCCCAGCGAGCCTCCTGCCCGCCAGGAGTAAGGATGAAGCTGTTGCGGTCGTCGGCAATCTGGGCTTGCAGTATATCCAGTACCTTACCCCTGGCCCGCCCGTCCAGGATGGGAAAGAAAAGCTCATAACGGCGGTCCAGGTTGCGCGGCATGGCATCGGCGCTGCCCGCCCAGACCCGCCATTTACCGCGGTTGCGGAAGGCGGCGATACGGGCGTGTTCCAGAAAGCGCCCGACCAGGCTCTTGACCTCCACACCCTCCCAGAGGGTAGTCAGGGTGCTGCGGACGATCAGGTGCAGCCTGGCCCCCTGGTTCAGGGCCTCCTCCAGGGCAGCTAGAATAGGGGGGTCGGTAAGGTGATTAAACTTCAGGATTATCTCACCCTTTTTGTGGGCCTCGCCCTGGATGCCTTCCAGCAGCAGGTCCCGCACCGCGCTGGCGGTTCGCAGGGTAGCGAGAACCGGGCTCTGGCCGCTTTCCAAGTCAGTAAAAAAGGTCTGTACATCGGCGGTAATCTCGCGGTTAGCAGTAAAGAGCGAGAGGTCGGTATACAGCCGCCCGTTATAGGGATTGTAGTTGCCAGTGCCCAGGTGGACATAGGCCTGCCCGGCCCGGCGCACATACAGGGCCTTGGCATGAACTTTTTTGCCCGGTAGGGGCAGCACCCGCACCCCAGCCCCCTGGAAGCGCAGGCTCCACTCGAGGTTGGCCAGTTCATCGAAGCGCGCGCGGCCCTCCAGCAGTACCGCCACATCCTTACCCGCTCTGGCCGCTGTCAACAAGGCTTCGGCAATGGCGTTGTCTCGCCCAATGCGGTACAGGGTGGCCCGCATGGCCTCGGTCTTGGGGTCGTCCGCTGCTTTTAGGGCAAAGCCTTCCACCGCGCCATAGTCTTCGAAGGGGTGATAGAGCAGCAGGTCGCGGCGGTTCAGGTAGGCCCAGGGGTCTTTGGCGAAGCCCCTGGGTTTTTCGATTACGATGGGTTTGAACCTGGCGCTAGCCGGCCCCCGCGCCACAATGGTGGCCACAAAGCTCAGGTCTAGCGGCGGAGAGAGCCTGAAGACTTCCTGGGGTTCCAGGCCCAGCGCAACCCTGATGGTCTCACCCCACAGCGCAGGGAAGTCTTCTTCTAGCTCGAGGTGGCTAACCTTGCCGTCCAGGCGGGCTTCCAGCGCCTCGGGTAGCTCGTCCCAGTCGGCGCGGGAGCGGGCCAGCTGGGCCAGCCGCACGAAGCGGAACTGGAAGAGCGGGAGCTTCTGGTTGCCCGGCAAAAACAGGTCGCTGCGCATCCGCACCAGAACCCCCAGGCGCACAAAACCCCCTTCGCGCCCAGGAACCTCGAGCAGCCGAGGTATGCTCTCAGGCACGCGTATAAGATGCTCCAATTGCCTATCCCCCGAGGCAAAGTAGAGGGACTGACTGGCCAGTTCGGGCAGGGTTTCGGGCCGGATCAGGTCGGTCAGGGGGGCCACTTCCTCGGCCAGATGGGCCCCGAAGTATTGTTTTTCGGCCTTGGTGAGCTGGGTGGGCTCCAGGATATGAATGCCCAGCCCCTCCAACTCCCGCAGAAACTCCAGGTAGAGCTTTTCGGCCTCCTCGCTCTGGGCCAGGGCCTCATTCATCAGGGCCAGGTAACTGCTGCTACCGCGTTCGTCGGCAAAGGCCCGCGAGATGCGGGCGGCATAAAACTCGTCCATGTTGGAAGCCCAGATAGCCAGAAAGCGCAGCCGCTCCAAGAGCGGAAAATCGAGGCGGCGGGTCTGCTCTAAAACCCGCCGGTTGAAAGAAAGCCAGCTGGCCTCCTGGGTAATCTGGGTGGCGGCAAAGCGCGGCGGGCTTGGTTTTTTGGCCATCGCCTCTAAGTCTTGGCGGCCTTTGTCAGGGCGTGGTAATGCCTTTTTTTTGGCCTTGGCTTTCTTCACCTTGGGCCTGAGTCTATCGCCAATTGCCAGCCGATGAAAGAGCAGGCTGCTACCCGCCACCTGATAACAGCCTGACACTCCCCGGCCAGACTATGCGTATGGCGTCAACCCTGACAGAACTTGAGCCAAATGCACTTAGGGTCTACGATGGGGCGGTGCAACGTCTGGGGATAGTGGATATGGGCTCGGGGACCGCGCGGCTGGTGGTGTATGTGCATCAGCCTGGCAAGCAGTATAGGCTAGTGGACGAAATTCGAGAAACCGTGCGGCTGGGCGAGGGGCTGGCCACCAACAACCGCCTGACCCAGGGTGGTATGCAGCGGGCTTTGTCGGCCCTCAAGCTTTATGCGGATTTCGCCCAGGCCACCGAACTGGGTGAGCTAAGGGTGATCGCTACCAGCGCCAGCCGCGACGCCGAAAATAGCGCCGAGTTCATGGGCGAGGTACGAAAACTTGGGCTACAGGTGCAGGTGCTTTCGGGCGAGGAAGAGGCCCGCTACGGGGTGCTGGCGGTGGCAAACTCCTTTAACTTTGCCGATGCCTGGGTGATGGACCTGGGTGGCGGCAGCGCCCAGTTCTCGCAGATGCAGGCCCGCCAGTACCGTGAGGGTCGGGCCTATCCCCTGGGGGCAGTGCGGCTGACCGAGAAGTTTCTGGCATCCAACCCTCCCAAAAAAGCCGAGGTGGAAGAACTCGAGCGCTTTGTACGGCGGGAGATGAAAGAGGTGCTGGCCCAGGTGAAGGAAAATCCCCTGCCGCTGGTGGCCATGGGGGGCGCAGTTCGCAACCTGGCCAAGATGGCGCAGAAGAAAAAAGCCTATCCGCTGGATCTGCTGCATGGCTACTTCCTGGAGCGCGCAGACCTGGAAGACCTGGTGCGCGAGCTGGTGCAGCGCAGTACCGAGGAGAGGTGCCAACTAGAGGGCTTGCATGCCGACCGCGCCGATGTGATCGCGGCCGGCGGCCTGGTCTACCGCACGGTACTGCGCGAAGGGGGTCTGGATGGGCTTTGGATTTCCGGGCAGGGCATCCGCGAGGGTGTTTTTTATCGTGAGTTCCTGCCCGCTCCCCACCTGCTTGAGGATGTGCGCGGCTTCTCGGTGCGCAACCTGTTTGCCCGCTATCCGCAGGACTACGGCCATACCTCCAGGGTACGCCATTTCTGTCGCCTGTTATTCGGTGCGCTGGCGCCGCTGCACGGCTATGGTCAGCCGGAAGAACAGCTGCTGGACGAGGCCGCCCTGCTGCACGACATTGGCATGAGCGTTGGTTATTACGACCACCACAAGCACGGCGAGTATCTGATCATGAGCTCGCCCATTCCCGGTCTGACCCACCGCGAACAGGCCCTGCTGGGGCTGCTGGTACGCAACCACCGCAAGGGCGAGCCCCGCCCAGGGATCTACCGGCCGGTGCTGCAAAACGGCGATGCCAGGCGGTTGCTACGACTGGCTGCCATCTTGCGCATAAGTGAGCACCTCGAGCGCAGCCGGGCTGGGCGGGTCGAAAACCTGCATGTGAGCATTGACAGCAAACACGTACGTCTGGGCTTGCAGTCCCCCGAGGAGCCCTGGGTAGAGATTTCCGAGACCAGCAAGCATGCCGACGTGTTTCAGCAGGCCTTTGGCCGCGAGCTGCTGGTAGAGTGGAGCCCTTAGGGCCAGGGCTCGGGACGTCTGCTTTCCTGGCGCCGCTCACGCAGCCCGTCGGCAACTAGTCTCGCACCGTAAACGCATACCGGGTACAATACCTCCGGGTGCGCCCATAGCCATGGCTGAAAGCAAAGAGATAAAAGTTACTCGCTATAGGCTATCAGCTATAGGCTATAGGCTACTGGCTAGATCGCCTCTCTGCCAGTGATTACTGGCGGCCACCTTGTGTGCTCAACTGCTATGAAACTCTTTCTAGTTCGACACGCCATCGCCGAAGACGCCGCGCCGAACGGGTCCGACGACGAGCGCCCCCTGTCTGTCCGGGGCATCGAGCAGTTTAAAGGGGTTGTGCGGGGTCTGAGGCAATTGGACCTCCGGCTAGACCGCCTCTATCACAGTCCCAAGCTGCGGGCAGTGCAGACTGCGGAATTGCTGGTTCCTGTACTCGAGGGCGAGACCGTGGTAACCCCGCTCCTGGCCGCCGACCCTGGTCCCGAACTTTTAAAAACCCTCACGGGCGAGTCAGTTGCGCTGGTGGGGCACGAGCCATGGCTTAGCGGCCTGTGCGCCTGGCTTTTGACCGGGCGCATGGAAGGCGGGCCGTTCCCTTTCAAAAAAGGCGGGGTAGCGCTGCTTGAGGGCAGTCCCAGACCCGGCGGCATGGTGCTGCGGGGTTTCTGGGCGCCCAGGGTGTTGCGTGCTCTGGGCTAGGCCAGTACTGCTTACGCCAGCCCAGGCCTGAAGGGCGTCTTCTGGCCGGCCAGGGCAGTCTCTCTGGCCTCCTGGGGGGCCCAGGAGAGCCCCAACACCGCCTTGTAAGCGCGTAGGGCCTTATCCCGCTGCCCCATTAAGTCGGCCAGCTGCCCGTAGCGCGCCAGTGTATAACCTGGCAGGTATGCGGGGTACAGGAAGTCGGTGTGAACCAGTTGCTCCATAAGTGCAAAGGCATCCGGGGCCTGCCCGGCAGCCAGGTAGATCTGCGCCGCGCAGTAGATGGCTTCGGGGCCTTCTACCCCCCGCAGCTGCTCTAACAAAATGGCCCAGTCATCCGAAGTGTCGAGCCGCCAGGCCCGGTCCAGTAAGCTGCGCTGGCGCTCTGGCTCGGACGGGGTGTGGGCGCCTGGCAAGCGGTACAGGGCTGGGGGTAGAGCCTCGAGCAGTACCGGGTAGTCAACTGCATCCACCAGGACTACCGCCTCAACCCGGGTTGCTTTTAAACGCTCTGCCACCCGCTCCATGCGTTGCTGTCGGAAGCCCGTGGCCGGCCCCTCGCCAAAAGCCTGCGCATAGCCCCGATGATAGGCTCGCAAAGCCTGGATAACCGGTTCTTTGGCAAAATCTTCCGGGGTGCGACGGCTCCCCAGAACCCATTTCAGGTCTTCTTCCAGCCCATGCACCTGGCTAAGGGCCTCCTGGCCTTTGGGGTACTGCTGCAGGGCCTGGCGGAAGAGCTCAGACTCTGCTCTAAGCTGGGCCTGGGTATCCAGGGCCTCCACCTCTACCCTGGCCCTTTCGGCCCAGGGCAAAACATGAAAGAATGAGACTTCGTTCTGGTCGCGCCAGCTCTGGGCCGCCAGTTCTTCGGCGCTATATGACGCCAGGAGTATTTTCTCGGGCTGGTGTGCTTTGACCAGCTCGGCCACCGTCACCCCGTTAAAACGTGGGTGCAGCAGATGAAAGGGGCCTAGCGTAGGAATGACCAGGAAAGACACGCCCGGTATTTTAGACCTCCGGGACCGCAACTACCGTTTTGCAATGCTCAATGGCTGGTTTGTTCTGTTGGGCGATGCTTTTTTTAATGGCTCCATCGTGCTGGCTTCCTTTGCGGCCAAGCTGGGCGCGGCCAACTGGGCAATTGGGCTGATGCCAGCCCTGCTCAATGCCGGTTCTATGGTTCCTCAGGTCTTTGTGGCCCCATATGTGGCCCGCCTGCCGGTTAAGGTCCACCTGTACCGGCGGATGGCAGCGCTGCGGATTGCCAGCCTGGGCATCGTGGCGCTGGGGGGGTTCACCCTGGGCCAGCACCCCGAGATACTGCTCTGGGTATTTGCCATTGGACTGGCCCTGAACGGTCTATTTACTGGATTTTCCAGCCTGCCGTTTTGGGAGGCCATCGGCAAAACCATCCCGATGGAGCGCCGCGGTGGGCTATTTTCGGTACGCAGTCTGGTGGGGGGTGCGCTGGCTTTCATGGCGGGCTTCGTGGTGCAGTTCATTCTGGGGCTACCGCTGGCCTTCCCCTACCCATATGCGATTCTGTTCACGCTGGGCATCCTGGCTTTTGCCTACGGCTGGCATTTATTTGGCCAGATTGACGAGCCCCCCGACAAAGAGATCCGCACCGAACGTATCTCGCTAACCCTGCCTTTGCGGGACTTTTACTTTCGCCGCTTCCTGCGGGTGCGCATTCTGCTGGCCGTTGCCAGTATGGTGGAGCCCTTTTACGTTGCCTATGCGGTGCGGGTGTTGGGCCACACCGGGGAAATTGGGCTTTACCTGATGGTCTTTACCCTGTCGTCGGTGCTTTCAAACCTGGTCTGGGTACGCCTTTCCCAGCGATTCGGCTCCCGCAGTTTACTTTTGGTTGGGGCTGGGCTGGGCCTGGTCACTCCCGTTCTGGCCTTTTTGCTGCCGGGGCAAGTATTCTGGCTGGTCTTTGTACTCCAGGGAGCTTACCTTTCTTCCATCGGGGTGGGTACTGCAACCTACCTGGTAAACCTGGCGCCCACCGATGCCCGCAGTTCGTATATCGGCCTGTCCAACACCGTGGTTGGACTGCTGGCTTTTTCCCCGGTTTTAGGGGGCCTGATGGCCGACCAGGTAGGCTATGTGGCCCCGATGGCCGTGGCTACCGTCTGTTACGCCTGGGCCTTGTATGCTGGCCGCCGCCTGAAGCTGCTCGAGCATGTGCAGCCTGGCAGAGGTGTTTGAACTGCAAAGAAGTGCGGCATGGCAGGTCTAACCCGCTATCTTGCCAAAAGAGCACCAGTTAAACTGGCATCGGTTGGCTATTCTTCGTTGCGTAAATGAGGAATCACCAGGCGCTCGGCCGCCCGGTGCATCGCGTGCGGTATTGGGAGTCCGAGCCCACCGCAGTTGTCTGGACTTAGTTTACCACGCTTCAGGAAAAACTGAGTAACCATGATTTGACTCTTATCTCGAGCAGGCGTACACTTCTTAGCAAGATGTGGGCTCGGCTGACTACTAGACCGGGGGGGAACTTCTAGCCTAGTGCGATGGAGGTTCTCCCGGCTCTGGGTGGAAGGGCCGGGATTTTTATTGAGGTGAGTATGAACGCAGTGCTTCCCGACGGACGAAACCTCGAGCTAAAGCCAGGGGCTACCGCAGCCGATGCCGCCAGAGCCATTGGCCCTGGTCTGGCCAAAGCCGCTATCGGCGCTATTGCCAACGGCGAGCTTTATGACCTGCTCAGGCCGCTGCCCGATGGCGCCGAGCTGCGTATCCTGACCGAGAAAGATCCGGAGTTTGCGCAGCTCTTCCGCCACACCCTGGCCCACGTGATGGCCCAGGCGGTGCGCGAGCTATTTATCGAGCGGGGTTTTGCTCCCGAACAGGTCAGGCTGGCCATCGGCCCGGTGATCGAAAACGGCTTTTACTACGATATCGACGCTCCCGAGCCAATACGCGAGGAAGACCTGCCGCTGGTCGAAGAAAAAATGCGCCAGATTCTGGCCGCCAACCTGCCCCTAAAGCGCTTTGTGCTAAGCCGCGAGGAGGCCCTCAAGCGCTTTGAGGGCCTTGATCCCTACAAGACCGAGCTTATTCAAGACCTACCGGAGAACGAGGAGATCAGCTTCTACCAGCAGGGCGACGAGCGCTTCGGCTTCACCGACCTCTGCCGGGGGCCGCACCTGCCCAGCACCGGCCGCATCCCGCCCCACTTCAAGCTGACCAGCCTTGCTGGGGCCTACTGGCGGGGCGACTCTTCCCGGCCCATGCTCCAGCGCATCTATGGCATTGCCTTTCGCAGCAGAGAAGAGCTGGACAACTACCTCTGGCAGCAGGAGGAGGCCAAACGCCGCGACCACCGCAAGCTTGGGGCCGAGCTCGACCTGTTTACCATCGCCGAGGAGGTGGGCAAGGGTCTGCCGCTCTGGCTGCCACGCGGGGCTTTCATCCGGCGGCAGCTGGAAAACTACATGTACGAAAAAGAACAGGAGCACGGCTACCAGTACGTCTACACCCCGCACATCGCCAACGCCCGGCTCTACTACACCTCCGGACACCTCCCCTACTACGCCGAGGATATGTACGCACCTATCGAGATCGAGGGCGAGGAGTACTACCTAAAGCCGATGAACTGCCCGCACCACCACATGATCTATAAAGCGCGGCCCAAGAGCTACCGCGACCTGCCGCTGCGCCTCTCTGAGTTTGGCACCCTGTACCGCTTCGAGCTTTCGGGCACCCTGACCGGCCTGACCCGGGCGCGGGGCTTCACCCAGAACGACGCGCACATCTACTGCTCCAGGAGGCAGGTGACCGACGAGTTCATCAAGGTAATTCAGCTTTTTGACGAGGTCTACCGCGACTTTGGCATCTCCGACTACTGGTTCCGCCTCTCGCTGCCCGACTTCGAGCACAACCCCGAGAAGTTCGGTGTGGAGAACGACAACTGGCGCGACGCCATCGCGGCCATCCGGGCCGCACTCGAGCAAACCGGGGCCAAGTATGTCGAGGGCATCGGCGAGGCCACCTTCTACGGCCCCAAGCTGGACGTGCAGATCAGGAGCGTACTGGGCAAGGAAGATACCATCGCTACCAACCAGCTCGACTTTATCGTGCCGGAGCGGTTTGGCCTCGAGTTCACCAACGAGCGCGGCGAAAAAGAGACCCCAGTCTGTATCCACCGGGCCATCATGGGCAGCTTTGATCGCTTTTTTGCGTTTTATCTCGAGCATACTGCTGGCGACTTCCCCCTGTGGCTCTCGCCCATCCAGGCCGTAATTGTGCCCATTTCAGACCGGCACCTGGAGTACGCTAACCAGGTGGCCGCCGAGATGCGTAAAAACAAGCTGCGGGCCGAGGTAGACAGCCGCCCCGAGCGCATGAACGCCAAAATCCGCGACGCCGAGCTCCAGAAAATTCCTCTAATTCTGGTTTTGGGCGACAAGGAGGCCGAGGCAGGCGCGGTGAATGTACGTGAACGACACGTGAAGGAGCAGCGGACGCTCTCGGTTGGGGCGTTGATTGGGGAGATGAAGGGGCGGGTAGAGGCTAGGAAGTAGCACGCCCTGGGCCTCAAAATCAAGCTTTGCGCACCGCATCGGATTTTCGGAGGTTCTCCAGGTCAAGCAAATCCTGCAGACGACCTGCAGCTTCCTTAGCTTTGATGAGGTCGGGCTTGGAGATGAAATGCATCTTCACCCCTCCGACCTCAAGGGTCTCCTTTCTCTTCCAAGCCTCGGCAAAGTTAACCCCAGGAACCGACATCAGGACATCTACCCGAAGTGGCGGCCTCCCCATCTGGTAAAAGTAACCCTCGGCGGCAAAGTCCGATACCGCCAGCCCAGCCAGTGGGGCCCCAAACTCTTTCAGGGCATTGTACACAGCCTCTGGGTTACCTTCATCTACAGCTACCAGCAAATCGAGGTCTTTGGTATAGCGCGGCTCAGTGTAGCGCATCACCGCGTAGCCGCCAACAATCAGGTAGCGTACGTTATATTTTTCCAAAAGACTCAACAGTTCTTTGAAGTCGGGGCTGGTCAGCATGGCCTTCCTTTAGCAGCAGATAGTCCTTGACGATTTCAAAGGCCGCGTCGAAGATAGCCTCGACCGGCTGGCTCTGCCAGAACCGCAGGTCAAAGTCGTCATCTTCGCCCAGCCTCCCGTAGCTTTCCCGCACCACCATAGCTATTATTGTACTCGAGCCTACCCCGCCAGAAACCTCGAACCTACTCAATCAGCCGCCTCAACAACTCCGTCTGTTGTTTCAGCAGGTTTTGTTGCTCCTCAAGCAACTCTCTTTGCTGGTTGTAGAGCTTCTCCAGAATGCCCAGACACTCGACGTAGCCCTCGAGCAAGCGGCGTTCTTGGGTGCGTTGGACTCGCTCGAGTCGGTTGGCAACTAGCGCTGGGCGGTTCAGCCGAAGTCGTCTGAGGGTAAAGACTCCGATTTCGGTTGTGGGGTATAGGGTTCCGTCTACCAATTCCAAAAAGTGGGTTTCCCTCGAGTCTGCCCTTGGATTCCAAAGGCTCGCAGCATCAGACAGTTCAGGCCAGTAATCGGCTTTGTATTGATTGCAGCGAGGGCAGCATACACCAGGTTTTCTGGGTCGTCGCTGCCTGCTTTGGCCTGCGGTCGAATGTGGTCAATGGTTAGTTCGCCACCCGAATCGGTCTCGGAAACACCGCAGTATTCACATACAAAACTAGCCCTCTGGCGTACCACAAGACGAACTTGGGCGGTAATACTCATGCAGCTTGCGAAGTCAGACGTTGTTGTAGCTGGGCAATCTCAGATTTCAACGCCTCGTTTTGGGCTGCGATTTGTTGTATGCGCTCTGCTGTAACAGAAATCTGAGCCAGTACCGAATCTACTTGAGTCTGCAATTCAGCAACTTTAGAGGGCGACTGGCCCCTAAAGAGCAGGGCTTGCTCGGTGGCATCTTGCTCGGCGTACCAAGCCTCGAGCCTGGCCTGCTCATTAGCAGATAAAGCAATACCCCTGGTGGCTTTGTCGTGCAATTCCTGCATGGGTTAACTTTAGCACAGCCTTGAGCATCGCCCCCGACTCGTCCTAAAGCCTCCCCCGGAGTAACGGTTTGTGGCCCTGAGTTCGGGGTTGCTCACGCCTGAACATGGCCGAAGTTCAAGGTACCGAGTCGATCACGCAGTACCGGCTTTGTGTGATGAAGATGTCCCAGGTCTCAGGCCAAAAAGACCTGCGACCTGGGACATCAGCGGGTGAAGGTCTTTCTACCCAGTGTTTGGCCAGGTCGGTGCGGTCAGGGGATTCGCACCTGCCCTGAGCTGGGCGAAGGGTGGTAGAGGGCGCGGCTCCGAATGAACCAAGTATGTCAAGTAGGCCTCGAGGCATTAAGCCCACTTACCAATGGGGCAATAGGGGGACCATGGGGAGTGGGTGGAGTGGGCTGCGGCGCGTTAAGCCGGCCTGCGCCAGAGCGAGACAATTAGAGCCGAATGTTATTGAATTGCCTAAATGTGGTTGGCTATAGGATAAACTGACCTTGCCATGCCACAGCCACTGACCCTGCGGGAGAAGTGGGGCTATGGGGTAGCCGATATTGGCGCCTCGCTGTCCTACGCAACCATTAACTTCTTCTTGTTGTTCTTTCTGGTGGAGGTAGTGGGGCTGCGGCCAGCCCTGGCAGGCCTGGTGCTGCTGATAGGCCGGGTAACCGATGCCATCACCGACCCTATTATGGGCATGATTACCGACCGAACCAAGAGCCGCTGGGGGCGGAGAAAACCCTACATCTGGGCCGGGGCCATACCCTTTGGCATTACCTTTGCCCTGCTCTGGACTATTCCTTCCGACTCGCAGATGGTCATGTTTTTGCTGGCCTCGCTGGCCATCATACTTCACACCGCGCTGGTCTACACCATTGTGCAGGTTCCCTACATGGCCCTGACGCCCGAACTGGCCCCAAGCTACAACGAGCGTACTGCGCTGACCAGTTACCGCATCGGTTTTGGCACCGTGGCCTCGCTGATGGCCGCAGCGCTGCCTCCACTGCTGGTGGCCACCCTCAACTCCAGACAGGGACTTCCGCAGGATGACCAGTCTGGCTGGGTCTGGATGGGAATAATCTTTGGCGCCTTGATGAGCCTCTCCTATTTGATTATGGCGGCCAGTGTGCGCGAACGTCGGACTACGCACCCCAGCTTTGGGGCGCTAAACCTCTGGCAGGAGTACCGCTCGGCTTTTGGCGTTTTTGGGTATCCCCAGGTCTTGCTGCTGTTTGTGGTAGTGACCATTGGCCTGGGAATTGTTTCCTCAATTCTGCCCTTCTACCTGACCTCGGCCATCCGGCTGGCCCCCGCAGAGCAGACCGCCGTGCTGGGGCTATTGTTTGGGGTGGCCATACTCACCTTACCTATCTGGGGGGTGGTCTCGGCCCGGATTGGAAAAAAAGCTGCATTTGCCACTGGGCTGGTTATCCTTAGCCTGAGCCTGGTGCTGCTGGTGCATCTCTCGCCTCCCGGATGGCTTTCGCCAACCCTGCTCTTCTTCACTGTGCTGGCCGGGATTGGCACGGCTACGGTGCTGCTCTTCCCCTGGGCCATGATCCCAGACGTGGTTGAGTTCGATGAGCTAAAAACTGGAAAGCGCCGCGAGGGCCTGCTGTATGCGATTTTTACCTTCGGGCAGAAAGTGGCCTTCTCGCTGGGGGCTTTTATGAATGCCCAGATGCTCGAGCTTGTCGGCTATCGGCGGGACCTGGTCGAACAGTCGGCCTATACCATTAGCGGCATCCAGTGGATGGTTGGGCCTGCTGCGGCTCTGATGTTTATGCTGGCGGCGCTGGTGGTCTTGCGCTACCCCATTACCCAGGCCAGGCACCTGGAAGCCCGCAAGGCCCTGGAAGACCGCAGGAACCACGCAGCCTCGCCCCCACCGTAGTAAGTCGGGTTGGTTTTTTTGTTTGCCTATCCCGGCTGGCAAAAGTCGAAGGTCTGCGACGGTCCCGCGCTTTGGCCTTGGACTTTTGTCTTTAGACCTTCGAGCAAGCACGTTAGCGCACCTGCGGATGGTCGCATATCCAAGGTCGCAGGTCGAAAGTCAAGCTGGTAGTACCGGCAGCTTTACCCGCTCATCCAGGGCAGCTCGGTAGGGAAACAGCCGGAACAGGCCAGGCCCGCCAGAGCCTGGTAGGCGGATATTCGGCTGATAGGATGCCACCAGGCAGGGCAGACCTCGCACAGGGGGGCCAGCACAAAGGCCCGCTGCATCATGCGCGGGTGCGGCAGGGTCAGGCTCTCGCTGGCTACCACCCGGCTACCCCAGCTAAGCAAGTCCAGGTCAATGGTGCGCGCAGCCCAGCGCTGGCGGCGCACCCGCCCCTGTTTTCGCTCAATTTCCAGCAGCCCTTCCAGCAGTTGCTCTGGGTCGGTGCAGGCCGGTAGCAGGGCGACTACCGCGTTGAGGTAGTCGGGCTGTCCGGGAGGGCCACCTTGTGGGGCGCTCTGGTAAAGCCTCGAGCGCCCCACCACCTTACCAAGTCCAACCAGCTCATGCAGGGCCAGGCCCAGCTGCCGCTGGGGGTTGTCCAGGTTGCTGCCCAGTCCGATAAAAGCCAGGTCACTTTCGCTGGCGTCGCACCTCGGTGTATATGTCACGTACCACCCCCGGTAAGGGCGCGTGTGGTTTATGCACCCGCACCGTCAGCTCTTCTAGCCTGGCATGGCGGGCCATGAGTTCATCGGCGATGCGTGCGGCCAGGGCCTCGATCAGTTTGTAGCGGGTCTGGGTCACCTGGCCGCGCACCAGCTCGTAGACCTGCGAATAGTCTACGGTGGCAGAAAGCTCATCCTCGCCGCTAAGCCTTAGCTCCATCTCCACATCTACCACATAGCGTGCGCCGAAGGCACGCTCCTGGGGGTGCAGGCCGTGGTAGCCGTGGAACTCGAGCCCTACCAGAACAATCTTATCCATAAAAGATGTCGCAGGTCGCAGGTCGCAGGCCAAAAAGGCTTGAGACCTGAGACACTCCTGCACCCTCCCGCGTTGGCACCTGCCAGAACTTTACGGCCTGGGCGAGCGCAGCCACAGGATACCCCGTAGGTGTGTTGACGCCGCCGGGAGATGGCCAGGCGAAGCTCAGATGGTGCGTCACCGGCGTCATCCTACCACCAGCTTACTGCCAGCGCTCAAAGCCCTCGCACGTTGCTCCCAGCAACAAGGGCCGCAGTTCGCCAATCAGATACAGGCTCCCTGCCGCCAGCACGGTCTGGCCCGGACTGGTCAAGCACAGCGCCTGCTCCAGCGCTTCGGCGGGGGTCGGGGCCAGCGTGAGGGGCAGGCTAAAGTACGCGGCCAGGGTCTCCGGGTCGCAGGCCCGGGGGCTGTGCAGGGCCCGGGTAACAATTACCCGGCTGGCAACTTTGCCTAAAGCAGAGGTGATAGCAGCCAGGTCTTTGTCTGCCGATACCGCCACAATTAGCGGCAGCGGGGCAGTCTCCAAAGCCTGCACCGCTTCGGCCAGGCAGGTTGCGGCCTCGAGGTTGTGGGCCCCGTCGAGCAGGAAGGTGCGGCCCTGGTAGCTGAGGGGCTCGAGGCGACCCGGCCAGCGGGTCTGGGCCAGCCCTTTCTGAATGGCGGCCGGGTCAACTCCCAGGGCCTGGGCGGCCAGGATAGCCAGAGCCGCGTTTCGGCCCTGGTGCGCCCCAATTAGAGGCGTTCTGGCGCAAAGCTCGCCCCAGGGGCTGTCAACGGCCACCTCTACCCCGCGCCAGCCCAGCGGGCGAATGGTTAGGCCCAGCTCTCTGAGCGGTAGCAGGTTGGCTCCAGAAGCCAAAGCCAGGTCTTGTAACACCTTCAGGGCGACGCCCTCGGCCCCGGTCAGACAAAGCCTGCCGCCGCGCATGATGCCTCCCTCCTCGAGGGCAATCTGCTCAACGGTCTCGCCCAGGATCTCGGTATGGTCCAGCGAGACCCCGGTGACCACGCTTAAGCGGGGTTCCAGGACGTTGGTGGCATCAAAACGCCCACCCAGCCCCACCTCCATTACCGCGGTCTCTACCCCTGCCTCGGCAAAAATCAGGCAGCCCAGCGCAGTTACGATCTCGAAGAAGGTGGCCCCGCAGGCCTCGGCAGGCCCTCGCACCCGGGCCAGCCCGGCGGCCACCGCCTCATCGGGCAGCATCTCGCCGGCCACCTGGAAGCGCTCCTTGAAATAGGTCAGGTGCGGGCTGGTGAAAAGCCCCGCCCGACGCCCCGCCGCCAGCAGGATGGCGTAGAGAGAGGCGGAAGTGCTCCCTTTGCCGTTGGTGCCGCCTACCAGAATGCTCTCAAACCTGGTGTGAGGGTTGCCCAGCTCGCTCAGCAGCGCACTTACCCGGCTGAGACCGGGCTTAACCCCAAAGCGCTGCCGGGCAAACAGCCAGGCTAGATCGCTGTTGTTTATGTCATGCATGGTTCCCCAACCGACGCCCTGTTTTGCTGGTTTTTGCGGACTGTGTGCAACTGCGCCGCACTCTCGACCCCAATCACCATGCCACGTGGCCCTGGGCCATCTGGAGTGACCTTACTCATGCTGCTATTTTATGCATAATTCAGGCGTACAAAACCAGGGTAAGCCCGTGCGGGACAAACCGCATGTCGTCAATTCCTGGGCCTTGAGCCTATCGAAGGAAGATGCTAAAGCATCGAAACAGTCCAGGAAATGCGCACCTGATCCAGCTTTCGGATAAACCCATGCGCACTGGCGTTTATACCAATAAGCCGACCCTGACTAGAAACCACCGTATCGACCGCCCCAATAGATCGAGCACCCGGGGACACCTCATCGAGGTATTCCAACACCCTTTACACGTTGGGAAATGTCGTATTGACTCCTAAACACTCCTTCCTGATCTCCTGTAGGCGGGCTCGCAAAAAAAATGGCAGTCGTCTGGACCAACTGGCACGTGCCGGGTAGCCCCGCAGCGCGCAAGGCTGCTCAGTGAATCGCGCGATAGTGAGTGAGTTTTCCACAAGCTGCGCGCAACCTAGGCGACGAAACACAGGGAGTTTCTTGGTAGACGGCACGATTTAAGGAGTTCACCTCACAACCGGCGATACCACTTCACGCGCTGCTGGCTTATTGCATTCGCTCGAACACAAGTTGATACGGCGCAGTAATGTTGTCGAACTGTACCATCACCCGACGTCCGTTTGACCTGTACAAGGTAGTCGCTCCTTCGCCGGCAGCTCCTCCGCGAGAAACCGTAAACAAAAATCCAAGGCGCTCCCCTTGAGCACTGTAGATAGTCACGTTTGCGAACCCTTCGGTGGTCAACCGAGCACGATACACGCCCGCCGGAAGGAGGAACGGATCGGTTAGCATTTTTCTCTCGCCACGAAACACCAGACCGTTCAACAATGCCCTAGCTTCAATCACACCACCATGTAAAGCATCCAAGACCTCAAGAGCCTTCCTGGTGTCCCCGGCCTGAATCGCCGAGATGGCGTTCCTAACAGAACCCTCATGACCCCTCAGGACGTCTACCGCGCCGGATAATGAAGTTCCTACACCCGCCAAGAAAACGATGCTCAGTACAAGAGCTCCGATCGCCGCTACTCTCTTTTGCTTCATGTCTCCACCTCTTTAGACCTGTTGTCGTTTCTAAGTTTATTGTCGCTAAAGTGTGGCCGAGTATCAAGCAGGCGTCATACGAATCAGTAGTAGTAGGGTGCGGTACGCACCACTGCTTCTGCAACATCATTACTCGAGCCCCTTCCAGTAGGGCTCCTCAAAGGAAATACCATCACCCCATCTGGCTTCATACAGCCCCTTGCGAACACACTGCCCAAAGGTTGAATGTCGGAAGTCAAAAGTCGAAAGTCGAAAGACCTTCGACCTTAGCCCTTCGACTTTAGACCTGGGACTTGAGACCTGAATCCCACCACTCTTTGCTCCGGCAAAGGGTTTCTGGGCTGGGGTGATACTGCCATTAAGGCTTCTTGCTAAACTGGAGAGAGTGGAAACCGGGGAAAAGCTAAAGGCCCTGCTACTCCCCCGCCTCAGGGGCGTGGTGCTCAAGCGGGCTGGGCTGGCCCTGGCGCTGTGGGGCGAGCCGGGCATCGGCAAGAGCCACTGCGCCCAGCAGCTTTTGCGCGAGACGGCCTGTGGCAGCTTTAGCTTTCACGCCCTGACGCCGCAGGGTGCCCTGGTAAGCCGCCTGCCTCGCCCGGGCAGGATTGCGGCCTGGGCCGAGCCAATGCTGCTCAAGTTGCAGCAGGGTGAAGCCCTGGATAGCAAAAGAACGGCAGAGGCCCTGGGAGCTTTGCTGGCGGCGCTGGCCCCGGTGGTGCTGCACATAGAAGACATCCACGAAGCAGGCCCGGAGGGCCTCGAGCTGCTACAGGCTCTGGCCGCCACTGCCCTGCGCACAAAAGGAGTGGCGCTGCTGGTCACCAGCCGCAGCGCACCCCCCGAACCTTTCGAGGAGTATCGCCTGGCACCCCTCTCGCCCGAAGCCTCGCAGAAGCTGCTCGAGGCCGAGATGGGCAGCCCCCTGCCCAAAGAAGCCCTGGACTGGATATATGGGCGCTCCCAGGGCAATCCGCTGTTCTGCTTAGAGTATCTGCGCTATCTGACCCGGCAGGGCTTTTTGTGGAGCGATGGGCGGGAGTGGCACTGGCGGCCCCCGCAGACGGGCGCCCTACCCCTCACCGTTGAGGCGCTGCTGGAGCGGTGGCTGCACGAGGTAGCCCACACCCCCACCCTGCGCCAGAACCTGGAAAGCAAGGCCCTGCTGGGGCTGGGGGCCGACCCTGCCGTCTGGGCCAAAGTAGCGGGGCTCTCGGCTCCAGAGCTGAACGCAGCCGGGCTGGCGTTGCAGCAGCAAGGCGTCCTTCGGGCGGGGGAGTTTGCCCACCCGCTCTACCTGGAAGTGGTCCTGCACGGTCTGCTGCCGCAAGACCGGCGTGGGTATGCCCAGAGGGCGCTAGAGGCCCTGGCCGATCAGCCGCTGGCCGCCGCGCGCTACCTCGAAGATGCCAGGCTGGAAACCGACGAAATCCTGGCCCGGTTGCAGAGGGCCGCCGAAGCCGCCCAACAGCGTGGGGATGACCTACAAGCCGCGCGGCTGCAAGCCAGGGCAGCTACCCACGCGCCTGCACCCCAGCGCTGCGAGTTGGCCGTTGCTGCCGCCCAGATCTTGAAGAAAGCCGACCAGCCCGCAGCTATGCGGCTTTTACAGCTGGTTCTGCAAGACCAGCCCGACCATCTCGAGGCCCTCTACCTGCTGGCTGGCTGCCACGCCGACCGGGGCGAGTCGCAGGAAGTAGCGCGCCTGCTGGCCCGCATCCCCAACGACCAGAAGACCCAGCCCGAATGGGTCAAGCGCCGGATCGCCCTGCAGTTCGCCCTGGGCGACTACAAAGGGGTTCTGGAGTTGTGGGCGGCCCACCCGGCGCTGCAAGCCGACCCGGACCCGGCGCTGGCCTACAACATAAGCTTCGCCCGCACCCTGCAGGGCGACCACACGGGGGCCGAGATGATCACCCGAACCGCGCTGGATCGGCCCGATCTCTCGCTGCTGAGCAGGGCGCGGCTGCTGAGTGCGTGGGGGCTGTCGCATTTTTACCGGAACGAGCTGCCAGCGGCCCTCACCATCTTCGACCAGGCAGTGACGGCAGCCCGGGGCGCGGGTGACCCGGCCTTCACTGCCTCCACCCTGCACAACCGGGCCATGGTGAACGAGGAACTCAGCCGCGAGGCCGAGATGCTGGCCGATACCAAGGAGGCCCTGCGCCTGTACGCCGAAACCGGGCTCAGCCGGCATTACGCCAGTACCCTGACCAAAAAAGCCCGCATCCTGCACGAGATGGGCCAGTACCAGCAGTCCGAGGAGGCGTTTCACCAGTGCCGGGAAATTTTGCTACAAAGCGACGCCTCGAGCTTCCTGATCACCTGCTTGGTCCATCTCAGCAACCTCTACCTCGACTGGCAGCCCAGCTACGGCGCAACCCTGGCCCTGAAGCACGTCGAACACGCGGTGGGGCTTGCGAAGCCGTTTGGCGGCCGCAAGCTCTTTATGGCCCTACACCAACTATCCAGAGTGGAAACCTGTTTGGGACGGGCCACACAGGGGCTGGAAATAGCTGAGGTATGCCAGAAGATGGCCCAGGGTTTTGGGCTCAAACAACCCCAGTACCAGGCTCTGGCTGCCAAAGGGCTGGCCCTGGCCGAACTGGGTCACGCTGAAGCGGCCCGAACTTGCTTGCAGGAAGCCTATCAACTGGCCTCGGGCGCCGACTGGCAGGTGTATGCCGAGCGCATTGGCCTCGAGCTCGACCGCCTCACCGGAAACATAGAAAGCGCCCGTAACCGCTTGCACTGGTTCGAGGCCCGCGGCCTGCTGAACGGGGCCCAGCTGGCCCGCCGCTACTTCCCGCAGCTTGATCCGCGCCCTGTTCCAGGCCAGCCCCAGTCCCAGGCCCTACCCCCAGGGGGTGCGCGTAGCGCACACTCGCTATGCGAGTATCCTAGCCTGGAAGTGCTGGGCCCCATGCAACTGAGGCTGGAGGGTAGAAGTGATGCCGTGCGGGGGCAGAAGCGCAAAGAGCTGCTGGCGGTGCTGCTCGAGGCTCGCATTTCCGGTCGCAACGAGGTGCCCACCCTGGAACTGCTAAAGCGCCTCTACCCTGGCGTACCCGACTCGGAAGCCGGCACTGCCCTCAGGCAGATAATCTTCCAGACCCGCGCCAGCCTGGGCCAGGGCCTCATCACCACCACCGCGGGGGGCTATGCGCTGGGGGCCGTGGAGAGCGATGTGGAGGTATTCCTCAAAACCCAGCAGACCCGGCTGTGGCGCGGGGTGTACTGGCAGGACGTAAGCCTCGAGGCCGACGAGACCGTGCGGGGCGCCGTCTACCACGCCCTGCGCAGCAGCATCCGGGCCCGGCTGGAGGCCGACCCCAGCGAGGCTGCCCGGCTGGGCCGCATTCTGCTCGCGGCCGACCCCTACGACCTCGAGGCCCTGCGCCTGACCTGCCTGGCCCTGCGCCAGAGCGAAAACCACCGCGGCCTGGCCCAGCTATACCAGCAAGCCAGGGGCAATTTCCTCGAGGTCGGTGAAGTGTTGCCCGCCGACTGGGCGGCTTTTCTCGAGCCAGTAGCCAGGTAAGTCTCTCCCGGTTAGAACGGGGCCGTGTGTCGGAGCCTGCACCGAGGCTGCGCCCTCGCAAGGCTGTGCTGAGAACTGACCACAACAAGCCTGGCTGGTAAGGCGGGGCTGCTCCTGGAGTATAATAAAAGGCATGACCCTGGGTATTGCTGCCCATTCTCCTCCCCTCAGTACCGACGCCGATGGTGTGGTGCGTGTGGGTACTACGCGGGTAAGCCTGGACACGCTCATCGCGGCATTTCTAGAGGGTGCGACAGCCGAGGAGATTGCCCAGCAGTATCCCTCCCTGTCGCTTAGGGATGTTTACGCGGTTATCAGTTACTACCTGAACCACCCCGCCGAGGTGAACGACTACTTGCGCGAGCGAGGGCGCCAGGCCGCAGAGGTCCGCATGCAGAACGAGTATCGCTTCGATCCAGAGGGCATTCGCGATCGCCTCCTGGCCCGGCGGGCGAGGGGATAAGCGGCAGGTAAAGGACACGCCTCTCCCACCGCGCCAATCTTGCCTATACTCGATACTGTATAGGGCAGCGTGGCCGGATTGACCACGTAGAGGTGCTGGGTATACACCTTCCCCAGACCGGGGAGTTCCATCGGCTGCCCGTTGGGCTGATCGGATCGCGGAAACCACCCCTGCTCAACGTGGTGATGAGGGCGATAGTTGGAGTGAGGGTGACGGGGGCTCTTACCTATGGCAAGATGAGGTTATGTCCAGTACCCGCCTTTCTAGCAAGGGCCAGGTAGTGCTGCCCAAAGTCGTCCGGGAGGCCTTGCGCCTGGCAGCGGGCGACGAGCTGCTGGTGACAGTAGAAGGCCAGTCTGTACGCCTGACCCCCCGGCGTAAGGGCATCCGCCAGGTGCTGGCTGGTCTCCAAGGGCATCTTCCCAGCCGCAGTTTAGAGCCTGATGCTCTGTTTGCAGCCGAAAAGGCCGCGGCCCGTGAGCGGTGGACCTGTCCTGAGCCTGCCGAATGGAGCCGTTAATTTCCAGTCCGCCGGACTCAGCTAGCACCGGGGCTGCAGGCCGACATCAGTAATGGTAGCGGGCCTGCAAAAACTCGATGCGATCTTCGCTGACCACATACACCACCCGATGCTCTTGGGTAAGGCGCCGCGACCACACGTCGGCGCCAAGATAGCGCAGCGGCTCCGGTTTCCCGATGCCGCCAAACGGATCGCGGAGCACTGCCTCTATAATGGTCAAGACCCGCAACGCCAGCTTCCGGTCGGTTTCCACCCAGTAGCGCAGATCCTCGCGAAACTCCGGATGGAATACTGCCTCACGCGTTCGCGGCTCCCTAGGGCGCACTTTGCAGCCCCACCTCGCGTTGCAACGCCGCTAGGCTCATGGGCTCCTCACCCCGCTCTCTAACCCGCGCCAGCGCTCTTAGCAGGCGCTCGGCGTTCCGGGGCGAGCGGAACAGGTGCGCGGTCTCGAGCAGGCTAACGAGCTCGTCGGCGGCAATCAGCGCAACGTCCTCGGCGTTGCGGCGGCGGATGATGACGATCTGCCGGTCCTGAGCCGCAGCGTCGCAAAGTTCGGCGAGATGCGCGCGGGCGTGTGTGTAGGTTGTCTCAATGGACATACAGTCTCCAGATACGTACAGCTCTACTGTACATGTTCAGTGGCAGCAGGTCAAGGCGGCCTTGTCACGGTTGTTAACTTCCGCCCCGGCGCGGCGCTCAGAGCAAACGAAGGCGGCATTCTGGTCTGGGTAGCGTGAAGCGCGCGGTCAGTACACCCGAATCCCGTTGTTGACACCCAGGGTGGAAAAGTACTGGTCATTGAAGTAGGGCGCACCCTCCGCGACATAGGTTCCCGGCTCGAGCCGGAGGCCGTTCAACCACATCTCGCTCAGGGTGATGAAGCCAGGTTCGGCTCTTCACGATCTGGCCGGGCGTCCAGAAGCTACACGCCGGTGCTCGCCAGCACGGCCCACGCAAAGCCGGGCTCAGGTCTAAGGCCCTCGCCTCACCCCCGAAGACCAGCCCGGCTGCACGTCCCCAGCAGGGTTACGGCTGAGCCTGGGCTGGTCTGTCTCAAAGAACTATTACTATGCCGGATGGCCTGGGCAGTACAGGCAGAGGGCCTGACCACCCAGGTGCGGCCCGGCTAGTTGAGCTGCCCGGTTACGTAGGTGCAGGAACCGCTCCACACCAGGGCTTCTTTGTCGCGGCTTGGGTCGGGTGCGTTCACGCGCACCCTCACGTAGCAGGGGTTCGTGACTGTTACGTGGTTGCCGGGCGAACGGGGCTCGAAGGTCGGGTTTGGCGAACGAACGACGTGGTTGCCGTCGAGGATAGTCCACCGGCCACTTACCCGCACGAAGACAGTCCAGTCGTAGGTGAGGCTCTCGTTGGCGGGGTTCTCGACCGTCACGCCTGCGAAGAAGCGCCGCGGCGGGTTTTGGCCGCCGGGGACGCAACCCAGATCGCGGAAGTCTATGGTTGTGCCGTTGGCTACCCTGCGGTCAAAGCAAAACCCCAACGTGGGATGGCGGTCCCGCGCAAACATCCCGGAATCGGTGATCCGCGGATAGGGGTTGGCGGGCGGCGGCAGTACGTTGAGGGTCACGATGGCCGTTCCCACCGCCCCTTCGCTGTCGCGGGTTCTGACCTGCACCGTGCGTAGCCCGGTTGTCCCAAAAGTCACGTTGACCTGACAACCGGTCGTGGGGGACAAGGTGTCGGACGCGGGCACCGTCCAGGTGGTATGGGGACAGAGCTGGTTCGGGTCAGCCTCGTTGATGTCGCTAATCTGCACGGCCATCGGATAGGCCTCGCCCTGGCGCGGCTGGCCGCTGAAGACTAAGCTGAGGCTGGGTGGGGTGTTGACCACCTCGAGGGTCAGTGTGGTCGCGGCTGAAGACGGGCCGTGGCGGGCGCTAAGGGTCAGGGTGGGGCGGCTTACGCTGGTGAAGGTGTAGGGCAGGCTGGGGGGAACCAGCTGGTCGGGCGCGATGCTCCAGGGGCCGTCGTAGATGGTGCCCAGGCCGGGCGCGCTCACGGTCAGGGCCACGCTCCTGGCGTAGGGGTGCGTCACCCTGAAGAAGCGGGCAATGTCGGTAGAGACGCGCAGGTCGGAGCGGCGCGGCTCATCGGTCAGGGTGATGGTGGGCGCGATGCTGCCCCCCGGCGTGGCCTGCTCCCGCCTCCAGGCCTCGCTACGGCGTCCGTCGAACTGCAGCACGCTCAACGAGGTGAAGAGGCGTTGCACATAGTCCGCCGGGACGTAGTAGTAGCCGCCGTCGCCCGCGCCGCAGCCCCAGGAGTTCTTCACTATAAAGTAACCGCCGCCGCCCACGTTGACGGGGGTGAGGGGAGTAGACATCTGCTGGTTGCTCAAAAAGCCGACGATCTGCACGGCGTGGCCGCCGCAGTCTTTGCCGGCCTTGTTGCCGCAGGCCGTGGTGTAGTCGCTGACCACGCCGGCGGGCGCATTCGAGAAGCCACCGTAGA
Source organism: Deinococcota bacterium (assembly GCA_041695225.1). Lineage (GTDB taxonomy): Bacteria > Deinococcota > Deinococci > Deinococcales > Thermaceae > Meiothermus. The sequence goes on from JBGFRI010000012.1 coordinate 35,203, forward strand.
CATTGAACGTGGCCAGCAAGACGTGCCCTTGGCGGAGCAGCAGCCGGTAGCGGTTGAGGTCGAAGGTCTGGCCGTTTGCCCAGAGTTGCAGCGCCCGGCTCGCGGCGACGCCGGGGCCGCCAAAATTCACCCTGGCGTAGCTGCACACCGTGACGATGAAGGTCGAGCAGGCCCGGCGGCTCTGGTGGGCGGTCTCGGAGCAGGTGCCTCGGTTCGGCCCGATGCCATAGGGGTCGCAAGCGCGCGCGTAGGCTTCTTTTTTGCCGTCCTCCACATCATCCGGGCGTTTGGGGGACTGGTTGTAGGTCCAGGACGCTTCGTTGAGCAGCGCCTGTCTCTTGTCGGCCGCGGTGTTTAGCGCCTTCAGAGCTTTGTAGCCCTCGGAGTAGTCGCTGGAGTCCCAGTCTTGCTTGACCTTGTTGATCAGGAACTGCTCGGAGAGGTTGACCCGGTTGTTGTTCTGCACCCGCTCACGGCTTTCAACCGCGCCAATGGCCGCGAAGGCCCAGCAGCTCCCGCGCCTGCCCTGGTTTTTCATGGGCGAGATGAAGTACTTCAGGGGGAACCAGTGCCTGGCCGCCAGGCCGCTGGGGGCGGCACACGGATCGTCCTCGTCGCGGCCCTGGCCCGGCCTGAGGAGGGCCTGGGTGCTCAGTTCAGGCGTACTAGACTCCGCCGCCCAGGTCGGAGCGGCCTCGAGCCGGGTGTTGTCGAGGTTCTGGATCCCCTCCAGCAGCGCGTCTAACTTGCTCAGCTCCACGCGGATCTGGTCGGCGCTTCGGCCCACCAGGCTCTCCGGCGTAGCTGCTCTGGGTTTCAAATCCTCCGGCAGCAGCGAATAAGTCTGGCGGTAGTCCTCAAGCGCGTTCTCGGCGCTCTGGGCCGCCTGGGTTATCAGTACGGCGTTGCGGAGCTGGGTGCCTAGCCCGAAGAGCATGATCGGGCCGCTGGGCGTCTGGATGGGCAGGTCGCCCTGGTAGCCGGGTGCGGCGTTCGCAGCCTCGAGCAGCTCTCGCACCCACGGGCTGGGGTTGGGGAGGGCCGCCACAAAGGCCCTGTCCTGCTGGAATTGACGCTCCAGAGTGGCGATCTGCTTCTCCTCGGTCTGGGCGACTACCAGCTCGCCCGCCGCCACCCGCCGCCGGAACTCGTCCGGACTGAGGATTTCGGCGTCGGCTGGAATCTCGCCCTGCCAGGCGTTCTCTTCGGTGAAGACGGTTTCTGCCGGCGGTTGCTGCTGCGGGCAGGCCACCAGCACGACGGCCAGGGTCAGGCCGATAAGGAGCTGAATAGCTGTTTTCATTGTCTTCATACTTTCCTCCGGGGTTCAGCGATTCGGGAGTGATTGCCGCAAAGTCTCAGGGTGGCAGCGGGTCAGCTTCACCGCGAGCACCAGCAGCAGGCCAATAGCGAGGGTTCTAGCTCTGGTCAGCTTCACCTCCTCTCTCAGGCACTGAGGAGGCAAAGTCGCAGCCGCACCTGACGCAGAAGCGGCTGTAGGGCGAGGTGATGGGCGCGCTGCAGGCGGGGCAGGTGGTCAGGAGCTTTACGCCGTCGTTGGGGCAGTAGGCCTCTGCGGATGCTTCCGGCACTGCCCGGAAGCAGCGCGGGCAGAGGCGGTAGGCGACAAGCGTTTTCATAGGTCGGGCCTCCTCTGGTCAAACCTTAGTGGAGGCCCGGTTATATGGCGGTTATATTTTGGCGCAGCTATAGTTAGGGTTTGCTCTGAGGACGCCCTGGGTGTTCGGTGAGGGTGTGTGCAAAGTGGTGATGCTTCATACCTCACCAATCCTGCTACAATATTGGTGAGGTGACACGATGCGCACCACAGTAACGATCCCCGACGAGAAGATGGACGAACTGTTGGCGATTACGGAGGCGCACTCCAAAACGCAGGCAGTCAATGAGGCGATCGAAGCGTTCATTCGCAGGCATCGCCTGCAGCAGTTGCGGGCATTCAAGGGGAAGGTTGAGGTCCTTTCCAACGATGAGATTGAAGCCCTGGAGATAGCAGACCTTGCTGCGCTCGACAAGTGAGTTAGTGCTGGTCGATACCAGCGCCTGGATCGACTTCTTTCGCGGTCATGAGCCGGTTGCGTCACTGGTCGACCAGGCGTTGAACCGGGGCGCGGCTGCTATCTGCGGGATGGTGGAGCTGGAGCTTCGTCAAGGGTTGCGCCCCGGCGAGGAGCGTGTCTTGTTGGCCCTGCAAGCGACCGAACGCATCGCCACGCAAGAGGCCGACTTTGCGCGGGCGGGGGACCTGTTAGCAACGCTCAGACAGCGCGGCATCAGCGTTCCGGGGAGCGACGGCCTCATCGCCCACCTGGCGGTGCGGCACAACCTGCCCATGCTCGAGCACGACCGTCATTTCGAGCAGATCCCTGGTCTGGTAAGACTCCGCAGCTAGCTATCGCTGGGTGGCCCTTACCCCGGTGACCTTGTCAGGAAGCTCCGCCAGTCTTCTAAGATTACCTCGCCCACTTCAGCGAACTGCCTGCGCCCTGCTGGTAGAGTTTCTCCAGCGCCTGCCGCTGGCGCATGCCTGCAGCGCTCGTAAGGTGAGGCGCAGGGCTTCGGCGTCGTAGGGGTCTGCGCAGAGCAAAAGCTGGCCGAGGCAGGCGGCTTCCTGGAGATCGCTGGCCAGAAGCCCGCCCGTCTCGAGCCTTAGCGCGGGATACAGTGCGCTCGCTACCGCCTGGTCGCCCTGGCGGGCATCTTCGAGCTAGACCCCGTGCCCGAGCCGGGTGTCGGCAGTTGTAAGAAAGTCTTCGGCCTCGGAGCTGACCCTGCCCAGGGCGTAGCCGCTGCTGGCGCGTAGGACCACCGCTGGTCCCGGTGAAGACTCTCGCCCGCCCCTTTGGGCTTTTACATGCAGTCTGCCTCTGGGTGGGCGTTATGCTAGGGTCATGAGCCACCCGGCACCCAGCCCGGCCCAGACCGTCCAGGCACCCCGTGCTATCCGGCTGGAGGGGGTCTCGGTGGAGTTCCAGGGGCGGCAGGTGCTCAAGCAACTCGACCTGGAGGTGCGTAAGGGCGAGTTTATCGCCATCATTGGGCCATCTGGCGGGGGCAAGAGCACCCTGCTGCGGGTGGTGGCGGGGCTGCTCAAAGCCCAGCAGGGCACGGTGGAGGTGGTGGGCCAGCCCGCCATGGTTTTTCAGGACTACCGTCTGCTGCCCTGGCGCACCGTCGAGCAGAATATCCGGCTCCCCATCGAACTCACCGGGCGCGGCAAGGTCGAGACCCACCTGGGAATGAAGCCCTATCTGGGGCTCTACCCGCATCAGCTTTCCGGGGGCATGAAAGCCCGGGTAGCTATTGCCAGGGCGCTGGCTCAGGACTCCGAGGTGCTACTGATGGACGAGCCTTTCGCAGCCCTGGACGCTCTGGTGCGGGAGCGCTTCAACCTCGAGCTCAAACAACTGCACCAGCGCACCGGCAAAACCATTTTATTCGTGACCCACAGCATCCGCGAGGCAGTCTACCTGGCCGACCGGGTAGTGGTGCTCACGGGCGGCAGGGTAGAGGCCATTCTGGACACCAAGCACGAAGGGCGTATCACGGCTTTCACCGATGGTCTCGAGGCCGAGCTACGCGAACGGCTGGGTGTGGCCGACTCCACCTTCATCGAGCCCTCTCCCAGACCCAAGCGCCCGCCCTGGGAGGTTTTGGGGGTACTGGGGCTACTGACCCTGTTCTTCCTGGCCTGGGGCATCATGGCATACAGGGTTCCGGTATTTGTGCCCTCGCCCCCAGAGGTTTGGGAGGCCATGCGGCAGAACGCCGGTCTGCTGGTGCAGAACGCCCTGACAACCCTGCAGACCGCCGGGCTGGGCATTCTGGCCTCGCTGGCCATCGGGCTGCCCATTGGCTACGCCATGGGACAAAAGCGCTCGCTGGAGCGCCTGCTCTCCCCTTTCATTGTGGCGCTCCAGGCAGTTCCGACCATTATCGTGGCGCCCTTACTCATCATCTGGTTTGGCTACGGGCTGGTCTCCAAGGTGACGGTTGCCACCCTGATCTCCATTTTTCCGGTGCTGGTCTCGACCATGGTGGGGGTGCGGGAGGTAGACCGCATCTACCGGGAGGTTTTTCAGACCATCGGGGCCACGGCCTGGGGGGTGTTTAGCAAGCTCGAGTTTCCGGGCGCGCTGCCGGTAATCCTGGGCGGCCTGCGCCTTACCGTCTCGCTGGCCCTGATTGGGGCGGTGGTGTCAGAGTTTGTTCTGGGTGGCGGTGGCTTGGGGCATCTGGCCCAGACCGAGCAGCGCAACTTCAACTACGCCAATGCCTTCGCCGCCGTCGGGGTGACAGTACTGCTGGGCATCTCCATGTACGGACTGGTGGCCTGGCTGGAAAGTTACGTGCTGCGCTACCGCAGAAAGTAGCGCTATCCTGCAGTATTCACTAGCTGTTCAAGTCAGGTTTTTCACTCATAGCGCTGCATCACGTGGTAGGCAAATTCGTGCAGGAGTTCGGGGCGCTCTTGGTAGAGTTGCCACAAAAAGCGCAGCAGCTCGTCATCGGAAAGCTCGAGCAGCGGTTGCAGGTTGACCGGTGTGCTCTTGCCCAGTTTTTTCCGGGCGAAGATCTCGGGGGCCTCCAGGGCCGCAAAAGCCACCGCCGCCACGTGCTTGCACACCGGCCCCCAGGTATAGGGGCACGAACAGCGCCACTCGCCTCTGGCCAGGTTGATCTCGACCCGGTAGGCAAAAGGCGCGCTGCCCTGAACTAAAGCCTGCAAGCGGCCCCGACTCCGGGCAGCCTCAACCACAGCACCCCCTAAAAAGAGTTCTTTACCTCGCTCCAACACCGTCTCGTGGGCAAGCTCCAGCAGGCTCTGCAATTCCAGATGCACCCGACCATCAAAATCCAGCCTGGTTCACTTTGCAACCCCAGGGTTTGTGACTAAACTAACTTTGGGCCGGTAGGCCCGATTCCTTCAGGGCGGGGTGCAATTCCCCACCGGCGGTGAGTGGTGGTCTGGTCGTATCAAACAAAACCACCCAAGCCCGCGAAGCCTGGAAATTCGCGGTAGATCCAGGCCCGATTGCGTGAAAATCGCAAGCCGACGGTTATAGTCCGGATGAGAGAAGGGGTGAAGCCCGGGTCTCCTGTGCCCGGGCGAAGCGGGATGGGCAATACTTCATAAACCCTCAGACAACCTTGGCTACTGGCATTGGGTCGAATGCAGTTCGTGCCTGCTCGACCCAGGGTTAGCACGGTTGTTTTGAGGAAGACAGTATGCAAAGAATCATCGTGGTGATGGCAGTGTTGTTGTCGCTGGGTCTGGCTCAGAGCCAGACCGTAAGGGTGGGGCTGGGCTTCTTGCCCGATGTGCAGTTTGCCCCGTTTTATCTGGGAGTAGTGGAAGGAATTTACACTCGGCACGGTCTGCAAGTGGAATTCCAGCATGGCTTTTCGTCGGAGTTGTACCCGCTCTTAGCACAGGGCCGGCTCGAGTTTGTAGTGGCCGATGCCGAGGATGTAATTTTTCTGCGCACCCAGGGAATTCCGCTGGTCTACGTGCTGGCTTTCTATCAGAACGTACCCAACGCGCTCTTCTCGCGCACAGAAAAAAATATTCGCTCGGTCCGGGACCTGCGGGGCAGAACCATCGGAATCCCGGGAAGGTTTGGCACCTCTTACACCTCTTTACAGGCCATGCTACGCGCAGCCGGACTGAGAGAAGGCGACGTGAGGATCGAGCAAATTGGTTTTACTCAGGCCGAAGCAGTACTGACCGGTCGGGTTGACGTAGCCATGGGCTTTGTCGTCAACGAGCCGCTGCTCTTGCGAGCGAGGGGAATCAGCCTGAACGTCATTCCTGCAGCTCCATACAACCTGTCGCCTGGCGTAGGGGTAATTACCACCGAGCGCGTTCTGGCCAGTCCCGATCTGGTGCGCCGCTTTGTGCAGGCCACCCAGGAGGCCATGGCCCTAACGCTAGAAGACCCCCGCAAAGCTTTCGAGGCCGCCAGAAGATATGTACCAACCCTTGCAGAAGACCGGTTCAAAGTGCTGGAAGCCTCTTTGCGCCTCTATCAGTCGCCTTTCACCCGCCGAAACGGTCTGGGCTTCTCCAACCCCCAGGGCTGGCAGAGTGGGCTTAACCTGCTCAGACAGACCGGACGGGTCAGAACCGATCTACCCCACACCGCCTTTTTTACCAACGAGTTTTTAAGGCCCGGAGTACAGCCCCGCTAAACCGTAGTAGTCGGGTAAAAAAATCGGTGTCAATCCCAGGGCCCCACGTATAGGTTAAAGTCAAATGTCGAAGGTCGAAGGCCTAAACCAAAACCTACAGCTGAAAGCCAGCGATCTGCGCGGAGGCTCTAGACTCTCCCAGTCCCGGTCCTGCCTAGACCTGCGACCTGAGACTTGCGACATCTAAATGAGTCGATAATCAATGGTCGATAGTCAATGGTCGATAGTCAATGGCCAATAGCCGATAGCCTATAGCTCATAGCTTTTGACGTGCGACCTGAGACTTGAGGCTTGCGACATTGTTGCAAACCGGAGGCACTGACGCAGAGGCCTGCCCTGAGCCTTCGGGACGAGGCCCCTCAGGCCGAGGGCTTGCCGAAAGGGAGGCAACCCAAGGCCACCCTATCAGTCATCTGCTAACTGTGCTGCTCCTGGATTGCTTCGTCGGCCTCTGCCCTCCTTGCAATGAGCCTAGTATGTCAAGCCGACCAGCCGCTCCCCAAGTAAATCCCCCCGGCCTACGGCCCCCTTAGTAAGGGGGGGTGGGGGTTTTTGCCCCCCTTAATAAGGGGGGTTGGGGGGATTTAGCAACACGCCAGTCTGCTGCCCACTCTATTGACATACGCGCCTTGCGCGATGGCGACCCATCGCCACCCCTTCAACCAGCTCAGGGCAAGGCTCAGGACAGGCCCGGTAAAATGTCAAAGGTCTAAGGTCTAAGGTCAAAGGTCTAACGACTTTCGACCTTCGACCTGCGACCTGAGACATGAGACACAGCCTCCTCCCAATGAACCTGATAGCAGTTTGTCATACAGACGGGGGGTGTGCGGCTGATGGGCTTACCTCCCGCTCCTGGATGGAGCAATAAGCCCCATCCTCGGCCACTCCGTCACCCAGACTGATGTTTCGCCGGCCTGCGGCCTCCTCACAAAAACGGGCGGGGAGACTTTGGCCCCTGGCAAAACCCCTTTACAGGACCAATCAGAGCCCTGCCAGCCTTCTAAGAGCAAATGGCGAGAGCAAAATCTTTAATTACAGGCTTGCAAAGGGTACAAAGCGCTCGGCTTGGTAAAAGTCTTAAGGCCCAACGCTAAATTCCAGCTTGCGATTTCCACTTTTGGTCGGCAAGCCAATACAATAGCTGGTTGAGAAGTGGAGATCTAAAGATGGTCACGACTGACAAGTACAATCCCCACGAACTGGAGCCCAGGTGGCAGAAGTACTGGGAGCAGATTGGGCTACTCACAGCTACCGAGTCGCAAACTGGGGCAAAAAAGGCCTATATTCTGGTGATGTTCCCCTACCCTTCGGGCGACCTGCACATGGGGCACCTGAAAAACTACACCATGGGCGACCTGCTGGCTCGCTTTCGCAGCCAACAAGGCTACTCGGTTCTGCACCCTTTTGGCTGGGACGCCTTTGGTCTGCCCGCCGAAAACGCCGCTCTAAAGGGCGGCGTGAGCCCGGCCGACTGGACCTTTGCCAACATCCAGCAGTCCAAAGAGTCCCTTAGTCTGATGGGCATCCGCTACGACTGGAGCCGCGAGGTTACCACCTGCCTGCCCGACTACTACAAGTGGAACCAGTGGATCTTCCTCAAGATGTACGAGCGGGGCCTGGCCTATCGCAAAAAAAGCTACGTCAACTGGGATCCCGTCGAACAGAGTGTGCTGGCCAACGAGCAGGTCATTGACGGGCGCGGCTGGCGCTCGGGGGCGCTGGTGGAGAAGCGCGAGCTCGAGCAGTGGTATCTCAAGATTACCGATTATGCCGAGCGGCTCCTCTGTGACCTCGACAAACTCCCGCGCTGGCCCGAGAAGGTCAAGGCCATGCAGCGGGCCTGGATCGGCAAAAGCACCGGGGCCGAGTTTGGCTTCCAGGTCAAGGGTCATGACACACAAATTCGCGTCTTCTCTACGCGCCCCGATACGATTTTTGGCGCAACATTCATGGTGCTGGCCCCCGAGCACGAGCTGGTGGCCCAGATCACCAGCCCTGACCAGAAAGCTGCTGTAGAGGCTTATGTAGCTGCTACCCGTATGAAAAGTGAGGTCGAGCGGCAGCTTGAAGACCGCGAGAAGACCGGGGTCTGGACCGGGGCCTATGCTTTGAACCCCGCGAGCGGCAAAGAGATTCCGGTCTGGATCGCCGATTACGTGCTATCGGGCTACGGCACCGGGGCCATCATGGCCGTACCGGGGCAGGACCAGCGCGACTGGGAGTTTGCCGAGAAATTTGGCTTGGAGATCATCCGCACCGTACAACCCCCCCCAGACTTTAGCGGCAAAGCTTACCTGGACGACGGCCCCGCCATCAACTCGGGCTTTCTGGATGGCCTCCACCTGGAGGACGCCAAGCAGCGCATCATCGCCTGGATGGAGGAACAAGGTATTGGCGAGGGCAAGGTCAACTACCGCCTGCGCGACTGGCTGATCAGCCGCCAGCGCTACTGGGGTACCCCCATCCCGATGATCCACTGCGATAGCTGCGGCATCGTGCCAGTGCCCTACGAGCAGCTGCCGGTCGAGCTGCCTGCCCTGCGCGACTTAGACGAGATCCGCCCCAAGGGCAAGAGCCCGCTGGCCGCGCACCCCGAGTTCTACCAGTGCCACTGCCCCCAGTGTGACGGCAAGGCCCGGCGCGACACCGACACCATGGACACTTTTGTTGACTCGTCGTGGTACTTCCTCCGCTACACCGACGCCACCAACACCAGCCTGCCTTTTGACCCTAAGAAGGCCAGCTTCTGGATGCCGGTGGACCAGTACATCGGCGGCGTCGAGCACGCCATCCTGCACCTACTCTATAGCCGCTTTTTCACCAAGTTCCTGCACGATATCGGCATGGTGCAGGCCGCGGAGCCCTTCGAGGGCCTCTTCACCCAGGGCATGGTGCAGGGCTGGACCGACGTGGGCGAGGTGGAGCTTCTGGGGAGCGACCACCTTCGCTTCAAAAGCCCCGATCTGCGAGCCCGGCTGGAAATCCCCGAGACCCTGTCGCTGGAAGAAGCCAGGAAGAGCGGGGCCGAGCTGCGCGTCCACCAAGACGGCACCACCCATTTCTGGAAGGCTGCCACCATGTCCAAAAGCCTGGGCAACGGGGTGATGGTGGGGCCATTTGTGAAAGAGCAGGGCGCCGACATTGCCCGCATCACCATACTGTTTGCCGCTCCACCCGAAAACGAGATGATCTGGACCGACGAGGGCGTGCAGGGTGCCTGGCGCTACCTCAACCGGGTCTACCGCATGGTGGCCGAGAACCTGGTGGAGCTGAAAGCCCAGGGGGAGTATAACCCGGCTTTGCTCGAGGTTACCGACAAAGGCCTTTACCAGAAGCTACACCAGACCATCAAGAAAGTGACCGAGGACATCGAGGCCCTGCGCTTCAACACCGCAATTGCCGCCCTGATGGAGCTGCTCAATGCCCTGGGCGATTACCGCAAGGAGCAGGGCGTCACCCCGCTCTACCGCCACGCAGTGCTGTGTTACTTGCAGCTGCTGGCCCCCTTCGCCCCGCACCTGGCCGAGGAACTCTGGCACGAATTCCACCACTCCTCGGTGTTTGGCGCCCCCTGGCCCAGCCTGGACGAAGCGGCCCTGGTAGCAGATCGCTTCGAACTGGTGGTGCAGGTGAGCGGAAAGGTTCGCGGCAAAACCACCGTTAGCGCCCTGGCCAGCGAAGAGGACATTAAGCGTCTGGCGCGGGAACTTCCTAACGTGCAACAGCACATTGTGGGCAAGGAAGTGGTAAAGGAGATATACATTCCGGGGAAGCTGCTGAACATTGTGGTCAAGATCTAGAAGAAGTAATTACGATTGGGCCGCGTTTTAGAGATCTGGGCCCTGGAAACCCCTTCTTGAGTAGAGTAGGATGCTTTTATGGTCACCCTGCATAAGATCAATGCTCTGCGCGAGGGGCAGGTTTTGGAGTGCGTGGGACAAGATTCGGGGGACATTTTCCGAATGCTGATCATACATACCTCTCCCAGCCACTACGAGGCCCTGGGCAAGGTCACACTGAGCAATGCCAGCGTCAGTTACCTGTCTTCGAGTTCGATGACCGCCGACCTGCTGTTGCAATGGCTGGATACGCTTTTTGAGCGCTGGCCTGGGGCCAGAACCACTCCCTGGGCCGTACACGACCTGGACAACAAAACCCGGCAGTTTGTGCGTGAGGTTCGGCTGGGGGCTGCGGCTGCTTAATTTTCGGCTAGCTGTTGCTGCTTTACCCATCAGAACCTTACCAAGAAAGCCTGGGAGGTGATTAATCCATCCAGGAACGGGTCGTAAGCCCATCAGCCGCACACCCCCCGTAGTCATTGCGAGGAGGCCAGAGGCCGACGAAGCAATCCAGGAGAGGGTCGTCCAGCCCATCAGCCGACGGGGGATAATGGACCCCATAAACTGGACACGAAAACCGCAGGCTCTAAGCGACACTAGTTTATGAGAAAGAACCACTCAGCCAGTTTCAAAGCGCAGGTTGTCCTGGAGCTACTCAGGGAAGAAAAGACTGTTTCGGAGCTGGTCTCTGCTTACGGGGTACACCCCAGTATGTTGCACCGCTGGAAGAAGGTTGCACTTGAAGG
>JBGFRI010000009.1:0-7974 GCA_041695225.1 Deinococcota bacterium
GGTTCAACCCAGCCGGTCATCCAGAACGTCCAAACCAAGCCTCATGCAATACTAATGGAAGGGAGGGAGTGTCGCTTAGACCAGGCCAGAATTCTGTCTTGACAGAGGGGTCCACCTCACACTGCCTGGAGCTGGTAGATGCTGAGCCTTTTGGTGAACTTCTTCTGGAACGGCTTTGGATTCCCCGCGATCCAGATCTTCAGCTCGGCGTCTAGGTCGAAATGGCCAGCCGTCTCGATGGCGAAGTGCGTGATGCTCTTGTACGGCAGCGAATGATACTCCACCTTGTTGCCGGTCAGCCCTTGCTTGTCAACCAGGATCAGGCGCTTGTTGGTGAAGAGGAACGAATCTCGGAAGAGCTGGTAGGCCTTCTCAATCTTCTCACCCTCGGCCAGTACTTGCGCGAATTCAGCAGTGAGCTTGTTCGGGTCAACTTCAGAGGCGTGGCCGAGCAAGCTATCGAGTAGGCCCATAGATCACCTCCTCCAGATCCACCTCGGGTGCTGCCGGTGGGTAGGCAGCATCACTAAAAACTATTCTGCTGGTACGGTCTAACGTACTCTGCCAGCCTACCGAGCCGTAATAATGTGGCACCTGGCCCATAGAGGAAATTATGTTCACCAGAAACCTCTCTCCCTTCCTCAGTTTGCTTCGGGAGGGCTTTAGGACTTGCCGTCTGGCCCGAAGCCTCGAAAAAACACCCATCTTTTCAACGCTTTATGTTATCAGAATCTTCGGAAAAGCACCCAGAGCAGGTGGGCAAGCTTTGCAAGGTCCATCTGACCAAGCCCACAAGAGCCGGAGGGTGAGGTCTCGGTGGTTTAGACCGCGTTCTCAATGTCTCTGGCCAGGTTTTCGCAGTCTCGGACAACGAAGGCTCTTGATGCTATCTCGTCATTTTTTTGACTCAAGAAAAGGCGAGCCCACCGTTATCCTGGGCAGGACCGGCTCTTGCGCCTAATCACTGGCTGGAGCCAGGCTCAATGGCTTTCCTGTCGAGTGACAAGCCAAACCCACGCCCGCGCGGGCGTGGGTTTGGCGTTAGAGCAGGTCTAGCGGGCCTGGCCTACGCCAGGGGCCAGATCCAGGGGTGTGGGCAGGCGCAGCCAGATGAACTCGCTGGGGTCTCTGACCTGGGGCCCACGCCCGCCGGTAGCGGGGAAGTTGTTGTCGTTGGTAACCAGGATGGTGTTGGCGTCCAGCACAATTACCGCTTCGATGGTGAAGAAAGGAAAGCGGAAAGTTCCGTCGCGGGTGTGACGGGAGAGGCCCCGCGGGTCGGAAATATTGAGCAGGTCTACCAGCAGCTCCTTGGCGAAGATGCCATTGGCGTCGCGGCGGGTCAGGTCAATGCGAAAGATCCGCTTGAAGCGGGCCTCGTCACCCTGACGCCCATCGCGCTCAATTACCAGGAACTGGTTCTGGTTAATCACCGCGATCTCTCCGATAGCATGGCCGGGGTCATCGAGCTGGTAAAGGCCCACCAGCCGCACGAAACGCCGATTGACCGGGTCTACTTCCATGAGCCTTACGGTGCCTGCCGGGTCGCCTACCACGGTGCCCTCGAGCATGGCAAACAGGCGGTTTCTCTCGGGGTTGCTGGTCATTCCCTCGAAGCCACGGGTGCGCGGCAGATTGGCGGGCCAGGGCTGGCCCGGGGCTACCGGACTGTTAATCAGACTGGGGTGCTCGGGGGCCCGCACCAGGTCGGTGGCGGGGTTTCTACCAGGGCCAAAATCGGGGGTAGCAATGGGGGGCGCCAGCAGAACCCCATCGGCATCGAAATGTAGCAGGAAGGGGCCAAACTCCTCGCCAACCCAGAAGCTGCCATCGGCCGCAACCACCAGCGACTCGGGGTCAAAGTCGTAACCGGTCAGGCGGCGGTGGGGGGTGTTCTCGTTCAGGATGGGGAAGGGAATCAGGCGATTGGGATCGCGTAGCTGGATAAAGCGGCTGACCAGCACCCGGCCGGGCCCGCCCTGGGCAGTCCGCGGCTGCGGGGTGACCTGGTAGATACGCAGCAAGAAGTCGGGGCTGTTGGCCTTAGAGCCAAAGCCATTGTCGGCAAGCATCCAGAAACTTCCTGGGCTTGGCCCTAGCTGGACTGCGCTGAAACCCTGCACCGGCTGGGAGCTAAAGGGCGCCTGGGCGGCGCGTATACCGGGGGTGGCACGGAATGCCCCACTCGCAGGGCCAGGGGCAAAGGTCTCGGCTGGCAGCTCTGCAAAGCCTACCAGCTCGCTACGGGGTGTCTGAGCCAGGCCAACCAGTCCAAAGACCAGCCCAGCAACTGCGAAAACGAACCTGTGCATATTCTCCTCCGTCGGGGATTTTAGCCGCCCACTTTACTGTCTAAAGATCAGGCTGCGCTTATGTGACTGCTGGCTTTAGGCCGACAAAAACCTGTTCCAGTACCACATACCCGCTATCCGACAGACTGCCAGCCTCCGGTCAGGATTCTTTCACTGGGGTTCTTATGCTGGCATGACAACCTGCGGCTAACGCCAGCCAGCTTAGCGTAGACACTGCTCAGGTTTTGCGGATCAGCCGCCCCGCAACGCTCGCCTGTACAGCTGCGGAGGTACCTTCGAGACTGAGCCCGCTCGGCTCCCTTAAACTCGTCTGATGATGCCTGGTTATACTGGTATGGTCTTGGGGTTGTAAGCTGTGCTCCTCACAGGAGTTGAGATGGCACCTGGTGCTGGGAAGAGGCAAAACCTTAGAGGCTGCGTGACTGCGTACCTGGTCGCAGGTCTGGTTTTGTTTCAGGCTGCTTTCGCTGCCGCAGGCGACCAGAACCTCGCTGCGCCCGGCCTTGCGGGGCTGGGCCCGCCCATGGTCGAGTGGCAGGAAAAGATTGTGGTGGCCACCGGAGGCGGATACCGCGGACAGTGGCGCATGAACGACTCTGATTTTCGTTACGTGGACGACCCCAGCGTGGCCATCACCGAGGATGGCCTGGTCGGGGTGGTCTGGGTAGATCAGGCCCGCAAAGACATCTTCTTCCAGGCTTTCGGGCCCGACGGCAGACCCCGGCTAGAGAGGCCGGCCAACGTCTCGCGGAGCCCTCGAGTCTTCTCCTGGCTGCCGCGGCTGGTGATGGCGCCGGGTGAGGCTGGCGAGGTGTGGGTCCTCTGGCAGGAGATCGTCTTTTCCGGGGGTTCGCATGGCGGCGAGACCTTCTTTGCGCGCTCGACCGACGGGGGCAGAAGCTTCGGGTCCCCGGTTAATCTTTCGAACACCCCCGCCGGCGACGGCAAGGGCCGGCTCACCCGGCAGTACTGGCACAACGGCAGCCTGGACCTGGCGCTGGGGCCCGACGGAAGTCTCTACGCGGCCTGGACCGAGTTCGAAGGCGCTCTGTGGGTCAGCCGCTCCACCGACAGGGGCGCGCGTTTCTCCCCTCCGGTACAGGTTGCTGGCCGGGGCATAGGGGCTCCCGCTCGCGGCCCCTCCCTGGCCGTAGATGCGGCGGGTGTGGTCTACCTGGCCTGGGCCGTTGGCGAGGACCGGGCAGCGGACATCCACCTCTCGATATCAACCGACCGCGGGCGCACCTTCAGCAGGCCGCGGCCCGTATTCGAGACCGACGGCCATGCCGATGCGCCAAATATAGCCGTAGACCGCAACGGAACCCTGCATCTGGTCTACGCGATAAGCCCTGCCGGCCCTTTCCAGCGGTATCAGATCCATTACCGCCGCTCGACCGACCGCGGGCGCACCTTCGAGTCTCCCAGAAGAATCTCAGGCCCCCCGACGGAGCACCAGGCCAGCGCGCACTTCCCGGCGCTGGCCCTGGACTCGGGCGGCAGGGTGTATGTGATCTGGGAGATGTTTGCCGGCCGGTTACCTCACCCTCGAGGTCTGGGGTTTACCACTTCCCGCGACGGCGGGCGTAGTTTTGCGCCGGCCTCGGTGATCCCGGGAAGCGCAGACCCGGGGGGCGGCGTGAACGGCAGTCTGCAGGGCCTGTTGATGAGTAAACTTGCGGTCAGCCGGGCCGGTACCATCGCAATTGTCAACAGCACCTTCTGGCCAGGCCAGCGGAGTGAGGTCTGGCTCCTTCGCGGACAGGCCGGCGGGCGCTAGCCGTCCCGACCTCAGGGCCTGGGGTCGGACCTGCAACCCATCGTAACAGCTTTCGGCCTGACTCCGCCCTGCCTAGAGGGCATTCAGAAATTACCAGGACACCCAGTCTTTTATGAAGCGTCTCAAGTCTCAAGTCTCAGGTCTTTTTGGCTTGCGACCTGCGACATCTTTTGTGAAGCGTCAGCCCCCGGCTTCATGCTCCGGGGTCCTTCGGGACGGATGGGCAACTCTTGAGTAGAGTTTTCAATGAGCTCGGTAGCTGAAAGGGCGCCACCAAAGCCCCCTCTCCCAAGCTTGGGAGAGGGTTGGGGTGGGGGTTGAATGCTGCCAAAGACGCCATGGTTCGCTGCGCTCACCCCCCCTCTCCCAGCCTCTCCGACCAGGGAAGAGGAGATTTCTCGAATGCCCTCTAGAAGCGTGCGTAGCTGAAAGACCTGAACCGAGCGGAGTCGAAGGGTTGTCCTCCATGGGCTATCAACCCTGGGGTTGTAGCGCCCTATGCTGCTTGGGGCTGGGGATGGTTATCCTGCAGCGTATGTTCTCCTCAGCTCTACCCCCAGCTGACGGCAGGAGTCTCCCCGTAGTATCTGGAGCAGGCCCGGGGGGGCTGGCCCGGGGCTAGGCTGACTATTTAAGGGTGAGGTGGCCTGGCTGTAGACCAGCTTACCCGATCGAAACGATAATGTTGTGACATAATGCCACATATGCGCTAATATGTATTTATGAGAACTACCATTGACCTTCCGGACGACCTCTACCGCGCCCTCAAGGCTCGCGCAGCCTTGAACGGCGTATCCATGCGTGACCTGGTCCGACGCCTGATCGAGCAGGGTCTCCAACAACCCTCCGCCTTAGGCAACAGCCTCCAGAGGCGCCGCGAGCCGCCTCCCGTGATCATTCCGCCAAGGGGGGCGCCCATCGCTGCCGTCCCTAACTCGGAGCTACGGCGTCTTGAAGAGGAGGAAGACGAGGCCAGATATGCCGGATCTACTGGACGCTAGCGTCTGGGTAGCCTTGAGCGCGGGAGATCACAGCCATTACGCTCGGTCACGGCGCTACTGGGATCAAGAAGCCAGCGATGAACTGGCCTTCTGCCGTCTCACTGCTCTTGCACTACTGCGTCATCTAACTAACCCACGCATACTTGGTCAGGAGGCCCTAGATAGCAGCGGAGCCTGGCGTGCATTAACAACGTGGCTGGCGGTACCACGCATCACCCTGTTGGCCGAGCCGCCTGGGCTGGATGAGTTCCTGGGGCGCTGGAGCGACCAGCCTGACCTCCGGGGTGGGCACTGGACAGACGCTTATCTGGCTGCCTTTGCTGCGGCGAGCGGCTGCCGACTGGTCTCTTTCGACAGTGACTTCCGCCGCTACCCTGGTGTAGAGTTCTTGCACCTGATACCCTGATTTCCTTTGACTGAGCCAAGAGATTGCAACACAACAGTAGTTCTAACTGCCCGTATCAGAAATTACCAAAGACTTCTGCTCCGCCACCTGGCTGGTAGTTAACAAATTAATGCTACTGCCTCAACTGCGTAGGCCCTACAGCTATTATTTCTCTCGTATTAGGGACACTTTTTCCCCTTACATCCTGCAACTGGTAGCCGGCAGACTCCAAAAACTCACAGCACTGCCGATGGATATTAGCGCCATGGGTAGACAAGAATATCACTGGAGCAAAAACACTCAATGTTTTCCTAGCGCCAGTAAGTACCGACAACTCGGCCCCCTCAACGTCTATTTTTATGTAATCGGGTGCGGGTATCCTCTGGCTAAAAACAAGTTCGTCCAAAGCAACCTTTTGGACTGCGATATTCCCTTTCAACGATACGTGGCCCGTGGTACTGTGTGCCCCTTCACTGAAAAGGGTAGTTCCGTTCTCCTCTGCCACGGCCGCCTCGACAACCTTCACATTCTCACATTTATTGAGCGACAGGTGTTTATGCAGGTAGTACAAATTTCGCGGCAGCGGCTCAAAAGCAACAACCGTACCTCGAGGTCCAACCATCACCGAGGCTAAAAGCGTATAGAAACCCACGTGCGCGCCAACATCATAGACAACAGCCCCTTCTGTAATGGTCTGGGTAAAGAGCGACTGCTTCTTATGTTCATAAGTTCCCAGCCAGAAACCGAGATTAATAAATGATTCCACAATCCATCTTTTACCCTTTAGCTTTCCATGCAAAATGGGCAGTTCCACGTTGCCATCCTTTGGGGCTAGCTAAGCGCTGATGCAAGGGCCACTTAGTCGGTTTTAACGCCTAGCCCCGACCAGGCCGCCGCTCAACTCGAGCACCAGTATATCGGCCTTGCTCCGCTCCGCCTAAGAAATGTCAAAGGTCGAACGTCGAAAGACCTTCGACCTTCATGTGACCTGTGACTTTCAAGACCAGACCACGCTGCCTGGGCAACAGTTCAGCTGGCGCGACTCACCATATTTACACAGCAGGCTGGCGGATGTATATTAATGCAGTTTAAGCACCAGGTAGTACAAGCAGACCGCTTTATAGGGGGAAAACATGAAGCGACGGGAGTTTTTGAAGAAGGCTGGGGTTGGTGCAGTGGCAGCCAGCGCGGTGTTCGGCCCGGTTTATGCCCAGACCCTGCCCAGGGTTCGCTGGCGCATGACCAGTCACTGGCCTAGCGCGCTGGATGTTCTCCACGGAGGGGCCGAGTACGTAGGCAGGCGAATTGGCGAACTGACCGAGGGGCGCTTCGAGATCAGCGTGCACCCTGCCGGCGAGTTAGTACCAGCGGCGCAACTTTTCGATGCGGTGCGGGGTGGCGCAGTGGAGATGGGCGCCTCGGCTACCTTTTTCTGGATTGGGATTAACCCCGCATTTGCCTTCGACTCTGCCATGCCCTTCGGGATGAATGCCCGCCAGCAGAACGCCTACCTTTACTTTGGCGGCGGCCTCGAGGCTGTGCGGCGTATCCTGGCCGATGTTAATATTATCCAGTTCCCCTTTGGCAACACCATGTTACAGATGGGGGGCTGGTTCCGCCGGGAGATTCGCGGCCCGGAAGACCTGCGCGGCCTGCGCTTCCGCATACCTGGTCAGGGAGGAGCGGTAATGGCCCGGCTGGGAGTTACGGTACAGGTAATCGCACCGGGTGAGGTCTTCCTGGCTCTCGAGCGCGGGGTCGTTGACGCCGCCGAGTTTTCTGGCCCCCACGACGATGAAAGACTGGGCCTGCACCGGGCCGCCCGTTTCTACTACTACCCCGGCTGGCAGGAGCCCGGACCCACCGTGTCCATTCTGGCCAACCTCGAGCGCTGGCGCGCCCTGCCCAAGCCCTATCAGGAAGCGGTGGAAAGCGCCACCCGCGAGGCCATGGTACGCATGATGGCTCAGTACGATGCCAAAAACGCGCCTGCGCTGGCCCGCCTGATCCGTGGCGGGACCCTGCTTCGCCCTTTCCCCACCAGTGTGCTACAGGCCGCCAACCGGGCCACCACCGAGATGTTAGAAGAATTTGCTGCCAGAGATGCCACCTTCCGGGAAATCCTGGGGCCCTGGAGAACCTTCCGCGAGCAGTCGCGCCGCTGGTTTGCCACCAACGAGTTCCGCTACGAAGACTTTGTTCGTGGGCTGCGGACTTAGTAGGCAACCCCAGCAAGCTCAGTCGACCAAACCCCCCGATAGCTGAATCGAGGGTTCTATCTTGTCGAAGGTCTAAAGACAAAGGTCGAAGGCCAGAACCCTAGACCGTCGCAGACCTTAGACCTTCGACCTGCTTAGACCTGCGAAACATGCGCTAGCCCGAAGTTACCTTTGTAGGAACCCAGCAATACTCCGCTCCGAGCCGTCATTTTTCCTTAGTGAGGTGGTGCGGTTACATGGCTACAGCCGGTGCGTGACGCCGAGCAGGTCGAAGGCCTTC
>JBGFRI010000002.1:0-44071 GCA_041695225.1 Deinococcota bacterium
TTTCCCTCTAACACCAGTAAGCTTCGCTTCCTCTGGAATGGCATATCTGGCTCCTTTGTTACTGCCATAATGCCATAAACCGAACAGATATTGCAACGTTATATTATGAACGATCTACTAGTACACAACCCATAAACTCTGGTGTAGACACGAGGGAGCCACTGAATGAGTACCACCCAAACCCCTATCTCCATTGCTGAGACGCTGCGTAGTATGGTTCAGTCCCGGGCCTCGGATATACACTTGCAGGCTGGTGCGCCGCCCACGGTACGCATTGACGGCAAGCTTAAGCCCTTTGGCCACAAGGTTCTTTCGCCTAGCGATGTTGAGAACATCGTGCGTAGCCTGCTTAATCCCACACAGCTGGAGGAGCTTGAGTACAAGAAAGAAATGGACTTTGCCTACACTGTGCCAGGGCTGGCCCGCTTTCGCTGCAACTTACTTCACCAGCGCGGTAGTTTTGGTCTAGTGATGCGGGTAGTGGCCGAGTCCATCCCCAGCTTTGAGGCCCTGGGGCTGCCTCGTCCGGTTATGGAGGAGCTGGCTTCGCGCGATCGCGGCCTGGTGCTGGTGACTGGCCCAACCGGCTCGGGTAAGTCCACCACCCTGGCTGCCCTGATTGACCACATCAACCTGCACTTCCCCAAAAATATCGTCACCATCGAAGACCCCATCGAGTTCTTACACAAGCACAAGAAAAGCCTGGTGGTGCAGCGCGAAGTGGGGGTAGACACCGAATCTTTCAGCTCGGGTCTCAAATACTCCATGCGCCAGGACCCCGATGTAATCCTGATCGGCGAGATGCGCGACCGCGAGACCGTGGAAGCTGCCATCATGGCCGCCCAGACCGGCCACCTGGTATTTTCCACCCTGCACACGCTGGACTCGGTGCGGACCATCAACCGCATCATTGACTTCTTTCCCCTGCACGAACACCTGCAAATTCGCATTTTGCTAGCCGACTCACTCTTGGGCATTGTCTCACAGCGCTTGCTGCCCAGGGCCGATGGACAAGGGCGGATGCTGGCCCTAGAGATTCTGCTGGCCACACCTTTTGTGCGCGACCTTATCAAGGACGAACACAAGACCTCCCAGATCAAAGACTCTATGCTGCAAGACAATTTGCGCGGTATGCAGACCTTCGACCAGCACTTAGCAGAGCTGTATACGCAGGGCCATATCAGCCTCGAGGACGCAGAATACTCCGCCACCAGCCCCCACGAGCTCAAACTGATGCTGACCAAGTCCACCGGGCGCGGGTATTAGATAATCCAGCCCGAGGTAGTATCGCCAGACCCTAACACTAAATCAGCACGCTCACCGACTGGTTGGTGTGCACCCGCCGGATGGCCTGCGCCAGGAGGGGCGCTATGGGCAGGATGGTATAGCCCAGGGCCGGGTTGAGCGCGATGGTATCGGTAAAGACCACCTCGCGGATGGCCGGGTGGGCCAGGTTCTCACGGGCGTTGCCCACCAGCACTGCGTGCGAGGCCATTACCACAACCTCGGGAAGCGCCCCGGCGGCCACCAGGGCCTCTACCCCGCGCCGGATGGTCCCGCCGGTAGAGACAATATCGTCAATGATCACGGGGCGCCGGCCCGCCGCATCCCCAATCACATAGCTGACCTGGGTCTCGCGCGGGCCTATGCGCCTTTTCGCCAGGATTGCTAGCGGAAGGTTCAGGCGTTCGGAAAGGCGGCGGGCCTGTTCGGCTCTGCCTGAGTCGGGCGAGACCACCACCGCATTTTCGGTCAGGCGCTGGTTTTCCAGATACTCGGCGAATAGCCGCACCGCCGAAAGTTCGTCCACCGGCTGATAAAAAAAACCTTGAATCTGCGGGGCGTGCAGGTCAACGGTAATCACCCGGTGGATGCCCACATGTTCTAGCAGACCCGCTACCAGCCGGGCAGTGATGGGCTCGCGGCCCCGGGTTTGCTTGTCCTGGCGGGCGTAGCCAAAGTAGGGAATCACTGCGTTGATGCGCTCGGCGCTGCTGCGCCGCACAGCATCAGCCAGGACCAGCAGCTCCATCAGGTTTTCGTTTACCGGCGGGGCAGTGGGCTGGATCAGGTATACATCGTCGCCGCGAATGCTCTCCAGCAGACGCACCTGCACCTCGCCGTCGGGGAAGCGTTCAACCGTGGCCTCGCCTAGCCTGATGCCCAGGGCTCTGGCGACTGCTTCGGCCAGGGGGCGGTTGGCATTGCCGCAAAAGAGCTTGACGTGACCTCCGTCGGTGTGCTTCAAATCCTCCACAAGCTCCGACCCCAGCCGCTGCTCTGTTATGGATGCTCCCCCCATGCTTTCTCCTTCCCCTGTACGCGCACCACTGCCAACCCGACGAGCTGACCCAGATGCCTCAGTATACCCGTGCACCCCAGTGCCCCGTCCAGCTCAAACCGGTGTGGAGATAGATGGGTAGTTGTAACAAGTAATTTCTTCAAGGCTGCTGAGGTGCCCGGGGGCTCTCACCAGAGCCTGCTCCAGCACCCAACACAGCGCGGTCTGTGGTGAAAAGTAAATCACTTGCAGGAGGGCTTGTTTGCGAAACGCGATCAAGAAACCTTTGCAGCTGTGGTAGGTTTCCCGTTTTGGAGGGAAGTTTTACCGGTGCGGTATACTTGCTGCCTAGAGCCTGGAGGTCTGGATGCCCCTGTCCTGGCCCGCTGGAGGATCGAAGATGTCCAAGCACAGAATTTTCAGTACTGAGTTCTCGAAGGTTTATCCGCTATATGTTCAAAAAGCGGAGCGCAAGCATCGCTCGACAGCAGAGGTCGATCAGATTATCTGCTGGCTGACTGGCTATAACCAGGCCGGTTTGGAAGAGCAAATTACACAACATAGCGATTTCGAGACCCTTTTTGCTCGAGCTCCTGCCATTCATCCAAATGCTTCGCTGATCAAAGGCGTGGTTTGTGGAGTCCGGGTAGAAGAAGTAAAAGACCCGCTGATGCAGAAAATACGCTATCTGGACAAGCTGATAGACGAGCTTGCGAAAGGAAAAGCCTTGGAGCAGATTCTGCGGTGACCGGTGCGACTAACAAATGCCAGCCGAGGCGCTTTGCGGTACTGCTTCGCGTGGAGGTCAGGTAGATCGGCAACAAACCCAACCCCACCGCCATTGCCTTTGCTTTACCACAACCCCTCGGCTTTGCTGATTGCTAAAAGTTCTGGTTGGGGTTGGTCTCCGAGGAACACTTTTTGAGGCGGATATTGTTTTTGTTTGCGAAGTGGATCTGGTGCCTAAGTTTGCCCGAAACTAATCAACTGCTCAAAACCCTGCCAACCAGACTGGCCAGGCGTTCTGAGGCGCTATCCAGAAAGGTTTCAAATGCGATTGGGGCCTCGCTGCCGGCCTGGTCGGTGATGGCGCGCAGGAGGACCATGGGCATTCCCATGCGTTTGGCCGTCCACAGTGCGGCTGCTCCCTCCATCTCGACTGCATCGGCGGCAAATACCCGGCGCACCTCATCGGCCTGGTTGCGCTGGGCCAGAAAACGGTCTGCGCTGGCAATGCGCCCCAGGTAGATGGGCAGACCCATGGCCAGTGCAGTGCGCAAAACCTTGGAGGTAAGCCCGGCATCGGCGGGGATAAAGCGCTCACCTGTGGCAAGCTCGCCCGGAGCACGTCCAAAGGCGGTTATGTCTACGTCGTACTGCACGGCATCCTGAGCCAGTACCAGATCCAGAGTTTTGAGGTCGGGGTTCAGGGCCCCCGCCACACCCACCCAGAATGACTGCGCTGGGTTGAAGCGAACCCTGGCGTAGGCCACCGCTGCTGCGGCTGCTGCTTTGCCCACCCCAGTCTCGATGAGCACCACCGGGTAGCGCCCCAACTCCCCCTGGTGCATGGTCCAGGGGCCATCTACGGCCTTTTGCAGGCTTAGTTGTTTCCGTAAAGCCTGGGCTTCGGCTCCTTCGGCGGCAAATAGGGCGACCATGGGCATACTGGGCTAGCCTAGCACTCACACCGCATAACATCCAGCATCGGCTGGGTGATGAGATGGCGGGGGATGGGAGTGATTAATCTATCGGTGCTCCGGCGGAACTCCGACAAACCCCAGATCAGGGTCGGGGTAAACCGGACCACCCCCGATAGAAAGCTTCATTCGGTAATCTCGAGGGTCTCTTGTATGCGTAAGCCCTCATCCAGCACCCGCTGTGCCCAGGCCCGGGCGCCGCTCGGGTCGTGGTCGCGGTAGTTGCCGCACTCGAGCTCGCTTACCCCCGGCACGGGCCGGGTGTGCCGGACCACATCCCCGAGGGTGGCCTGGAAGGCCTCCAGCACCTTCTCGGGCCCTGGCTCGCCCAGCACAACCATATAAAACCCGGTGCGGCAGCCCATGGGCGAGATGTCTACCACCCCATCCAGATGGCTGCGGATATAGGTGGCCAGCAGATGCTCGAGGGTGTGGATGGCGCCGCTACTCAGGACGTCCTGGTTGGGCTGGGCCAGGCGTAGATCGTATTTCTCGATCTGGTCGCCCCTGGGGGTCTTTTTGACCCCCGCCAGCCGCACGTAAGGCGCCCGGACTTTCTTGTGGTCGAGGCGAAAGGACTCTGGTATTACCAGGGGCTTGGACATGCCTTTGATTCTACCAGGATGGCCATGCGGGGATGAATTTTAGTCGGGAGATACTGCGCTAATCCCGTAGTTTTTTTCACAGCTCTGGGGTTAGCAGCAAGAATACCGGAATGAGTTCAAGGCGTCCGGCCCACATCTGGAAGATCAGGATGATCTTGAAAAGGGGTTCCAGCCCGGCAATGCTCCCCATTGGGCCGACCTCCCCCAGCCCCGGCCCAATGTTGCCTACCGCCTGGGCGCTCGCAGTAAAGCCGACCACCAGGTCGTTCTCAAGTAAAAAGCAAACCGCAGATTCTTGATTGGCGAAGGTTTGAGGCTTGTTTTCATGATGGCCTGGGCAGCTTTGTGGCCTTATGCCCGCAGCCTGCGCCACAGCTCGGGGGTGAAGAGCGAAAATACGGCAATTAGCTCGATGCGCCCGGCCCACATCTGAAAGATCATGACTGCTTTGGAGATAGGGTGGAGGTGGCCGTAATTGGCCATCGGCCCCACATCCCCTAGCCCCGGCCCCACATTGCCAATGGCGGCTGCGGAGGCGGTAAAAGCCACCACGAAGTCCTCTTCCAGAATGCCCATAATGAGTACTCCTGTGGCAAACAGGGCCACGTATAAGGTAATGAAAGCCGCAACAGCTCGCAGTACATCCTCACCAATATTTTTGTTGCCCACGCGCAAAGGCAGCACCGCCTGGGGGTGCAAGGCCCGCTGTAGCTCTCGCCGAACCAGCGCACCAATCACCAGCCAGCGGATGACCTTTATGCTGCCCCCCACACTGCCGGCGCTTCCGCCAATGAACATCAGCATTACCAGCAGGGTCTGGGCGGGCACTACCCAGAGGCCGAAGTCGGTTGAGGCAAAGCCGGTGCCGGTGATGATGGAGGCGGTCTGAAAGAAGGCGTGGCGCAGGGCGGGCTCGAGCTCGTAGCCCTGGCGCACAACCAGTATGCTGGCAATTGCCGCCGCTACCAGGGCGATAACCGCGGCATAGGCCCGGAACTCGGGGTCGCGTAAGGGTGCTGCAAAGTCACGGCCAAAAATGACCCGGTATTGCAGCAGCAGGTTTACCCCGGTCAGGAACATCACCACCGCGGCAATCCACTGGGTGATGGGGGCATAGGCAGCGAAGCTCTGCGGGTTGGGGCTAAAACCCCCTGCCGATACGCTGGAGAAGGTGTTGGCAACTGCTTCGAAGGCCGGCACCCCAGAGGCCAGGTAAGCGGCCAGGGTCAGTGCGCTAAGCAGAAGATAAACCCGCAGGATATTGGTGGCGGTCTGGCGTAGCTTGGGGGTCAGCTGTTGCTTTTGCACCCCGGTTATCTCGGCAAAAAACATCTGGCGTCCCGCCAGGGCCAGGTGCGGCAGCACCACAATAAAGAGCAGCAGAATGCCCATCCCGCCAAACCACTGGGTTAAAGAGCGCCAAAAGAACAGGCCGTAGCTGAACTGATTGAAGTCGGTCAGAACGCTGGCCCCGGTGGTGCTGAAGCCGGAGGTAGCCTCGAAAAGGGCATCCAGATAACTCATGCCGCCCGAAAGCCAGAAGGGGATGGCCCCCAGGATGGGAACCATCATCCATAACCCGGCCACAGTCAAAAGGGCTTCGGCCCGGCGTGGCTCGGCCTGGGGGCTGCCCAGTTGTCGTAGCACGAACCCCAGCAGCAGGCCCACCGCCGCCCCGACAAAAAATCCCAGCCCATCCTCACCCAGCAGGGTGTCGGCCAGGCCCAGCAGAGCCATCACCGCCCCAAGGGCAATGTAGACCGTTCCGGTCATGAAGGTTGCGACCGGAATCGGATTGGAGGCGGCGGCCTTAGCGAATCTGGGCCAGGACTTCATCGGCCACCTGCCGGTCAGTCAGTACCAGTAGTTTGTCGCCGCCAGTAACCGCCAGAGTGGGGGCGCCCAGATAAACTTTGGTGCCGCGCTCGAGGGCCACCGCCACCGCACCCCTGGGCAGGGGCAGCTTGTCAAAGGGTGTTTCGCGGAAGCTGGCCGGCAGCTCGAACTCCAGCAACTCTACCTGGTCTTCGATCAGGGCCAGGTGGTCTACGTTGTCGGGGGCAATCCAGTCCACCACCTCGCGCACGGCGGCGGCCCGCGGGGTGAGGGGAATATCTATGCCGACAAATTCAAACAGGCGGCGGTTCTCGCCCCGGTTGACCCGGGTGATGACCTTGGCCACCCCAACCTGCTTGGCCAGGAGCGAGACCAGCAGGTTTTTCTCGTCGTTTTCGGTGACCGCGACCATCACGTCTACCTGTTCGAGCCCTTCCGATACCAGGAGCTCCAGATCGGTGCCATCACCCTCGAGCACCAGTGCGCCGGGTAGGTGCTCGGCCAGCCAGGCGCAGCGCTCGGGGTTGTGGTCAATGATGGTCACCTCGAGGCGGTGCCGTAGTAACTGCTGTGCAACCATATACCCCACATTGCCGCCTCCCACCACCATCACCCGCCGCACCCGCCCTTTGGGTACGAAACAGGCCTGAATGGCGTCGAATCCCTGTGGGGTAGCCATGAAAAAGATGCGGTCGTCGGGCTTTAGGGCTAACTGGGTGAAGTCGGGGTCGTTAGCGGCGTAAAACTTGCCGTCGCGCAAAATGCCGGCCAGAAAACTACCGTGGGGCCATTCCAACTGCGCCAGCTCCTTGTCCGCATAGGGGCCACCCTCCCGCACCTGATACTCCACAAAGCGCAGCCGCCCCCCTGCCAACACCTCGGTATCTACCGCTCCGGGAACGCGTATGACCTCTACAATCTCCCGGGCCAGCGAGCGCTGAGGCCAGAAGACCTGGTCAATGCGGGTGCCCAGAATCTCTACCGTGCGGGGATCGGTAAGAATATCCACGTAGGACTGCTTTCCCACAAAGCACAGGGTTTCTTTGGCCCCCAGCCCCTTGGCCAGCATACAAGCGATCAGATTGACCTCGTCCCAGTTAGTCGAAGCCAGGAAAATGTCGCAGAGATCTACCCTGGCCTCTCGCAGGGTTTCCGGGTCAGTTACACTGCCAATAACTACCTGCACGTCTAGCCCGCCCATCCGTTCCTTGGCCTCGGTATTGGTGTCCACCACCACCAGGTCGTGCTGGGTGTGCAGGGCTTTGGCAATTTGTGAGCCAATCTCGCCTCCGCCGGCAATTACGATAAACATGGCAAACTCCAGTTTGCTTTGCACCTAGAGTCGAAAACTAATGGAGGAAGGCCCCGAAGGCACGGACACTGCGCCGCGCCGCCTGAGGGTCCATGCCTTAATAATTTCCAGGTGCCCAAGCCGAGACTGACTTGAAAAGGTTCCATAACCCGAACTTGGCTAAGCTTACACCCGGGTTGTCTCTATGGCTATGCCACCCATCACCGGTACGCCCGGCTTCCAGGGCACCAGCCCGACCTTCTGCCCATACAGGTCGTAGGCCTCGAACCGGTCAACCCTCACCTTGATGATATCGCCAATTTTGACTGTCCCGTCGGTCCCGGCCCAGACCAGCCCATCAATGCCGGGGGCATCGTGCTTGGAGCGGCCTATCACCTGTCCGGGCAGCTCGCCGTAGTCGTCTACTATGACCTCCAGGGTCTGGCCGACCTTAGCCTGGTTTTTCTCCTGGCTGATGCCTTGCTGTAAGGTCATGAGGCGGGCCCGGCGCTCTTCCTTGACCTCCTCTGGCACCGCCCCCGGCAGCGCGTTGGCCTGGGCCCCCTGCACTGCCGAGTAGGTAAAACAGCCCACCCGGTCCAGCCTGGCCTCGGCGATAAAGTCTAACAGCAGCCCGAAGTCCTCCTCGGTTTCGCCGGGAAAGCCCACAATAAAGCTCGAGCGTATGGCCAGATCGGGGGCAGTGGAGCGCCATTCCTTAATGGTCCTCAGGTGGCTCTCGGCCCCCCCAGGGCGGCGCATGGCCCGCAGGATTTTAGGTGACGCATGCTGCAATGGCACATCCAGGTAGGGCAGCAGCCTGCCCTCGGCCATCAGTGGAACCAGCTGGCTCACCTGAGGATAGGGGTAGACATAATGCAGCCGCAGCCAGGCGCCCAGCCCTGCCAGCTCACTCACCAGCTCCACCAGATGGGCCCGCACCTTCCTGCCTGCGTATTCCGACTCGCGGTGGCGGATATCCACCCCATAGGCCGAGGTGTCCTGCGCAATCACCAGCAGCTCTTTGGTACCCGTGGCAACCAGCCGGGTGGCCTCGAACAGGATATCGGCGGCGTCGCGGCTCTCTTGCATACCACGCAGCTGGGGGATGATACAGAAGCTGCACTGGTGGTTGCAGCCCTCGGCAATTTTCAGGTAGGCATAGTGGCGCGGGGTCAGTCTGACCGTACTCGAGTGCTGGGGCAGTATACCGCTCCCGCTACCCTGGGAGGGAATCAGGGTGGTAAAGGGGTTGGTATCGGCTGGAACAGTCTGGCGCACTGCCCTGAGCACCCTGTCTACCTCGCCGGGGCCGGTGACTTCCAGTACCTGAGGGTGGGCCTGCTTGATGACCTCCGGACGCGCACCCAGGCAGCCGGTCACGATCACCCGGCCGTTTTCCGACAGGGCCTCACCAATGGCCGAGAGCGACTCCTCTATCGCCGGGGTGATGAAGCCGCAGGTGTTCACCACCACCACGTCGGCGCCCTGGTAGGTGGGGGAGGTCTGGTACCCTTCGGCCCTCAGGCGTGAAAGAATCTGCTGTGAATCTACCAGGGCTTTGGGGCAGCCCAGACTTACAAACCCGACCTTGCCTGCCATTGCATCTCCTGCGCGCCGGTGGCGCGACAACATTGCCGAGTATAGCAGCTATTCCACCAAAAATCCCTACATAAATAACAGGAATGCCTGGCCGGGCTGGCTCGATGCCAGATTTTTGCCCTGGCTTTATACTGGGCGAAAGTACAGGAGGAGCAATGCGTTGGCTAGGTTTCTTGGGACGGGTACTGATGGTGTTGGTGAGCCTGGTGCTGGTGGCTGGGCTGGTGGGCTGGCTCTGGCTGCACGGGACCACGGTTCCGCAGCATGCTGGGCGGCTGGCGCTGGCGGGTCTGTCGGCGCCGGTTGAGATGCAGCGTACCCGCCTGGGTGTACTGCAGATCAGGGCCCAGACCGATAACGATGCCTTTTTTGCCCTGGGGGTGGCTCATGCCCAGGACCGGCTGTGGCAGATGGAATTTCAGCGCCGGGTGGGGGCGGGGCGTCTGAGCGAGGTGCTGGGCCGTGCCACGCTGGAACAGGACCGCTTTCTGCGCACCTGGGGATTTTACCGGGCTGCCGAGCAGGCTTACCAGAGTTTGGGGCCAGAGGCCAGAGCGGTTGTAGATGCTTATGTGGCCGGAATCAATGCCTACCTGGCTACCAACCCGCCCTTGCCGCTGGAGTTCTTGTTGCTTGGTTTCAGACCCGAGCCCTGGAGGCCAGCCGACGTGCTGGTCTGGGCCAAGATGATGTCCTACGACCTCTCGAGCAACTGGGAGACCGAGCTGCAACGCCTGCGCTGGGCTGCTCAGGGAATGAGCCCAGAGCGCATGGCCCAGCTCAAACCCCCCTACCCGGCCGACGCCCCCACCATTTTGCAGGCCCAGGATCTGAAGCAAATGAAGCAAATGCAGCAAATGAGGCCCACCAGCGCCGATGGGGAGTCGGCCAGGGCCCTGCTGGAGCTGGCGGCTCGGCTTCCCAGGGCGCTGCACCTGCCTGGCGAAGCCCTGGCCCGGGCTTCGAACAGCTGGGTGATTGGCGGCGCCCGCACCGTTAGCGGCAAGCCCCTGCTGGCCAATGACCCTCACCTGGGCCTTGGCACCCCCTCCATCTGGTACCTGGTGCAGATCCAGGCCCCCACCTATAACGCCATCGGGGCCAGTTTCCCGGGCCTTCCGGCGGTGGTGATCGGCCGCAACCAGCGCATTGGCTGGGGGGTCACCACGGTAGGGGCCGATGTGCAAGACCTATTCATTATGGAAGAGGTTCCCGGTGGATACCTTTACCGGGGGCAGGTACAGCCCTGGCGGACTCGTACCGAGACTATCCGGGTCAAGGGCGAGCCAGAGGTAACCCTGACGGTGCGCGAGAGCCGCTACGGGCCGGTTATCAACGACGTGGTGCGCGGCCCTGGTGCGCGGCCACTCTCGCTGCGCTGGACCAGCCTGGACCCCACCGACCGCACGGTGGAGGCATTCCTGGGCATCGCCCGGGCGCAGAACTGGGAGCAGTTTAAAGCGGCGCTGACCCTGTTTAAAGCACCCAGCCAGAATTTTGTTTATGCCGATGTAGATGGCAATATCGGTTACATCGCCCCGGCCCGCTTTCCCATCCGCAGGCCCGGCCACACCGGCCTGATGCCGGTTCCCGGTGACGGCAACTGGAGCTGGCAGGGCTACCTGCCGCCAGACCAGTGGCCCCAGGTATTCAACCCGCCGGAAGGCTTTATCGTTACCGCCAACAACAAGGTTACCCCGCCCAACTTCCCGCATACCATCTCACTGGAATGGGCGGAGCCCTTCCGGGCCCAGCGTATCCGCGAGCTGATCCTGGCAAAGGACAAGCTCTCAGTGCAAGACATGATTTCCATGCAGCAGGACATTACCAGCCTGCTGTTTCGCGAGTTCAGGCCGGTGCTGGAGGCCCTGAACCCTCTCTCGGAAAACGCCCGCGGCTGGAGGGCCCGTTTGCTGGCCTGGGACGGGGTGATGCGGGCCGAGCAGATAGAGACCACAGTTTTTCAGGCCTGGTACACCGAGGTGACCCGCCTGCCCAGCCGGGAGGTGGGCGAGGAGTTCTGGGAGCAGCCCCGGTTTTTGCTAACCGCTATGCGGCAGGGCGACCCGGCCTGCCTGACCCCCGATACCCAGACCTGCCTGGAATTTGCCGCGCTGGCCCTCGACCGGGCGCTGGACCGCTTTGGTGGCAGTCCCCCGCGCTGGGGCGATATCCACCAGGCCAGTTTTCCCCATGCCGTGCTGACCAATGTCTCGCCGCTCAACCGCCTGTCGGACCGTGCAGTTCCCCACGGCGGCGACCGCTATACCCTGAACCGGGCCTCTTACGACCCCAACACCTTCCGCATGACCGTGGGCAGCAGCTACCGGCACATTCTGGATTTTTCTAACCTGGAAAACTCCCTTTTCATTCACGCCATGGGCCAGTCGGGGGCCCTGCTCTCTGCTAACTACGACAGCCTCTTGCACAAATGGGCCAGAGGCGAGTATCTGCCCATGCGGATGGGCGAGACCAATTTCACTACCCGCCAGACCCTCGAGCCCAAACGGTAAGGGAGTCCTGGGGCCCGTGTGACCATGATCTCACCACGGCTATCGCGAACGAAGTTGGCGTGCAGATAGGGCTTTTGGCGGCCTCGAGGCGGATGACGAACCCCGATGGATTCAGGCGCCGGGTTGGGAAAGGGGGAGGCTCTGGATGAATGCAGCTTGGTCGGACTTTCGATCTCGTTCATCGCGCCATAACATCCCTATGCGGTTGTGTTATACCGTAGGTGCGGTATAACTACTAGTTAGGTGGCCGGGGTTCATTGAGGTTCACATGTCGATCACTCAAGAACAGAAGACCCAAGTCATCGCCCTGCTCCGAGAGGGAGTCTTGCGCAACGAGGAGATCGCCGCAAAAGTTGGAGGCGTATCACCGGGGACCGTCAGCGCAATACGCGCGCATCTCACCATGGGAAGCTATGATCGGCATCCAACAACCGTGGATTCAGAAGCCCTGGATCAGGTGATCGAAGCAGAGGAAATGACCTTTGGTCTCGAAAGGGACCTCCAGGCTGCACTCCGTTCCAATATCCAACAACTCGAATCCGGCTTGGTGATCCTCGATGATGGCAAGGAACGCATCACGGAAGCTGGCCGGATCGACATCACAGCACGAGACCGCAGCGGCGGTATTGTGGTCATCGAGTTGAAAGCTGGTGCGGCGGCGCCAGAGGCGCTAACGCAGCTACTCGCGTATATGGGTGTCCTCAAGAAAGAGGATAACGCTGCCGTCCGCGGGTTCCTAATCGCTGGAGACTTTCACCCACGTGTTGTCTATGCAGCCCAGGCCATCCCCAACGTGTCCTTGCGGAAGTACCGGTTCAATTTTACATTTGAAAAATTATGGCCCGCCACCTAACAACTCGCTGCACCGGATGCCAGGATGAGCTCTGCGTGCCGTGGCGTCCGGTGAGATCGAGGCCGTTAGAGGGCAGGGTGTCATCCGCGCATGGGTCAGGTTGAGAAGGTGATAGAGCTCGCGCAACAACTGGCCGAAGAAACGCCTGGTTTTTTCGAGGTGAAGGGTGCCGGGGTCGGGGACAGGGCCACCAATGCATTCATGATGGAGCTTCGGAAGCGTGCGGCGGCCACGCTCGGAGAGGACTTCTCAGAGAGACGTATCTGTGGGGAGAACAATCTTGCCGTCGATTTCTTCTTCCCGGAGGAGGCCGTGGTTCTGGAGGTGGCTTTCAGTCTAAGGAATCCAGCCTCCGAGTTTGAGCGTGATCTGCTTAAAGCGCTAATGGCTAAAGAGTCTGGGCATGAGGTTCGACGACTCGTGTTCTTGAGCAAGCCCGGGGCACTGAAGCGCCATAAGCAACCCAGCACTGAAGCGATCGTCGCCTGGGCGCGCAGGAAGCATGGGCTTGACGTGGAGTTTCATGAGTTGCGTGCAGGATCGGACCTGTAACGGTGCGGTGCAGCGTACGTTAGAACGAACCCGGCGGTACAAGATCGAGCTGCGCCCGATCTCGGTCCATGAGTTACCATAGGGTTGGAGACGCATCACCGGGATGCTTTAGGGGCCCGGTCT
Organism: Deinococcota bacterium; assembly: GCA_041695225.1. GTDB lineage: Bacteria > Deinococcota > Deinococci > Deinococcales > Thermaceae > Meiothermus. The sequence continues at coordinate 13,357 of JBGFRI010000002.1, forward strand.
GTAGGGGTAACGGCAGAATCGCATCATCTGGCGAGCGGTGGAGCGGGAGTTCACGATCTTCGGAGAGGCCGTTCTGGCGCTCTCGCACCATGATCCCGAAGTCTTCAATTCGATTACGTATGCTGGGCGCATCGTGGGCTTCCGTAACCAGTTGACTCATGAGTATCCGTCGGCCAATGATAAGTCGGTGTGAGGAATCGCCGTTCGCGATGTCCCGATACTAAGTCGCGAATGCTGGCTCTTGCTCGATAAACTGGAGGCAGACAGGGGACCGCTCTGACCACCGGCCGTAATGCGTCACAGGAGATAGTGTCATGAAACTTCCAATGTACAAGCGTCTTCTCGCTGAGGCATTTGGCACATTCTGGCTTGTTTTTGCCGGAACGGGTGCCATCATCGTGGGTGACATCAGCGGTGTAATTCCGCATTTTGGCGTGGCCATGGTATTTGGCTTGGTGGTCTTTGTTATGATCGCTACGCTTGGAGATATATCCGGGGCGCATATTAACCCCGCAGTCACAATCGGCTTTTACCTGGCCAAGCGTCTGCCCGGTAGGGCTGTAATGCCATACATCGCTAGCCAGATTGTCGGTGCGCTCCTTGCCAGTCTCATCCTTAATGTTCTGTTCCCTATGCATGGGTCATTGGGAGCAACCAATCCGGCAGGGACATTTGCGCAGTCTTGGGTGTTGGAGGTCATCCTCACCATGGGGCTTATGTTTGTAATTCTCAGCGTTTCTACAGGCGCCAGCGAAAAAGGCATAACCGCGGGGTTGGCCATTGGCAGCGTGGTAGGCCTCGCGGCGCTCTTCGCCGGTCCAATCAGCGGCGCTTCTATGAATCCGGCTCGCTCTTTGGCGCCAGCAGTGGTTTCGGGGCATGTTGAAAATCTCCTGCTCTATCTAACCGCCCCGTTTGTTGGGGCAGCTCTGGCCGTTCTCGCGTGTGTCTGCACCCGAGAGAAGGGCTGCTGTTCGCGCAACTCAGAGGAGGGTTGCTCGTGAACGGGGCAGTCAAGCTGTCCTGTTTGTGCGCGCGGAAAACTCCGATCGGAGCCAGATGGCCGAGACGTTTGCACGCCTGTTGGGAGGCCCCAAAGTAGAAGTATACAGCGCAGGCTCTAACCTATCTGGCGCTATCAACCCTAAACTATCGGGGCCACGCGTGAGCTTGGCTATGACCTTTTAGCGCACGGGTCCAAGCCCCATGACGGTTTACCACAGGTCCAGTTTGACTTCGTGGCAACCATGGGTTGCGGGGGCACTTGTCCCTTCATCCTGGCGGGAAGCGCACCGATTGAGCATTGGCTGATCCCAAGGACATGAGCCCAGAAGAGTATGGCGGGGTTCGTGATGAAATCCGGGACCAGACCCACCTACAAAACCAGTTAGCCGAGGTTCGGTGCAACCTGGGCTTGGGTCAGCCGATGCAGGTCTTGTTGCAGAAAGCCTATGTCAAAGACTTGGCTTACCAGGAGACCCAGCGCGCGCTGGCTGCCGCGCTCGACCCCATCGAGGCATTGCACTACGAGTAAAAGCCCAGGGATTTCGTATCCATGGACTCTCGGCGGCTTCCTCGGATCTGTTTACCTAGCTATCACAGGCCGAAAACCTGCCTGAAGAAGCCCACAGTGGCCCGAACGGACTCCTGGGCTACCCGCGGATTCGGTGTGAAAACCACCTCGCCACCCCGTCCTCTATGGGCAAAGGGGTCGTTCACCCTAATCTCGGGCTCGAGGCGATCCCAAGCATGGGTGGCTCCGGGATAGACCCTTGCTCGGGCTGTGGCCTCCTGGGCCTTACATCTACTCTGTGCATAGCGTTTCCGAACCTAAAAACGCTTGCTTGTGTACACCCGGGGGTTGCGATTCCGGCCGAGGGCGTGAGTGCGGAGATACTGTTAGACTCACAGGGTGAGGATTCGCGTTTCCCCCAGAGGTGCGACTCGGCTGCTAGCACGCCACCCCTGGGTCTACAGAAGCGACGTTCTGGAGGGGCCAGAGACCCCCGGCCTGTACCCTGTTCAGGCTGCCAGGGGCGTTCTGGGTTTGGCGCTGTACAACCCGGCCTCCGAGATCACCGTAAGGGTCTTCAGCTTCGGCGACACTGGTCGCCCCCAGGAGGTCTTATTCGAGAACCTGCGCAGGGCCTTGCAGCAACGCAAAGCTGCCATCGCTCAGGAGCCAGCAGGGGCCTACCGCCTGGTACACGCCGAGGGAGACTTGCTGCCTGCTCTGGTACTCGACTACTACGCTGGACACGGGGTCTTGCAGGTGGGATCTGCCGCCCTCGAGCCTCTCACCATGGCCCTGGTGGACCTTATTCAGTCCGAGATTCCATTGCAAAGCCTGTTGGCCAAAAACGACCAGAAAGCCCGCAGCCTGGAAGGGCTGGACCTGCAGGTCACACCCTTGTTGGGCCAGGTGCCGGACTGGGCAATGGTTCACGAAGGTGCCGTTCAGTACCGTGTAGACCTGAAGGAAGGGCAGAAAACCGGGGCCTATATTGACCAGCGCGACAACCGCCTGCGCATGCAGGCCTTCAAAGGCAAAACTGCCCTGGATGTGTTCAGTTACCACGGCGCGTTTGCCCTGCACCTGGCCCAGAGTTTTGAGCAGGTCACGGCAGTGGATAGCTCGGCAGCCGCCCTGCGCCGCGCGCTCGAAAACGCCCAGACCAACGGACTAACCAACATCACCATCAAGGAAGCAAACGCCTTTGAGTTTCTGCGCGAGGCAGAAAAACGCGGCAGCCAGTACGACCTGATCGTGCTTGACCCACCCGCTTTTGCCAAGGGGAAGCGCGATCTCGAACGAGCCTATGCTGCCTACAAAGAGATCAACCTGCGGGCCTTAAAGCTGCTGCCCGGAGGAGGCATTCTGGCAACTGCTTCTTGCAGCCATCACCTGAGCGAACCCCTCTTCTACCAGATGCTGGCCGAGGCCGCCGCCGACGCCCACCGCACGGTGCGGATAATAGAGAAGCGCGGCCAGGGCTGGGATCATCCGGTGCTGCTCAATGTGCCCGAAACCGAGTATCTGAAGTTTGCCATTCTGGAAGCCAGGTAAGAGGCCGCAACGTGTTGCGGCCTCTTCGGGAGGTTGGTCTATCGAACACGCCTCAGACTCAGACGCACCTGCGCTGCTTGTCCCCGCTCCACCCACACCTCCCGCACCTCGACCCGCAAGCCGGGGGCCAGAGCTACCACCTGCACGGTTCCGGTCTCCAGATCGTCAATCCGCAGGCTGCCACCCCTGGTCTGGCCCATCTCGCGACCATCTATGAAAATGCGAGCATCTACGTTGGTAAAGACCTCGAGCGAACCCCGCAAGGCTTGCAGGCTGGCACTAACCGGCACGGTCTGTCCGCTGCCCACCGCTACCGAGGTGCGGAAAACCTGGTGGCCGCCCAGGCGTAGCTCGATATCGTAGCGGCCGGGCTGCACGGTCAGGTTGAGGGGGGTATTGCCTACCACCCGACCATTCAGCAGTACCTGGGCACCCTGGGGGTGGGAGCTGACCTGCAGCAGTCCATTCTGTACTACCGGGGTCAGGCTGGCACTGACCACCGCGGTCTCACCGGGGCGAACCTGCACCGAGGTGCGGAAGGGCTGGTGGCCGCCCAGGCGTAGCTCAATATCCAGACGCCCCGGTCGCACAACGATGCTAAGGGGGGTGTGGCCCACTACCCGACCTTCTACCAACACCTGTGCGCCGCCAGGTGTGGAATTAACGCTGAGCGTACCGGTACCCGGCTGAGGTTGTGGCACCGGCGTCACCGCAGGACGGCCCACCGCAAAGAAAGCTGTGTTGGAGACCCAGTCCTGCTGCGGAAGTGGGCTTACCACAATTGAGAGTGCCCTGGCCAGGCTATCGGCCCCCTGTACCACGACCTGTCCGGTCTGGATGTTGGCAATCTGTGCGAGTGAGAGCGGCTGGCGACTGGCCACGGCCAGAACCCGGTTCTGTCCCTCGGGGCCGCGCACATCCAGCGTGTAGCGTGCACCGGTGGCCGGTGGGAAGGTGCGGGTCTCGCCACCGCGTAAAAAGTTGTTCTGATCGAAGGGGTTAGGCAGTATCAGGCTAATTTCGCCAGCGGAATTGACGCTAAAGATGTACACATGGGCATCCTGGTTGACCTGTACCGAGACCTGGATGCGCTCCCCGATCTGATATACCGGGTTGCCGGTTTTGCCGGGGTCGCGGTCTACCCAGGTGCGCACCTGCAGGTCGGTAGGAACCGGGTTGACGATGATTCGCTGGGGGCTGATTTCTGGTGCAGCCAGCGCAAAGCCTGTTAGCAGAAGTCCGGTTATGGTTGCAAGGGTTGGTTTCATAAACTGCCTCCTCGCCCTCAGGGTAAAATACGCCGTCTGGTAGGCGTGAGAAGCCATTCAGCCAAAGTTAGCCTCGGCGTTGAGCACACCTTTAACTTGCGTGCGAGTGAATTCGGGAAATATAGCCAAAATCTGTAGCTACGCCTATCGACAGGCTGTCAACCTGAACACTGGCTCGCATTCGTTACCAGCTGAACCTACACCCCTGCAGCCCGAAACACCGCACTCACCAGTTCCTGGGCCTCGCCCATCACGCGCTCGAGGTGCTCAGGCCCCCTAAAGCTCTCGGCATAAATCTTGTAAACGTCCTCAGTTCCAGAAGGCCGGGCGGCAAACCAGGCATTCTCGGTCACCACCTTGAGACCCCCAATGGGCTCGTTGTTGCCAGGGGCGCGGGTCAGCTTGGCGATGATGGGTTCACCTGCTAGCTGGGTGGCCGCGACCATCTCAGGCGTCAGGTTGGACAGCGCTTGCTTTTGGGCAGCATTCGCTTCGGCGTCCATGCGGCTATAGGCCGAAGAGCCAAACCTGGCCTCGAGGTCGCGGTAGTGTAGGCTGGGCGACTTTCCGGTTCGGGCCAGAATCTCGGCGGCCAGCAATCCCATGATGATGCCGTCTTTGTCGGTGCTCCAGGGCGAGCCATCTCTGCGCAAGAACGAGGCACCGGCGCTCTCTTCGCCCGCGAAGCCGATGGTTCCACTGGCCAGCCCCTCCACAAAATACTTGAAACCCACCGGCACTTCCACCAGCTTCTTGCCCAGGCTTTGGGCCACCCGATCAATCATGCTGCTGCTAACCAGGGTCTTACCGACGCCCATGTCCGCACGCCACTGGGGGCGGTTCTGGTAGAGGTAATAGATGCAGACCGCCAGGTAGTGGTTGGGGTTCATCAGGCCCACTGGGGTAACGATGCCATGCCGGTCGGCATCGGGGTCGTTGCCAATGGCTACGTCGAATTTATCCTTTAGCCGAATTAGCGAGACCATAGCATAGGGGGATGAGCAGTCCATGCGAATTTTGCCGTCTTTGTCCACCATCATGAAGGCAAAACTGGGGTCAATGCGGTCATTGACAATGGTCAGGTTCAGGTCATAATGCTTGGCGATCTGCTGCCAGACTGCCAGCGAAGAACCACCCAGGGGGTCAACCCCAATCCGAACCCCCGCGGCCTTGATGATCTCTATATCAATGATGCTTTCCAACTGACTTACATAGGGCGTGACAAAATCGAACTCCTGAACGGACTTCAGGGCCCGGCTCAGTGGCCAGCGTTTCACCCTGGCGTACGGACTCCAGTCCGTCCCGAAGGGGATCGTCCCACTGGTGTACGGACTCCAGTCCGTCCCGAAGGGGATCGTCCCCCTGGTTAAACCATCCAGCAGAATTTGATTGGCCCGCTCCTGCACCAACTTTGTCACGTTGGTATCGGCAGGGCCACCGCTCGGTGGGTTGTATTTGAAGCCGCCGTCCTGCGGTGGGTTGTGGCTGGGCGTGATGACGATGCCATCGGAAAGTCCGCTGCTTCTGCCCCGGTTGTGTTCCAGAATGGCGCGCGATACCAACGGCGTAGGCGTGTAGCCGCGCCCTTTCTCCACCCGCACATCCACCCCATTGGCCGTTAGCACTTCCACCGCCGTGATCCAGGCGGCTTCGGAAAGAGCATGGCTATCCATCCCGATGAAGAGTGGCCCGCTGATGCCCTGCTCGGCCCGGTACTCGGCCACCGCCTGCGAGACCGCCAGAATGTGGGCCTCGTTGAAGGTTCCGCTAAAAGAGTTTCCCCGGTGCCCGCTGGTTCCAAAGGCCACGCGCTGGGCTGGGTTCTGGGGGTCGGGCTGGATAGCGTAGTAGCTGCTAATCAGCCGGGGAATGTTGACCAGAATGCTGTGTGGTGCGGGTTTGCCAGCCAGGGGATGCAGCGACATAAAGGCTCCTTATTCATGTAGGAGTCTATTCCAGACGAGCAGAGTTGAGCAACGCGGGTTTACACGAAACTAGTGCCCTAGTAGAAATGCCGTTTGGCAGTTGGCAACAATGAAAGTGCGAATCTGTTATGCGTGGGGGCCTACTCTGAGAGGTGACCACTCACCCCGAAGCGCATCAGATTCTTTGCTTGACAAGCTCTGCATAAGCACGTCGCTGCCCTGAGGTACGAAGGGTTCAGATGACAGCGACTTTATATTGTGGATCGACGACCATTTAGGCCCATAAAAATCTTGCTTAAGCCCTGCCCGAATCCCAACTACTGTTCAGGCTTAATGCTCTCGAGCCTCAATAGACTTGTGACCTGAGACTTGCGACAAACCAGCAAGCGAAACCCTGCAAAGAAAATCAGCCTTACCTCGATTACACCCTCCCCGAGCCCACTTCCTGACCCCCCAGCAACTGCTCTGCCCTATCGGCTACGTATTCAGCAAAGGGCATGGCAGCGGTCCAGGCCGGTGAGATGGCGTTGAGCACGTGCAGGCCCTGGTGGTTGCCCTCGATCATGAAATCCATCACCAGTTTTTTGTCCTGGTGGTCGTAAAGCTGGGCGCGGATGCCAGGGCGGCCCCAGGTGCGGTAGTTTTCCGGCTTTACACCCTCCAGCAGCGCACTGGCCTGGGAGACCAGGTAAGCCTGGGAGTATTTTTTGATCTCTTCCAGGGCAATCCCCCTGAAGTTGAAATCGTTTCGGAAGAACAAAATCGCCTCGTCACGCAAAATCGAGAGGGCCTCGAGGGCATCAAAACCCTTTAGGCCCTGGTAGTTTTCGCGCCAGAAAGCCGGAATTGCAGTCGGGCCAATTTTGGCCTGGCCATCCACGGTAACGGTGAAATGGACACCCAGAAAGGTGCTGCGCAGGTCGGGCACCGGATATATGTTGGTTTTGAGTGAACCCGCCGGCTCGGAGCCGTAGAGGTACAGGCCCTTAAAGGGCAGAATGCGATACCGGAGACCCACGCCAAAATCGTGCGCCACCTTGTCGGCCTGTAAGCCCGCTGCATTGACCACAAAACCCGCGCTAAAGACTTCCTGGGGGGTGATAATGTTGTTGCCCCGCCGCCCCTGATACGGGCTATCCAGCCGAATTTCAATTCCGCCAGCCTGGCAGTCCGCCGCGATGGCCGCCATACACTCCAGAGGGTCAACGGTGGCGGTGGTAGGAGACCACAGGGCTAGATCGGTAGACCGGACCCTGGGTTCGATTTTTTTGGCCTCCTCGAGCGAAATCAAGTAGGTCTCCACTCCGTTCGCGTCGCCCCGACGCTTGAGCTCGCGCAGCCCTTCCACCTCCTGCTGGTTCTTGGCTACCACCAGCTTGCCGCAGGGGTTAATTTTCAGCCCGCGCTCGTTTACAAACTGCTTCCAGCGGGCGTTGCCATCGCGGGTAAAGCGGGCCCTGAGCGAGTCGGCGGCGTAATAAAAACCCGCGTGCAACACCCCCGAGTTGCGCCCCGAGCCGTGCTGGGCCAGTTCTTTTTCCTTTTCCAATACCACAATGTTTGCATTACGGTGGCGTTTTTTGAGCTCCAGAGCGGTCGTGAGGCCCACAATGCCCCCACCGATGACCAGGTAATCGCAAGTTTTCATCCCAGCTATTCTATAGCTGGTGATGGACTGGCTACTGTTCAGGAATGGGCTCCCTAGACATTGACAATTCGCCGGGTGGGGTATGGAATCTCGATGCCCTCTGCATCCAGGCGCAGCTTGATGCGGCGGCGAAACTCCCGGCCAATCGCCCACTGTTGCTTGGGCTTGGCATTAAACAGTACGCGTATGAGAATGCCGGAGTCGGCGAGTTGCTGGATGCCCAGCATCTCGGGGGCCTTGTCGGTAAACTTGTCCCTCCACTCTGGATCGTTGTAGAAAGCCTCGGCTTCCGTGCGTACCACCTCCAGAGCCTTGTCTACCGGTGTTTCGTAGGCTACCGAGACGTCCACCACTGCCCGCGCCCAGTCGCGGCTCATCACCGTGACCTGCTGGACGGTGGAGTTGGGAATGAAGTGTACCCGGCCCTCGATATCGCGCAGCACTGTAACGCGCAGGTTAAAACGCTCCACCCCGCCCGAAAGCTGGTCTACCGTGATCACATCCCCCACCCCGTACTGGTCCTCCAGCAGGATAAAGAAGCCGTTGAGTACATCCCGGATCAGGTTTTGTGCGGCCAGCGAGATGCCCAGCGCCACCACCCCGGCCCCGGCCAGCAGTGCGGTTACGTTAAGGCCCAGGTTGGACAGTGCCAGCAACAGCCCAAAAACCACAATCAGTACCTGCAAAACCGCCTCGAGCACGCCCTTGAGGGTCTGGGCCCGCACCTGCTGACGGCTGAACTCCCCATTGTCTACCGGTATCCGCTGCAAGAGGTGGGGAACCAGGCGAAGGGCCAGCGAGGTCGCCCCAATAATCAAGAGCACGGCCAGGCCCCGCTCGCCCAGCCAGCCCGATAGGTTCTGGCCCCAGCTACGAAGGGGCTCGAGCTGGGCCTGCCAGACGTGTACCGCCAGCGAGGCCACCATCACCCCGGTCAGGCCCCACCACAGCCAGCCTGCCCAGCGCCAGTAGCGGTCATCACGGGTGTCGGGCGTCAGTCTGGCCAGCCAGCCCGCAAGGCCGGCCCCCGCCCGCCCTACCCAAAAACCCAGGATCAGCAGGCCGATACTGATCAGAGTGTCTAGCCAGAGGCTCGAGGTCTCCATAAGTTCATATATTCTACTTATCGCGCTACCCCGTCAGTCGGGCTATCCCGGCGCGCACCCTTTCTACCAGACTGGCCTCCACCACGCTCTTAGCCTTGCAGATGGCGCTATGCACCGCCCTTCCATCGGCAGAGCCATGTCCAATAAATACCGGACCTTCCACGCCCAGCAGCGGCATCGCCCCGTACTCTGCCGGATCCACCTTAGCCCGCAAACCCTGCAACGCGGGCCGTACCAGCAACGCCCCCAGCCTGGTGAACACAGAGCCGCCGCTCAGGGCTTCCCGCACCCATTTGAAAATGGTACGGGCCTCGCCTTCCGAGAGCTTGAGCACCACATTGCCGGTAAAACCGTCGGTTACCACAATATCGGTGCTGCCCTTGAATATATCGCTCCCCTCAACATTGCCATAAAAGCGGATGCCCGGCGTGGCCTTGAGCAGGGGAAAGGTTTGTAAGGTGAGTTCGTTGCCCTTTTCTTCTTCCTCGCCAATCGAAAGCAGTCCCACGCTGGGGTTCTGGACTCCCTGGGCCTGGGCATAGGCTGTGGCCATCACGGCAAACTGCACCAGCCACTCGGGCTTGCAGTCTACGTTGGCCCCGCCATCGGTCAGATAGGTGCGGCCTTTCTCGCTGGGCAACTCAATCAACAAGGTGGGACGGTCTACCCCCTGGATGCGCCCCAGCCCAAACAGGGCCGAGGCCAGCGTGGCCCCGGTGTGCCCCATCGCCACCGCAGCCGAGGCCTCGCTTTGCTTTACCAGTTCCATGCAGACATTGATGGACGCCCGACGCTTCTTACGCACGTCGGTGGCATGGTCTTGCATGGTGATATATTCGGGCGCTTCCGCGATGGGCAGGTCGCCCCCCTGGTTTTTCAGCTCCTGTTTCAAAACCGAGGTCTGGCCGACCAGAATAACCGGAATCCCCTGTTTATGGGCCAGGAGTGCGCCTTCCACCGTGACCCTGGGGGCATGGTCGCCCCCCATCGCGTCTAGGGCAATTGGCTTCATGGGATACAGCCTAAGGCCCAAAGCGAAAAGGTGAAAGCTATACAAGGGGCCAGAGTAGATCGGACTCTCCCAGCTTAAAAACCTGACTTCTGTGGGCCTGATTTGCCGCCGCACAAGTCCTTCATGGCGCCGTTGACAGCCTTTCCTGACCTACTCTGAGCCATGATGCGAAGATAGAGCAGTGAGGACTGGGTCCCAACTCTTGAAACATCCCCATAAGGGCGTTTCAAGTCCAGCCAAGCAAAATTACCAGCACGCCTAAATCTCTCTGGGGCAGCTATAAACAGGCAAACCCCTACTGGCGGGAGGGGTAATGCAGACAAGGTTTTTATGCGCTTACCGGCAGGTGTTTGTTGAGGCGAGCCACAAAGTTGCCCTTGGGAGCTGCGCCCACCATGACCTCGACCGGCTGCCCGTTCTTGAACAGGATGATGGTGGGAATGCTCATCACCCGAAACTTCATGGCAGTCTGGGGGTTGGAGTCTACATCCAGCTTGGCCACTTTAACTCTGCCTTCGTACTCCTTGGCCAGATCTTCCATGACTGGGGCCACCTTGCGACAGGGCCCACACCACCCGGCCCAGAAATCTACCAGCAGAAACTGATTTTCCTTGAGGGTGGCGTCAAAGTTGGCATCATTTACTTCGATGGGTTTTGCCATAATTATTTACCTCTCACAACGGGCCAGGGTGTAGGCCCTTCCGGTGCCATACTCTAGCATTCTTGGCAGCAGGTAGGGGAAGCCGATACACTTTTTGTAGTGCAGATCGCTGATTTACTGGTTACACCCGAATACATCGCAGCCCTGGGGTTGTGGCGTCAGGGTCAGTTCTGGGAAGCACATGAAGCTTTGGAACCCCTGTGGCTCAGGCTTTCGGGGCCCGACCGCGAACTGACCCACGGTATTATTCTGCTGGCGGCGGCGCTGCATAAAGCCAAAACCAGCCCTACCGGTGGCTGGCGCAACTTCCACAAAGCCCTGAGGCATCTGGAGGGCATACCTGAAACTTATCAGGGTATCCGTGTAGCCGAACTGATTCAGGAAGCCAGGAAGACACTGGAAACACCCTCCTACCGCCCTGGTTTTCCGCTTTTGTGAGCTGGGCTAGGCCTCGAGGGCGGCCGCGAACACTTTCTTATCAAGGTGGGAGGGAAAGTTAGGTGGTGGGACTCATACTGTAAAGCGAAACTGTCAATCCAAGGGCCGCCACAGCCAAAGCCTGCTACACTGGTTGTTTGGAGTTCTGGATCGAACAGGCGCATCTCTTATGCACGACCTTATAGAATCCCTGGACTTTGGCCACATCCGCCAGGCCCTGGCCGAGCGGGCCTCGACCTTTATGGGTCAAGAAGCCCTGGCTGGGCTGCTACCCCACGACTCCGCCGAAGCAGCACTGGGCCAACAAGCCACCATCGCCGAGGCGCTGGCCTACCCATATCGGCTGGGGGGTATCTCCGACTTGCGCCCGGCCCAGGCGGCGGCGCGGGAGGGATTGCGGCTTCAGGGATTACAACTGCGTGAGGTAGCCCTAAGCCTCGAGTCGGCGGTGGCGCTAAAGCACCAGCTTCGGGATGCAGGCGAGCACCTGAAGGCCCTGGCGGCCGGTATTGGCGAGCACACCTATTTCCTGCGGCGCATAAGGGAGTGCCTGGACGAAGCTGGAAATGTGCGCGACGATGCCACCCCCAGGCTCTGGGAAATCCGCCGCCAGGTGAATCCCTTGCGCGAACAGATTCAGGAGAAATTGCAGCACCTGATGGACCGCTACCCCGAAGCGATCCAGGAGCGCTTCATTACCATCCGGCGCGACCGCTATGTGATTCCGGTCAAGGCCGGTTTTCAGAATAAAATTTCGGGCATCGTTCTAGACCAGTCTGATTCGGGTTTGACGGTCTATCTAGAACCGACCTCGGTAGTTCCGTTGGGCAACCAGCTCGCCAGCCTGAGGCTTGAGGAAGACGCCGAGGTCAGCCGGGTGCTCTGGGAGTTGTCGGCCATTCTGGGCAACGACCTAAAGCTCGACCAGACCCTGCACTCCCTCACCAGACTCGACGCTGCCAGGGCTGCGGCCAGCCTAGCCCAGGACTGGGGGCTGGTACGGCCCCGCCTGAACCAGGAGGGGATATACCGCCTCAAGAAAGGGCGCCACCCGCTAATTACAAACCCTGTTAGCAACGACCTCGAGCTCACGCGAGAACACAGAATTCTGCTCGTTACCGGCCCTAACATGGGGGGCAAAACTGCCCTGCTCAAGACCCTGGGCCTGGCGGTGCTGATGGCCCAGTGCGGGCTTTTTGTGGCCGCAGAAGCCGCCGATCTGGCCTTCCCTGACCGGCTGTTTGTGGACATTGGCGACCAGCAGTCGCTCCAGGAGAACCTCTCCACTTTTGCGGCCCATGTGCGGCAGCTCAAAGCAGTGCTGGACTCGGCAACACCCCATAGCCTGGTGCTGATTGACGAGTTGGGCTCGGGTACCGACCCCGAGGAGGGCGCTGCCCTGTCACAAGCCTTTGTGGAGGCGTTGCTGGACAACGGAGTGCGAGGGCTAGTCACCACCCACCTCTCCCCCCTCAAGGCCTTCGCCCAGGACACACCCGGTGTACGGAATGCCTCCATGCGCTTCGATCTGGACAACCTGCGCCCTACCTACCAGCTGGTGCTTGGGGCGCCGGGGCGCAGTTATGCCCTATCCATTGCCCGGCGTCTGGGCTTTCCCGCCAGCATGGTGGAACGGGCTGGGGCCCTGCTGGGGCCGGAAGGGGGGCGGCTTGAGCGCTTGCTGGCCTCGCTCGAGGCAGAACGTGAGCGCTTGCGTACCGAACAGCAGGCCGCCCGGAGCCAGCGGCAAAGGGCCGAGGGCCTAAAGCAGGACCTTGCCCGGCAGCTGGCTGAGCTGAACCAGAGCAGGGAGCGCCTCTTGGAGGAGGCCCGCGCCCAGGCCGAGCAGGTAGTGAAAGAGGCGCAGGAACGGGTACGACGGACCCGCGAGCGCAGCAAGGCCGGTGGGCAAGGGCAGGTTTTGCAAGACCTGATCCAGCTTCGCAGCCAATACCAGCGCCCGGAAAAGACTCTGCCACCCAGACCAGGTTTGCTGGTGGGAGCAACGGTAGAGGTGCCCGGGTACGGTGGCCAGGGAACTATTGTAGAACTACGGGACCAGGAGGCGGTGTTGCAGATGGGCGCAGTACGGCTAACCATGCCCCTCGCGCGTCTAAAGCCCAAAGAAGAACCCGGACTCCAGAGGCCCGCTGGCCGGGTCTTGCATAAAGCTCGGACTGCATCTGAACTTGACCTGCGCGGTCTTACGGTAGAAGAAGCCTTGCTGGCGGTGGACGATTATCTGGCCGAGGCCAAAGCTACCGCTACTACCCCGGTGCGTCTGCTTCACGGCAAGGGTACCGGAGCCTTGCGCAATGCGCTGCGCGACTTACTGCGGCGCGACCGACGGGTAGACAGTTTTCATGATGCCATGCCCTATGAGGGCGGGCACGGTGTAACGGTGGTGCATCTACGAGCCTAGGAAGGCCTGGCCCGGCGCAGCGTGCTTATTACCGATGGTGGGCATTCGCGCTAGAGGTAGGTGGGGTTCAGATTTTTGGCGGGATGAAGTTAAGCGGAACCCACCGGGAGGGCGGTGCGCACAGCCTCGAGTTCCATACCGAACTCAAGCAGACCGCGCCGCCGCTGAGAGCGCACCCTATTCCGAGGTTTGGGAAGTGAACGATGAAACGGAGCCTGGTAAGCCTCTCTCCCTTCCCCCCTCAGCGGGGGGAAAGCTGGGATGGGAGGGTGGCCTTCACCGCATTCGCTTCGCTTACACCCCCCACCCTGCCCTCCCCCGCAAGGGGGGAGGAGTTGTCCCTGAGTTTCGTTGAGTGTTTGGGCAACGGCCTCGAGCCTCACCATCTCACGTAAGGCTGCAATATTAGACACAACTTAGCATACCGGCCACGATTCTCATGAGAAGTCCGGCTACCCTGCTAATATGGAAGGCATGGAACAACCCCTGATCCTGATCGTCGAAGACGAGAAGGACATCGCCCGTTTTATTGAACTCGAGCTCCAGGCCGAAGGGTACCGCACCGAGGTAGCTTATGACGGCATCACCGGACTATCACGTTTCCGCGAGACTAGCCCCAACCTGGTGGTGATGGACCTGATGCTGCCGGTAATGGATGGGCTGGAGGTAGCCCGTCGCATCCGCAAGACCTCCAACGTGCCAATTGTGATCCTGACCGCCAAAGACCGGGTGGAGGACAAGGTCGAGGGGCTGGACGCCGGGGCGGATGACTACCTGGTAAAGCCCTTCAGCATAGAAGAACTACTGGCCCGCATCCGCGCCCATCTGCGCCGCGTAACCCCGGCCATTACTGGCGAGATTCGGGTCTCGGACCTGATCATTAACCTGGAAGGCCGCGAGGTCTACCGCGGTGGGCGGCGCATCGAGTTCTCAAACAAAGAGTTCGAGCTGCTAGAACTACTGGCCAAAAGCCCCGGAAAGGTGTTTAGCCGCTTCGAGATCGAAGAAAAAGTCTGGCCGGGCTACCAGGGGGGTAGCAACGTAGTGGACGTGTACATTGGTTACCTGCGGAAAAAGCTCGAGGGTACTGGCGAGCGCCGCCTGATCCACACCGTGCGCGGGGTGGGGTATGTGCTCAGAGAAGACTAGCCAGTGGCCTGTAGCCTATAGTTAATAGCAAAGCTCTGGCTGTAGGCTATTAGCTATTGACTGTAGACCATGACCCTGCGCACCCGTATTACCCTGCTCACCCTGGCCCTGCTGGCCTTCTCGCTTTTGTTGATTGGGGGCTCGGTATACGGCACTTTGCAGTTCACCCTCTACGACAATCTGCGCCGTGAGCTGACCGAGACCTCGGTGAGTGCCCAGCGGCTCATACGGGAGCGCGGCAACCTGGAGGGGCTGCCTCTGGCGGTCTACGGACAAGCGCTCTGGATACCTTTTCCCGAGGCGACCGCCAGCGAAATCTTGCAGGGGGCCGCCATTCCCATCGCACGGTCGCTGGCGTTGAGCAACGCCAACTTAACACTTTCGGAGCAGGCCTTGCAGGAGGTGCTGCGGGTGGGCGGAATTTACACCCAGACCACCCTGATCCGCCCCGATGGTACCCAGATTCCGTTGCGGGTGCGGGCCGAGCGCCTGCAGACCGAGATCGCCGGGATTCCGCAGGGCCAGCAGCTGGTGATCTTGCTAATCGGCAAGTCTACCCTGGGCATCGAGAGCACCCTGGCCGACTTTGCCCGTACCTACACCGCCACCGCTCTTCTGGTGCTAGTTTTTGGGGGCCTGCTGGCCTTTCGGCTGGTGCGGCAGACCCTGGAACCACTGGAATGGGTGGCCAAAAAGGCCGAGCAGGTTAGCAACAAACCCGAAAAGCTGCCCGAGCTCGAGGGCAACGACGAGGTGGCCTCGCTGGTCAGGTCGCTCAACCGGATGCTCACCAGGCTGGAAAATGCCTGGGAGACCCAGGGCCGTTTTCTGGCCGACGCCTCGCATGAGTTGCGCACGCCGGTGACCGCCATCCTGGGTCATATCAACTATCTGATCCGGCGCACCCCGGTATCCGATCGGCAGCGCGAAAGCCTCGAGGTGATCAAACGCGAATCCGAGCGGATGCAAAAACTGGTGGGAGATCTGCTCGAGCTGTCCAAGACTGGTGGAAGCTGGAAGGTAGAGCTGGGCGCAGTGCACCTCTTTACTGTGCTGAACGAAATTGAAGAGGAGTACGGCAAAAGCTTCGAGGGTATTATCGAGGTTGATGCACCCGAACACCTCTGGGTTCTGGGCGACCCCGAGCGTCTGCATCAGGTGATCGCCAATCTGGTTTCCAACGCCATCAAGGCAAACTCGAGCCGCATTCGCCTGGTGGTGCTGGATCTGGCCGAGCGGGTGGTGGTGCGGGTGGAGGATAACGGGGAAGGCATCGGCAAAGAACATCTACCCCATCTGTTCGAGCGCTTCTACCGGGTGGACCGGGCCCGCGACCGCGAGCGTGGCGGCAGCGGGCTGGGCCTGGCCATCGTGCGCTCGATTGTGGAGGCCCATGGCGGCAGCGTATGGGCCGAAAGCGAGCCCGGCAAGGGGTCGGTCTTCAGCATCTCGCTCAAGCGGGCCGCGGCGCCCCAGCCGCAGCTGGCTTGATGCCTGTCCTCAACGAATGTCACATGTCAAAAGTCGCATGTCAAAAAGACCTGCGACCTGAGACTTGAGACCTGCGACTAGCCTAACGCTACTGAGTCTGTGCAAAAAGCGGTAGCCTGACAGCTAGCCGCGGGTGGTCAATCGCATCTGCTTCTTCCCTGCTCTCTAAGACCCCTTTTGTCCCATCCTTTGCCTGGCTGATCTCGGCTTGATCTTGCTGTCATCCAGCCCAAACCCTAGTGTTCCAAACACGTGGCCGGTGGTGGGCTCGATCAGGTTGCGGTGGTCACGGTAGAGGCGAGGGGTTTTCCACAGATAATACAGAGCTTTCCAGTGGGGCAGTTCGTTGTAGCGCTGGGGCCAGAGTTCTTTGATTTTTTGCGCGACCGCATGGGCATATTTAGGGGAAAGGGCAGGAAAAACATGATGCTCAATATGGTAGCCAAAGCCCAGGCTGAGCCACTCGAGCCAACCGGGGTTGCGCACCGTCAGGCTGTTAATCAGGGGGTCGTTGGTCTCGGTAATGGGGTTGAGTAGGTGGTTGGTGGCAATGAAGCTCATGGCGATAAAGTTGGCCATCAGCCAGGGAAACACAAAGACAAACAAAAAGTTAAATGGCCCTACCCAGAGCAATACCAAAAGCCAGACCAGCACCGGCAAAACCGCCTGAAAAACCACGACAGGCCGTTCTGCCGGCTTGAAGCCGGGCAGAAAGCGCCAAAACATCATGTGGGCATGCAGGCTAAACCAGAAAGTGAAAGAGAAAAAGAGGAAAAAGCTGCGCAGTGCAGGAACCTGACGGAACATCCACTTTACAATGGGCTTCTGGATTGCCGACTCCAGCGCCCCCATTGCGTCGGGGTCATCCTCGGGGTGCTGGGTATGGGAGTGGTGCTGGACGTTGTGCCACCTGCGCCATAGTCTGGCTCCCACCATCAGAGGTATAAAGGCGATGGTTCCGGCGACCGACCGCACCAGGGGGTTCTTGGTCACCGCGCCATGCAAAATCTCGTGGGCCAGGAACCCCAGGCCGATAAAGGAGTAGCCGACGCCAAATGAGAGCAGCAGCTTGAGCAACACATAGGGCGTGGCGACAATTCCCCATACACACAGACCAAACAGGAGAAGAAATACCGGCAAATAGATCAGGCGGGCCGGAACCGGCTCGAAAAAGTGGCGAGGCAGTCGGGCCTTAAGGGCCTTGGTATACTCTCGCAGGTGTTGTTCTTCGGTCATGGGCACTCCTGGCTGCTTAGGGGTGTGAATAGAGTCAGTATACGGCAGACCCAGGCAGGAGTATGTGGGCGGGGTATGAAACCCCAGCGAACAAATGGGAAACTACCGCTAAGACGATACTATGATAAAACAAATTGATGAGCCTTTTGCCAAACAATCAAATCTTGAAAATGCCTGGCTGGGTACCTTTTCATTCTGACTCCTGAATGCTGGCTCCTGGCTCCTGAGTAGTTACAGGCCCAGTACAAAAAAGCCCCCCATGCCGGGGAGCTTTAGGTTGCGGAACGGTCAGGCTATTTTTACATTCTTGGCTTGCGGGCCCTTGCCATTTTTGCCAGATTCGATCTCGAACTCTACGCGATCCCCCTCGTTGAGGCTCTTGAAGCCTTGACCCTGGATGGCAGTGAAGTGCACAAACACATCGGGGCCGCCTTCTTGGGCAATAAAGCCGTAACCTTTTTCCGCATTGAACCACTTGACAGTACCTTTGTTCATCCTACTACTCCTAATGTCCTGCTGAAACCGGCTGGTTTTAGGGGACAATGAAGACTAGCACAGGCTGCCGGCAAAAGTCAAATCGGATCCTAGTTCCTCCGCCAGCCCTATCGCCAGGTTATCTTGGTTGTAGTGGCTAATAGCTCATAGCTAATACCGGATAGCTAAAAGCCGTTACTGCTATCGGCCATCAGCTATCGGCTACCGGCTTCTATGCCGAGGCCGATTCAGCGGCAGCACCAGCACATTAGTGAGCATCACTCCCCCGCTGCCTGGCGCTTACGCAGCAACGCCTGGAAAGTTTTCATCGCCCCCAGTGCATTGGGAAAACCCACAAACAAAGCCGACTGGATAATGGTCTCTCGCACTTCCTGTTCGCTGGCGCCGTTTCGTAAAGCCCCCTCCAGGTGGGTGGCCAGCTCTTTGGGAGCCCCCAGACCAATCAGGCTGGTAATGGCCAGCAGTTCACGGGTTTTAAGGTCCAGGCCAGGGCGGGCCAGAACTTCTTCGTAGGCGAAATCGCGGATATAAGCATACAGATGGGGGTCTACCTCGGTCAGACTTTGCTCGATGGGCTCAAAGTTATCGCCCCAGATAGCTTTGCGGATGCTCATGAAGGCCAGTCTTTAGGTTCTGCGGCCGCACGTCAAGGGTATGGGCCTATGATCACTTCACCTTGCCGGTAGCGTATTCAACCACCCAGGCCAGATCGCCGATAGCGTTGGGGTTTTGCTTGTAGGCGTCAAAAAGTATAGGCCGAACCCCAGCGGCCATTGCGCCCTTTATATCGTCGTCCGAGTCGCCAACGTGAATAGCTTGCTGAGGCTCAACCCGCAGCTTGCTCAGCACAATCTCGAAAAAGCGTGGATCGGGTTTGGCCACGCCCTCCAGCGCCGAAACCCCTACGTAGTCGAAGAAGTCGGCCAGGTTAGTAGCCTGCAAAACGCCTGGCAGGGTCCAGTCCCAGTTGGATACCACCCCCAGCTTGAAACCTAGCTCCCGAAGTTCTGCCAGCACTTCTTTAGCTCCTGGCGTGAGCGGCCACACTTGCGGACTTTTCCAGTTCTCCTTGAGATAGTCCGCTACATCATCGGCATAATCACCCAGCCCTATACCGCTCATGATCTCCCAGTGAAATCTGCGCCAGAAAGACAGGGCCGTAGCCTCGTCGGTGGCGCTCATGTGGTGCTCGGTATAATGTTCATAGGCGTCCCGAACCGCCCGGGGTAGTTGCGCTATATCGGCCTTGTCGGCCAGTCCTCTGGCTTTCAAGATAGGCCACAGCCAGAATTTGGGATGTCCCAGAATGAGAGTATTTCCTACATCAAACAAAACCGCCCGAATCATGGAGTAGGCCCTTTCATTTTCGGCCAGTCTGACGCTCTGTTCATAACGCAGATATTAACCCGGCACTATGAAAACATTACCAGGCCGGCTGGTGATCTTCGTCACTGGCGATGCCAGCCGTATCGGCACCAGTCCATTTGTGCCAGGCAGATACCCACGAGAGTTCGTCAGCACAAAAATGGGCTGTGTGCTTATGCCAGTCGGGCATCCAGACTGATCTCAGCAACTGCGGCCAGGGCCTTGGAGACAGGGCACCTGGCCTTAGCGTCCTGGGCCAGCTCCTGAAACCGTTCCGCCCCGATTCCGGGTACCTTGGCGACCATCTCGAGCTCAATTTTTGTGATGGTGGGGCCATCCCCCAGGTGAACCCTGGCGGCGGCGCGAAGTTCTTCGGGCGGCGTGTTGTTGTTGGTCAATAGAGCCGACAAGAACATGGCATAGCAGCCCGCATGGGCTGCCCCGATCAGTTCTTCGGGGTTGGTCTCGCTGCCCTGGGCAAAACGGGAAGCCCAGGTGTATGGCCCCTCATAGACCCCGCTCTCGAGCTTCAGGTGGCCCCTGCCTTCCTTCAGGGTGCCTTTCCAGACCGCATTGGCTGAACGTACCGGCATAGTATTGCTCCTTTCACCCACCATCATGCGTCGAGCAAAGCCATCCTGGATGTGGCGCAGGTTGCAAGTTCGCCAAAAGACTCCCGGTCTCATGCTTCCCCTGGCCACCCTCACAACATCTAGTGTTTTGGCAGGTTGCTTGTGACTGGAGCAGACTCTGTAAGAGCCTCGGATGCCTCAGGTCACATCTGGGCCTGTAGCCCGGCTGATCTAACGCCTCAACAGACTGGAAAATATGAGGGCCGAGGCTTCAAGCGCCCAATCCATGAAGATTTCTGAAGATTTCTGGCTTTCAGCTTTCGGCCTTCGACTTTCGGCCTTTCTTCAGTCCTGGGACTTGCGACCTGCGACATTACTAAGAAGTAGATCTCAGCCCTGACTCAGCCCCCTACTACCTGCTCATTTGACCTTTCCTTAGCCACGGAGCAAAATGCCCTGGTGGTGGCATTCTTATTTGTGGACGGACTGGGGCTCTGTGCTGATCCCAGAAGTCCGCTAGAGCGTCTGGATCTGCCCACTCTACGCGCCCTGAGCAGCGGGTTTAGTAGCCAGCCCTTTAGCCAGAACGGTCTGGCCTATCACGTTTTGGACGCCAGGCTGGGTGTGGATGGGCTACCCCAGTCGGGAACCGGCCAGACGGCTTTGCTTACCGGGCTAAACGCTGCCCAGATGCTGGGCTACCACCAGGGGCCACACCCCCTGAGCAAGCTACAGATGGTTTTGCAGCAGAACAGTATCCAGGTCTGGGCAGTCCGGAGTGGCCTGAGGGTTTTGCATGCCAACGGTTATAGGCGGGAATACCTGGAAAGGGTGGGCGACAGCCGCCGCAGCCTGCTCTCAGCCTTTGGCTTCGCGGCAAAGATGGCGGGACTCGAGCTTCTGACCCTAGGGCACCCCAGGGCCATCCAGCCCGCCTTCTTACAGGAGCCTCAGTCTGAAGGTGAGCGCTTTGCTCAGATTGCCCAGGAACATGACCTGACAATCCTGGAAAACTGGGCGCTCGACTACGCGGCTCATCGCCAGCAGAACAGTCTGGACGAGCGGTTTACAGAACTAGACCGTTTTCTGTACGGCTTTCTGAACGCCAGCCCAAAGGCCAGCCTGGTGCTCACTTCCGATCATGGCAATGCCGAAGAGTCGTGGCACACCCAGCACACCCGCAATCCGGTTCCCCTAATAGTTCATGGCTGGCTGGCCAGTACGGTTCCGACAATGCGTAACCTGACCGACGTTGCGCCCTGGATGCAAAGGGAGTTGGGATAACTGCTTCTTTGTCTGACGCGCTTCAGTCGCGTAACTCCCCAGTTGTTCCAAGCTGGCAAAAAATTTGGCAGGTACGAGTGCGCAACTTTGGTTCATGGCTTCATTGCCCTTTTGGCTGGTGGTTGTGCCCGACACTCACTACCGACTATGGTTCTGTCGTAGATCGCGGTGCGGTGCTGGCAACGTACACCTCGCCCCAGGCGTCCATCGCCTCAATCAGCGGCTTTAGGCTCGAGCCCAACTCGGTCAGGGAATACTCGACACGCGGCGGCACCTCCTTGAACACTTCGCGACGAACGAGCCCGTCCCTTTCGAGTTCCCGCAGCTGACGGGTGAGCATCCGTTGGGTGACATGGGGCAGGAGGCGCTTGAGCTCCCCGAAACGCAGGGTGCCGCCAAACAGATAGTAGAGAATCAGTGGCTTCCACTTCCCGCCGATGAGCTCGAGCGTAACCTCCATCTCGCAATGATAGCCACCTTTGATAAACGACCTCGCCATCTGCAACCTCCTTTTAGTATACAAAATGATACTACAACACATTTATGTGCGTACTTGCTACAGATAACTTAAAGAGCTATGGTGAATAGGCGCTGCCCGGGTCAGCGCTTCGTCTTGAAGGGGCTGGATAATGCACACACACTCTGTTGCACAGAATATGCCGGCACTTCACACACCGAGAATTGTCGCAGGATGGAAGGCCCATTTTGCAACTGATCATCTAACGCATCTGTCGGTCGAAATTATTACCCCAGATGGTTTCAAGTACCCGCTGCATGGTGCTGGAGATATATGGCTATGGCCGTAGGCAAAGGAATCGTCTTCATCTACCTCGGCTCTTTGCTGATGCAGATCGTTCAAATCGCCGGCTATCCAGTGCTTCTGGCGCTTATCCTGGCACGGGCGGACTACCCCTCCTGGGCGATAGGAATTATTCTTTCAGGTCAGTGGGTCGTTGTCCTTGTCCTGGCGCCGCTGGTGCCTGGTTTGATAAAACGCCTCGGAATACGATCGACAGGCCAGGCGGGGGCGGTCGTCTCAATCGTGGCGGTGACCTTGCTGCTCCTTTCGCAGTCCACGGCTGTAACGGTCGCGTCCTCTCTCTTGATGGGGGCGGGACTGGCCCTCCGGTGGGTCGTTTGTGATACCTGGATCGTTGAAACGGTTCCAGAAAAGCTAAGAGGACGGGCCATCGGCACCCATGAAACCCTGTTGGGCCTCTCCGCCACGATCGGTCCGCTGCTGATTATACTGAGCGATGGAAACTATACCGCCGCGCTGATCGGCTATATAATCCTTCTGGCCCTAGCACTCGTATCCTTCGCGTTCGGACCGCAGGTGTCGGCCGCTGAGACCGGCGAGGAACGAAGCGATACTGAAAGATATATCTTCATGGTTTTTCGGATACTGCTGCTGGCCCTGCTGGCAGCCCTGGCAGCCGGGTATATCGAACCGGCGATGGTGGCGCTGTTGCCACTCTACCTGATGAATTTCCACTACCCCGAAGCGCAGGCACTGGTTCTTCTCAGCGTGTTCGGCCTCGGCGGAGCTGTCCTTCAAATGCCGCTTGGCTGGATTGCCGACCGATGGAGTTTTCGCGTTGGTCAGGTGCTCTGTCTGTCCTTGGTCATCATCGGCGGTATATTGCTCATGACGGCGATCGGCTTACCATCGGTGGTGGCGGTGAGCCTGTTCATTTTTGGAGGGGGCGCCGCGGGATTAAATACGCTCGCGGTCATCGAAGCGGGATCGACGCTCAGAGCAGGAATGAAGGGAATGGGCATGGCTCTGATTGCATCCAGCTATACGCTCGGGGGAGTGGTCGGACCAGCCGTTTCAGGATCGACATTGAATTTAGCACATGGTCATGGAGCCATTCTCGTGATCCTCGGCCTCATGATGGCATATGCGGCAACGTTAGCATTTGCAGGTCGCCATCGCTTTAGCCCATGAGATGCCCGGTGCCAACACGCAGGGTACAACTCGCCGGGGTCGTCGCAGCGCTTGTCGGCATGGTGCTCGTGCGAGGCGGGGCACAGGGGTAGGTTGTGACTTTAGCTGACTCGTGCGAGCTCATGATCCGCTACGTTCTCGGCCCAACGCCGTTCCCCAATGGGGTCTTGACAACAGTATATATTGGATGTATACATAGGACATGGCGGAGCTGCCGGATGCCCTGCTTGCATGTACCGGCTTTGAGTGGGATCGGGCTAACGCGGAGAAGATATGGGAACGCCATCAGGTCAGTCCGGGTGAGTGCGAGGAGGTATTCTTCAAAGCACCCTTGTTCGTGGCCAGGGACGAGAAGCACTCGCAGAAGGAGTCCCGGTACTACGCGTTGGGGCAGACCGAGGCAGGGAGAAGGCTGTTTGTCGTATTCACCATACGTGGGAGGCTAATCCGGGTGGTCTCTGCACGGGAGATGAGCAGGCGTGAGCGAAAGGAGTATGAGCGTGCGCAGGAAGAAGGTAATCCCAGCATTCGAGAATGAGGAGCAGGAGCGTGAGTTCTGGGCCGCCCATGATTCGGCCGACTACATAGATTGGCGGCGGGCAGAGGACATGCGCTTGCCGAATCTGCGGCCGACGACGCGGACCATCTCAATTCGGCTTCCTCAGCCGATGATCGAGAGACTCAAGGTGCTGGCGAACAAGCGCGACGTTCCGTATCAGTCCTTGCTGAAGATGTACGTGGCAGAGAAGATACGAGAGGAACTCCGCGCTATGGAGTAAAGTCTATTACCTCGCGCTTGGGGTGCTTGTTCCACTGCTCCGCTGACGATACACTGGTGCCGATGCCACTTCTACCCCGACCGGTCGCGAGAGACTGCTCTAGCGGAGGTGCTAGATGAACCTGGAAGTCGTGACTCAACTGCAAAGCGCCCAGCAGCTCTTGGAGCCGCATTTTAAGTCCCTGCGCGAGGCCAGCAGCGCACTTAAACGGGCGCTTAAGCTGGCCGGCGAGGAGAGGCCCGACGCTTTGCCGATGCATAAGGCGCTGCTAAAGCTCGAGCAAGCTGCCGAGCGCTTAGACAACGGGCAGCTGAAAGCGGCCACCGAGGCCTTCCGGGCCGAAACGCACAAGGCCCTCGAGGCCTTAAGTTTCGAGTTCGCTAAAGACTTAAGGGAGAGCTTCGCGGCGCAGGGCATCGCTGTAGGTGGCCGCCCGCCGACTTTGATCGTAGAAGAGCTCGTTCTCAATATCGACATCGCCGCGCGCAAGGCCCAGTGGTTTTACGGCAAAGAGGCCCTAACCAGGCCGCTCTCCTTATCGCTCAGCGCCATCATCAAGGCCTTCGAGCAGCAAAAGCGGGAGGTGCAGGGGCGCGCCACCGACCCGCAGGCGTTTTTAGCGGAGCTTTACCAGACCTGGGCCGGCGAGCTTACCAGCCGCTCCCGCCAGCCGCGCGGCGGCCGCCTCAACCTGGTTGAAACCTACAGCAAGATGACCCTGAACCGCCAGTCCGCCCGTTTCTGGAACGCCCCCTCGCGCAGCACTTTCAAAGACTATCCGCGGCCGCACTTCGTGCGCGATCTGGCGCTGGCGCAAGCCTCGCCGACGGCGACGGTCGAAGGGAGGCGCTACCGCCTGCTCCTCGGCGTCGCCACCAAGAGCCAGGCCGAACAGGCCAGCCGCAGCGTCTGGGTGCCCTCCGGGCCGCTCGAGGGGGCGTATTACTCCGACCTCACCTTCGAGGAGGTCGCCGGATGAGTGAGACCTCATGACGCTCAGCCAACCGCTCGCCCGCCACATTATCGAGACGCTCGGCGCCGCCGGCATCCCGCCCGAGCGTGGCGTACAACACTTCAACGTCGGCAACCGTTCGCTGGTCGAAGCGCTCGACGAGTACTACTTCTCCTCGTACCTGCAAGACGGCGGAGCGGCTTTCAAGCTGGTCGTCGGCGACTACGGTAGCGGCAAGTCGCATTTTCTTTACTGCCTGCGCGACCTCGCCTGGAGCCGGGGCTTTGCCGTGGTCAAGGTCAACTTAAGCCCCATCGAGACGCCCTACAACGACCAGAAGCTGGTCTACGCCGCGGTGGCCAGGAACCTCATCTGGCACGAAGAAGCTGAGACCGCGAGCGACGAGTACGGCCTGCCTCGCTTTCTGGAGGGGAGCCTGTTGCGCTTTGTCGGCAAGCTGAGCCTGGAGACGCTCTCGCACCCCAACTACCGCGGCCTGGTGGACACGCTCGAGGCCACCACGATAGACAGCCCGGTCTATCAGGCGGCCGTGCTGGCCTATTTCGAGGC
Organism: Deinococcota bacterium; assembly: GCA_041695225.1. Lineage (GTDB taxonomy): Bacteria > Deinococcota > Deinococci > Deinococcales > Thermaceae > Meiothermus. Next base: position 38,748 of record JBGFRI010000002.1, read on the forward strand.
GCTGGTACGGAGCCAGCAGGAGCGCCTGGAATCGCTCTCTCGCTGGCTTTTGGCCGAAGACACCAGCCCCGACGACACCAAAATCCTGCGCGAGGTCGGTGTCACCGGCAAGATCAGCAAGGCCAACGCCTTTCGCATGCTGCGCTCGCTGGCGCAGGTGGTCCGGGCGCTCTCTTACAGCGGCCTGTTACTCCTTTTCGACGAAGTAGACCGCATGGCCAGCATCGGTGGCAAGGCCGAAAGGCTCGCCACCGACAACCTGCGCGAGGTCATCGACCGCTGCCAGGGCGATCTGCCCGGCGCGATGTTCGTCTACGCCGTGCCGCCCCAGTTCTTGAGCGACGTGGTGCCGCGCTACCCCGCCCTGCAGCAGCGCCTTCGTGCTCCGGGCCGCTTTTCACGGGTCAACCACTTCAGCCCGCAGATTCACCTCGACCAGCTCGACTTAAACGAAGACCAATTGATGCTCGCCATCGGCGCAAAGCTGGTCCCCATCTTCGAGACGGCCTTTGGCGCCAGCTTAGACGCCAAGACCCAGCAGGCCAACGCCACCATTTTAGCCAACGTGGCACGCGACGTGTTTTTGGACATCAGCCACCGCCGCCTCTTCGTCAAGGCCTTCGTTACCGAGCTGGCCCGCCAGCACGCCTCGGGCGAGCGCCTGTTGAGTGAAGACGAGGCCGTCGCCTTGGTACGGGGCCAGGCCGACGAGCTGCACGGCGCCCCGACGCCACCCTACTAGTGATGATCGGCGAGCGTGTCGAACACCCCCATTACGGCCGCGGCCAGATAGTAGCCGTCTACAAGGGCGGCAGTGAGTGGATGGTGCGCTTTGACAGCGGCCTGCGCTTTCGCCGACCAAGGCAGGAGTTCAACGGGCAAAGCGAGGCCGCGACAGCCATCGCCCCTATCCCTGTGGTGCCGGCGGCCCCGCTGCCCAAAGGCCGTTTCGAGTCGCGCAGCCTGATCGAGGCGCTGCGCTTCGGCGTCGCGCCATCGGCCCACGTGCGCGAGCTGACCGTAGGTCTGGACAAGGAGCGTGAGAACCTGAAGGCCGCCTTGAACGAAGCCCATGCGAAGGGTGGCGCAGTGCGCGCCATCATCGGCGAATACGGCTACGGCAAGAGCCACCTGGTCGAGCTTGCGGCAGAGGAAGCGCTGGAGCGCAACTTTCTGGTGGCGAAGACCAGCCTGGACCTGTTGGAGCTGCCCCCCCACCGCGCCTTCGACATCTACCGCAGCCTGGTAAGCAGCCTGCGCTACCCCGACAGCGATGAACGGGGCCTTGGTCCGCTGCTCGAGGCCGCCGACCATCGTGTGCGCGACCAGCTGGCGGCGCGCGCAGCCCTCTCACTCGACCCCTTGCAGCTCGCCTTGACCGCCTTTGCCGAGTCCAGGCAGCGCAAGGCCTGGCAGGCCTGGCTCTCGGGTGGGCGCCGCACCAATGGGATGGCCAGGCTCGTGCCGCCGGGGCAGAAGTTCCCAAGCCTTTACCAGGTGGGCCACAATGCCCGGCAGATGGCCTACCTTTTGAGCGGCCTGAGCGTTCTGGCGCGGCTTTGCAACTACAGCGGGCTCTGTGTGCTGATCGACGAAGCCGAGAGCTATTCGCTACTCACGGCTCAACAGCGCCCCAAGGCCGGTCTCTTTTTCGGTGCGGTGATCTACGCCGCCTTGCAAGAGCGGCAAGATCGCCTGCGCGACAGCGCCTTCCCGCAGCACCGCCGGTGCGACTATCCGCTTGCCTACGGCGAAGATCAGGCGCTCTTTTTCCTCTTTACTGTGACCCGCGGCGACAATAATTTGCCCCTTGAGGCGTGGCTTACGTCCGAGCAAATACTGGAGCTAAATCCCCACCACACCCCTCAGGAGATCGGGCAGTTCCTGCAGACCTTGCAGGGCTACCACGCCCAGGCCTATGGCTACGAGCCCGGCGAGCGCCAGGGCCAGATCCACCACGCCGCCGCCGAGCACCTGGCGCAAGGGATGCGTATGGGCAAGCTGAGCATCCGCGGGGTGGTGCGCTTAGCCGTCGAGCTTTACGACCTGCTCTACCTCTACCCGGACTACCAGGTAGCGGAGATGCTTGAGGAGCTACGGCAGCAGCTGCGCTGAACAGCACTTCGGAAGCTGAGATTTTTAACATCTCCGAGGCCTATAACTAACATCCGCTCCTCACGCGATAACATCCACCGTCCCTCGATGAGGCGCGAAGTCCGGTTCAACCATTCACTCCTTACCCGCTTGGCTCGAGCTCATTCGCAGCGTCTATCCGGCCTCCTGTCCTGAGCTTCCGCAACAGTTGCGAAAGGTTGATGAGGCGGTGCAGAGAGCCGCTGGTAGCTGCCGCAACCGAAACGCCGCGCTATTCCAGGGAGTCGCGGCAGGTGCCCGACGTACCCGAGTCTTCCCCGACAAATACGGTCGTTATCATGAATATGCTAACATGATTATATGGTGCGGACGCAAATTTCCTTAGATGATGAACTTTATCTACGGGCCAAAGAGGTAGCACGGCGCAAGGGCATCTCGTTTGCTGAACTCTGCCGCCGCAGTCTCGAGCAGACGGTCGCGAGAGAGCCGAGCAAGAAGCCGTGGCTGGTGTTTGCCGGGATGTTTGAAGGCCACGCCAATGACAGCGCCGGCATTGATCGGGTCGTATACGACCGTGACGCGCCGTGAAGGATGCGGTGTTCCTCGATACTGGCATCTTCGTGGCCTTTTTGAACCGCCGGGATCAGTGGCACGCACAAGTGGTCGCCCTCTCCAGCGGCACCAAGCCGAACTGGTGTACGTCCGATCACCATCTCAGCCTGACCGGCACTGAAACTCTCCCGCGCTCTTAAGCGGGCTGCGCTACCAAAACGGCATTATGGAAGCGCGCGCTCTTAAAGCCAGCCTCCCCCACACCTGGCCCGCCTTCTTCGCCGTCCACGGCGCCTTTACCGAGGTGCAGCTCCGCGCCATCCCGCTGATTTTAGCGGGTCAAGACACGCTGGTGGTGGCAGCCACCGCTTCGGGTAAGACCGAGGCGGCCGTGGCGCCGCTCTTGGAGCGCCATGTGTTGGGAGCGCGCCATGGCGGCTTGCGGCTCTTATATATCTGCCCGACGCGGGCTCTGGTGCGCGACCTTTACGAGCGTCTGGCCCCGCCCTTAAGGGCTATGGGCGTCTTGCTGGCGATGAAAAGCGGCGATACCGGGCCGGTGTCGCACCGCCGCCCACCAGCGGTCCTCATCACCACGCCCGAGTCTACCGACTCGCTCCTGACGCGCACGCCGCGCCTCTTTGTCAACTTAGCAGCCGTCGTGCTGGACGAAATCCACCTCTTCGACGACAGCGCGCGCGGCGACCACCTGCGCTGTTTGTTGCGGCGCCTCGAGATGATCCGCGCTTATGCTGAGCCGAAACGTGCCCCAGCGCAGCGCGTAGCCCTCTCCGCTACGGTTGGGGTGCCCCAAGCCGTGGCGAGCCGCTATTTGAACGATCCTGCCGTGGTGCAATTGGCGGGCGGGCGGGCCCTCGAGCCTGCCATCGTACCCATATACGACTTGGACGACTTGGCCGCGGCGCTCTCGCGGCGCGCGGCGCGCAAGACGCTGGTCTTTTGCAACACCCGCCACGAAGTCGAGCAGGTAGCAACCTTTTTGCGCGCCAGCTTGACCTTCGAAGCGCCGGTCTTCGTGCATTATTCCAACCTGGACCCGGGGCTCAGGCGCGAGGTCGAGGCCCGCTTCGCCGAGGCGAGCGCGGCGCTCTGTGTAAGCAGTTCGACGCTGGAGTTGGGCATCGACATCGGCAGCATCGACGAGGTGGCGCTCGTCGGCCCACCGCCGACCATCAGTTCGTTCTGGCAGCGCATCGGCCGGGGCGGGCGGCGGGGAAAGACCACGCGCGTGCTCTGTTTCGCCCGCTCACCGGCCGAGACGCTCCGCTTTGAGGCGCTGCTGGCGCTGGCGAGTCGCCCTGACGTTGCCACAAGCGCACCCAGCTACCACTTTCGCCCGGCGGTGCTGGTCCAGCAGGTCTTCAGCCTGCTCAAGCAGAGCCCGACCGGCGGCCTGCGCCTTGCGGACTTGCGGAGCGTCGCCCCGGACGAAGTAGCCGAAGCCGGCCTGCGGCGAGTGCTCGAGCACCTCGCTGCCACGGGCTACCTAACCCCCGGCAGGCCGCGCGAGTGGCGCGCCGGGCCCAAGCTCCATGAGCTCTCAGACGAGCACGAGCTCTACAGCAATATCGGCGGTGAAGAGCTCGGCGCGACCATCATCGACGTGTACAGTGGTAGGCCCATCGGCCGAGGCGACCGCCCGCGCCGCCAAGGCGAGACGCTGCTGGTGGGCGGGCGCTCGGTCGAGGTGGCCTGGCAGGATCGCTACCAGGTCGGGGTGCAGCCGGTGCGGGGCGGCATAGACGAGATGATGCGCTTTCACACTGCGCCGGTCGCCATTCCCCTCGAGGTAGCCCAGGGCGTCGCCGCGCGACTCGGCCTGCAAACGGGGCAGATGCCGTGCCTCCCCGACGACCGGGGCGTGTGGCTCTTTCACTTCTGGGGCGACCTTTACGGTGACCTGCTGGCGGCTACTCTGCGCGCCTACTTTACGCCCGAGGGCGAACAAGAGCCTCTAATCGCTGCTTGGAGCGAGTTTTGTCTTTACCTGCCCTTCCCCTTGACGGCCTTGCCGCCTTATAACCAGGCTCTCGTCGGAGCGCAGGTCGAGGGGCTGGCCGCTTACTTCGGACACTTTCTGGAACTGGGCCGCTTTCACGCGCTCTTGCCGCCCGACCTGGCCAGACAGAGCGTCATCGAGCAGCTAAAACTCCCGCGCTTCGAAGCGCTTTACCTGAGCGCAACCTTGCAGGAGGCTCCGGCCGGGTTGCGGGAGGCGCTGAGAGGGCTGCTTTAGCATCGTGGTGCAGAACAACCAGGTCACACAAAAGCCCGGAGGGCTGATTGATATCCTCGAGTGTGCCAGCGCCGAGTGAACCGAGCTGATCCGCCTCGAGCCCAACCAGGTGTCGCTCCAGACGGTGGACTACCAGACCTTTGCTAAGGCATTGGAGATACTGACGACATTGCCGACACCTTCACCGCCAGCCTGGCACGACTGATGGGCGGGTAGCAGAAAGCGGTTGAAACCACCACCTTCGACCTGCAGATGAACCCGGCCCGCCCTGGGCTCAGCTTCCACAAACTGGACCGGGCCAAGGTCGAAGCAACCGTCTTGAATGTCAAGTAGCGGGACTGAGCACAAGAGGGTGTTGCCAGGCAGTATGGGAACGAAGCATGGCGTTTAGGATCACCAAGAGCTTGCGCATGCAGGCCAC
>JBGFRI010000043.1:0-7774 GCA_041695225.1 Deinococcota bacterium
AGGCCTCGCTACCAGGGGAGAGCAGGGTCTGCTGCCTCAGGCCTCTACCCAAGAGCTCACTATTCAGCCTGCCCTGCCGCCTTACCATCCGCTCCCTGGCCGCCAGCACCCTTGCCCTGACTATAGCAGTGGACTCTCCTTCAGCAGCCCGTGATAGCTCCTCCGGGGTCAGACGCGGCACCTCCACCACCAGGTCAAACCGGTCCAGCAGAGGCCCGCTGATCCGGCCCTGGTAGCGTACTCTCTGACCGGGAGTACAGGTGCATTCACGCTGAGGGTCTAAATAAAAGCCGCAGAAACAGGCGTGTGGAGTGCAATCACTACATTCCCCGCCTGAAGCCCGGACCACCCGGCAACCCAGCCCTGCGGGCAACCATCCTGGCCGAGTACCAGAAGACCGGAGCCTCCACCCATAGCCTGGGCAGGAAGTACGGGATATCCAGCAGCACGGTGTGGAAGTGGGTGCGGGGTTAGGCCAGGCCGCGGTCAGCCCCATACCCTGCGCCCTTTGCGCCGGAAGGGACAAGTCCTGGTAGTTGAAAGCTAGGCTACTGCCGACCTCGGCCAGGCCCCAAACCAGTTGCGGGAAGAAGGCCTGGACGAACTCTCCCGCTGAGGCTCTTCTTTGATACCTCGCTCCGCATCACAACCTTGATGGAGTCGCACCCTGCCCACACCGCGGCCTGGGCTCCAGCAGACCCTCGAAGGCACCCTCCCAGGGCGTGGTAGTTACCCACACCTGGCCGAGGTTTACACAGCACTGACCCACCTGCCCCTGCGCCTACCCATACCTCCCAGCACGGCCTTACAGCTTACCGAGGAGAACCTCTGGCGTTTCCAGACCATCGCCCTGAGCACAGCCGACTACCGGGCGGTTTTGCGGCTAAAGAGGCTGGGCCAGTCAGGCGCAGCAGTGTACAACGGGCTGATTGCCCGGGCTGCACTCAGGGCACGGGCCGACCGGCTGCTTACTTTGAACCCCGCTCACTTCCGCAGGCTGGGCCAGGACATTGAAGCCATGTTGGCTATACCGGGCGAGAGAGCCTAACCCTCTAAGCCAGCAAACCCGACCCCGGCCACCTCTGCAAGACCGTGCCAAGGCCAAGTTATCTGGCTCTTTCGGAAATCGGGTTGGTAACTGAGCCAGGCCGTGCTAGGCGGGTGGTCTTTAGAAAAGGCCAGAAGGCCACAAGTATGCGCGACAGCGAGTGGCCCTATCAAATGAGACCAGACAGGCCACCGAACAATCCCCGTGCTAAAAGCTGCTTCCAAGAAACCAAAAAACAAACCAGTAGCGTCCTGGCCAGCAGCACCCGAAGCTCTGCATCAGGACGGCAGCTGGATCTAGATCCCCTTGAAAGACGAATGGCGGAACTGCTACAAATACGCGTATCACTATCTGTAACGATAGCGCTTATCCCGATCAGCTTGGCCAGGTGTAACCTACCGCGGCTGCACATTCAGACCAAGCCCGCTTACATCACCAGCATAGGCTATGGTAAGTGTCCTCGAACCAAAGAACTCTCCGGGATCCCCCAGTTGACCGTTGCGGTTGCGGTCATTTCCAGCTACGAGGGTGTAGCTACCAGCAGAGACACTGGGTAGGGTAAAATTGCCGCCCGCATCAACCCTGGCTTCAGCCACTACAGTATTTCCTGAAAGCAGGCGTACCGTGAAGTCGGAGAAATGAGCCCTGAGCCGGTCTCGCGCCTCCTGTACAGCCGCTTCGGCATTGACCAGACCAAAACCATGGAGTGAGTCCCAGCCCTGAGTTCCTAGATCAGTAGCGGTGGCCGACAGGATCAGCCTGATATTTAAGGGGGTCAGATCAGGGTTGGCCGCCAGCATCAAACCGACTACCCCGGCTACGTGAGGTGAGGCCATAGAGGTGCCTTGGAAAAACTCATAGCTACCACCAGGTATCGTCGAAAGAACACCGCCGGTAACGCCAAATGGCGCCCCCGTATTTCCTCCAGGAGCAGCGATCCAGAGTTCAGGCCCACGGTTAGAGTAAGGGGCCCTGGTGTTATTGCGGTCGGTAGCCGCAACAGCAATAACAGTAGGGTCGGCGGCGGGGTAGAAGGCAAAGCTACAGTTGCTATTACCTGCCGCAGCTACCAGGGTAACCCCGTGGCTTGCGGCCCAGGCCAGAGCCTCGCTGTTTATCGCGCTGCGGGGCTGGCTTCCACACGGGTTGTTCGGATCCCATATACCCAGGCTCATATTGATTACCCTGGCCCTGGCTGGGGGGCAGACCTCTGTACCGGCGCTGTTGCGTACGCAAAACCCGGAGGCGTACAGAATTCCTCGCCACAGGGTAAAGGCGTCACCCCCGGTGCCCAGCACCCGTACCGGAAGCACCCGGTTACGCCAGGTTACCCCTGCTACTCCCCGGTTATTGTCGCTGGCAGCTGCTATTGTTCCAGTAACATGGGTGCCGTGCCCGTCTGGGTCGGTCATACTGGTGCTGTTGGTTATGAAGTCGTAGCCAGGGAGAAGTCTGGTCGCCAGGTCTGGATGTGTGGTATCTACTCCACTGTCCAGCACTGCTATAGTGACCTCGCCGCTTCCCTCGGTCAGAGCCCAGGCTTGCGGCAGTCTTATGGCAGGGTAGTGCCACTGTAGCGCATAGTGGGTATCGTTTGGAGTTCTTGCAAGGGGCCGGACAATCCAGTTGGGTTCCACTAGACGTACCCGGCCATCCAGCTCGAGCAGCCGGATGACCTCAGCCACCGACCGGCCCCGGGTGTCCAGCTTGAAGACTGGAAACTCAGGGCTCAGTACGCTAATCACGCTAAGACCATGGGCAGTAGCAAGCGCGGCTGCGCTTATTCCCAGGGCCTGTATGCTCACCTGGGGCAGGGTTAGCGTCTGTTTGGAGATGAGGCCCTGTTCCAGCGACACCATACCGGGTTCAAGTTTGACCAGAACCTGGCCCGGCACATAAGTTCCCGGTGTCAGGGTATTAGTCATGCCTGTTCCCAGCGCTCCTGGCCGTAACTGGTGCTGAGGACCACTGATACTGCCCGATAAGCTGGGAAATCGCATATAGACGGTAACAGTCTCCCTGGCTGCGCCGCCTCTGAATAGTACGGTTCCGGCATAATGGCCTGGGGTCATGCCAGCGCGGTTGACCGTGATGGTTACCGTGGTATTTCCACTCCCAGAGGCCGGGCTAATCTGGAGCCAGCCCTGATCGGTGTGGGCTGTCCAGGAGCCATCAGCACTCAACGCCAGAGTTGCGGTACTAGTACCTGGGAAAGATAGATAGCCCGGGGTAGCCTGAATCAGGGTTGCACCTACGGGGGCGGGTGGTGCTGGAGTTCCTGGTGCAGGGCAGGCAGTCAGGAGCAGTACAAGGAATGGAGCGAGCAGGTAAAACAATTTTCTGAACATGAAGTCCCTCCGCTTTGTATATGGTATGTGAGTAGACAATAATTGAGTGCCCGATTTGAACATACGAAGAGCTACGATCCAAACAGCTTTGAAGACTTTTTCAAAAAGCGGCTTATCCCTTCTTCCCCAGCAGAAGTGGAACGTATTGTTGCAGAAATGTTTAGCAGGGTTCCAGGCTCGACTGCCTATGCTACTCCGGAAAAGGCAGACTTTGGTGCCGATGTTATTGCCACGGATCCAAATGGCGAGGTTTTTGCCATCCAGGTTAAGCACTACCCAAATAAAAACGTCGGTAACGATAGCGTACAGCAAGTTATAGGTTCTATGAGGGTTTACAAGGCCAAACATGCCATTGTTATTACCACCGGCCCAGGTTTTACAGAGCTAGCAAAAACACAGGCTAAACATGGAAAGGTTCGTTTATGGGCAAAAAAAGAGCTAAAGACGTTGCATGGAGCTGTTTCTCAGGGCACATTAGGTTCCCTGTCCAGATTGAAGCTGGAATACTCAGCCCAACCGGGTTGGTTGTTATTTTTGACCCGGTTATGGAGGAGGGCAAGACGAGTTGACTTTCGTATCTGGGTCCTTGTTGCCATAGGCGCGTATTTTCTGTGGATAAATGTTCGCTAAAGAACGACTCAAGCAGGTCACCAAAAGCTACCGGCGGGCGCTGGGGTAGCCGTTCTGGCCCCCTGCACCTACCACCAGAAACCATTGACCAAAGATGAGTTTTTCAGAACAAACCACCGAGCCTTCTGCACCTAGAATCTAAAGTATGAAGAAGACCGTGTTTATTACGGTTGGAGTCCTGGCCATCATGCTGGCTGCCATGCTCTTTGGCCTTAAGGGGGCGAAGGTCGAAATCTCGGCAAAGTAGCTCGCTCAGGCCAGTTCCTTGAGGGGCAGACCCACGTTCATATCCAAGGTAAACGTCCCATATGGATTCACATGCTGCCACTTTATGATATAGACTAGGCAGATTTGCAGCAGGTGCAGTGAGAGCATCAGGACTTCCTGATCCTCACATTTGTTGCTAGTGAACTCACCGCCCTTACCGTACAAGATGAAGCTGTTTGCGCTGTTCCCGTTCTCGATGACCTGCAAGCCCTCGTGAATCTCACGGCGTAGGGACTCCAGCCGCAAGTGATCGCATAGAAAGATGGTCTTGAGCGCCTTGCCCAGTTCGCATAAGGCCTTGTATGTCGGGTGCTGCACATTATTGCGCGCGAAGCGCCGCAAAATTGACTCTGCGTCCGCCGTGCCCAGCCCTAGTGCCGTGGCGAATCTTCCGACACCAGATGCTGACCTTTCTTACCGGGCAGAAACTCTCTGACGCCCAGGTTCAGCTCCTCTCTGGGCATACCAGCAAGAAGAGTCTGGAATCTACCAGCACCTCTCGCTGGATGCGGTTAAACACGCATACCAGCAGGCAGTCAAGCTGTTAGAGGTGTAGTCTCATCTTTGGAGAAGTGAGATCAAGCAGCCCCAGACAATCAGTGCTAACCCTCAGGACGATAGCGGCGATCAGGGTCACAGGACGGCGTGAGGCGACCCACCGCTTACCTTACCGAAATTTCCGCCTTCGCCTCCGTAAAGCCTAAATGTCAAGGGCGTTTTGATTGTGGACCCGCACTTTTGTCGAAGTAGGAATCATGTCCTGTACAGCGCTTTCGCTCTGAGCAAAGCGAAGCCGGCCCGGCCAAACATGGTGCGCTTGTTCATCTTAGGGCGGTTGACGTTTCCTATATTCAGGCTAGAACACGAGGTTCAGCATCACCAGGCTCACTACCAGGAACAGCACGGTCATGATGCCGCCGGCCCGCATGAAGTCCTTGACCCGGTAGCCACCGGGGCCCATCAACAGGGCGTTGACCTGATGCGTCGGGATGATGAAAGAGTTCGAGCTGGCGATCGCGACCGTGAGCGCGAAGGCGCGCGGGTCGGCAGCGATGCCCTGGGCCTGTGCCGCCAGGGCGATGCCGACCGCGAGCGGCACCAGCAGCACGGTAGCGCCGACGTTGGACATCACCAGAGTAAAAAAGGTGGCGAGCACGGCGATGACCGCCTGCATCACCCAGGGCTCGACGTCGCCCAGCAGACGCAGGATCTCCTGCGCGATCCAGGCGGCGGTGCCAGTGTCCTGTACAGCCGCCCCCAACGGGATCAGGCTCGCTAACAGAAAGACTGTCTTCCAGCTCACCGCCTGATAAGCCTCGTCTATGGTGAGCACACCAGTAATGATCATGCCGACCGCACCAACCAGCAGCGAGATGGCGAGGGGCAGACCGGTGAATAGGATCAGGCCTAGTGCAATCAGGAAGAAAACGAGGGCAGAGCCAACCTTCTGCGGGCGCAGCTCCTCGTGCGGGTACTCGGTGGTAACGACCACGAAGTCGGGGTTCTGCTCCAGGCGTGCAAGCGCTTCCCAGCGGCTGTAACTCACCAGGGTGTCGCCGGCCTGCAAGGGCAGGTCGCGCACGCCCTCAGAAATCGTCTCGCCGCCGCGATGGATGGCCAGCACCGAGAGCCCGTAGGTCTTGCGCATCCAGAGCTCGCGCACAGTCTTGCCGATGAGTGAGGAGTTGGGCGGCAACACAACCTCGGAGACGCCGGCTCTGGTGTGGGCAAGGGCGTCTGCGAAGGCCTCGAGCACCGGCTCCACCTCGAGGCCGCCGGCTGCGGCGAAGGCCGACAGCGTCGCGTCCTTACCCATCACCGCGATGTCCATACCTGCCTCAATGACGGTATCTCGATGTGGCGAGACACGCAGGTCGCCAGCCTTGCTGCTCGCAACGATGCGCACCCGGTGGGTGCGCTCGAGCTCGCCGACCGTCTGCCCGATATGGCTTGAACCCTGCGGTACCCGCATCTCCCGGAGTTGGTACGTCAGGCCGTAAACTCGGGCGAAATAGGCCATGGTGTCCTCGGCCTTGGCCCCCTTGGTCTCGACTGCCGGTAGCACTAGGCGCCCGAATAGCACAAAGTAGAGGATACCCGTCGCCAGCAGGGCCACACCGATAGGCGTGACGTCGAAGAGCCCGAAGGGCTCCATACCTTTTGGCAGCAGATCGTTTAGCAGGATTAGCGGACTCGAGCCGACCATAGTCAGCGTACCGCCGAGGATGGCGCTGAAACCCATTGGCATAACCAGGCGCGACATCGGCAGGTGCGTGCGCACAGAGATGCGGGAGACCACAGGTAGGAACAGCGCTGCGGCGCCTACGTTCTGCATGAAGCCCGAGATAATACCTACCGAACCCGAGACCAGTGGGATAATGCGTCGCTCGGTGCTCCCCCCAACTTTCATAATGAACGAGGCGAAAGAACTCATCAGCCCGGTCTTGTCCAGGCCCGCACCGATGATCATAACCGCGATAATAGAGATGACTGCACTACTGGCGAAGCCGGCGAAGAGTTGCTGCCGATCCGCAAGCCCCTCTAGACCCGGTATCAGGGTCAGCAGGCCGAGCAGCAACATCACCAGGACGGCAGCGACGTCGACTCGCAGTATCTCAAAAGCGAAGAGCACAATGGTCAGCCCGAGCAGCCCCAGGACGACCATCATCTCCGGGGTAAGGGTGAGGATCTCTGTCATGTTGGCGCTCCCACGCTAAAAAGTCTTAGACGGCCCTGACGCGAACACCCGCCTCGGCCAGCACCGCTTTGACAGAGGGTATCAGGATTTCGTGGATCTAAGAGGACTGACTGAAAAAAGTCTAGTATGGGGTTCCACTAGAGTTGGTGCGAATAGCGTCACCCTTGGCTCATTTTATCAGTCCTAGACAGGCCTAATCCTTCCAGATGGAGTCGAGCACACCTAGGCTCTCGGGGTCTCTCAGGGGTCGTAGGTCTCCGCCCCTGGTGCTCTCGTCCAGCTCGAAGTGGTAGCACCCCAGCATGTTGACGTGCGCGAACTTCAGCGGGGATAGGCGGGCCACATCTTCCTCTCTGGTCTCGTCCCCCTGGGCCTCGATCATTTCTAGGGCGGCCTGCATGTAGCGGGAGTTCCAGAAGGCGATGGTGTTGACCACGAACCCCAGCGCCCCCAGTTGATCCTCCATGCCGGGTCTAAAGCGCTCGCGCACCTCCCCGCGATTACCGTGGAACACGGTGCGGGCGAGATTCCCACGACCCTCCCCCCGGTTGAGCTGGGTCTGCATCCTGCGGCTGGGCTGATGAGCCTTGCGCTTGATCTCCAGCGTATCGCGGCACCTGTCCTCGGGTTTCATTTCAACCTGCCACTGCCTATACAAAAAACCCCGCCAGTGTGGCGGGGAGGTTTTGCGACACTGGCTAGCGGCCTACCCTGGCAATTACTGCTTCGATCTCGTTGGAGGACTGAACCAGCACCTCGGCAAGCTCACGGGGCATCATGGGG
>JBGFRI010000028.1:0-42107 GCA_041695225.1 Deinococcota bacterium
ACAACATCACCTTCTTGGTTGAACTGATCAAGCCCATTGCCATGGAAGAGGGCCTGCGCTTCGCCATCCGCGAGGGTGGCCGCACGGTTGGGGCTGGTGTGGTGGCTAAGATTCTGGAGTAGAGGAGGCCCTGAATGCCAAAGATACGAATTAAACTTCGGGGTTTCGACCACAAGAGCCTCGACGCCTCGGCGGCCAAAATTGTGGAGACAGCCCGGCGTAGCGGCGCACAGGTGGCCGGCCCGGTGCCGCTGCCCACCCGCATCCGCCGCTTTACGGTGCTGCGGGGCCCTTTCAAACACAAAGACAGCCGGGAGCACTTTGAGCTGCGTACCCACAATCGGCTGGTAGACATTACCGACCCCACCCCCAAGACCATTGAGGGGCTGCGCAACCTCGACCTGCCCACCGGAGTAGAGATCGAGCTCAAGATGGTAGGAGGCCGCTGATGAAGGGGATCCTTGGAACCAAGGTCGGCATGACCCAGGTCTGGAAGGGCGACAAAGCCGTGCCGGTGACGGTAATACTGGCCGGCCCCTGCCCCGTGGTGCAGCGCAAAACCGCCACCAAGGATGGCTACGAGGCCGTGCAGTTGGGCTTTGCTAGCCAGAAAGCCCAGCGGGTCAACAAGCCGGCCAGGGGTCATTTTGCCAGAGCGGGGGTCGAGCCGGTAAAGTTCCTGCGCGAGCTACGCGGCTTTAGCCCCGACGGCGATACCGTGACGGTGGGCATTTTCAACACCGGAGAAGTGGTAGACGTGACCGGCATCTCCAAAGGCCACGGCTTTACCGGGGTGATGAAGAAGTGGAATTTCGCCGGCGGTAACGATTCACACGGCGCCCACAAGATTCACCGGCATGGCGGCTCGATTGGCAACCGCAAGACCCCGGGCCGGGTTTTCAAGGGCAAGAAGATGCCCGGGCGCTGGGGCAACGAGAAAGTGACCATCCAGGGCCTCGAGGTGGTGGAGGTACTCGAGGGCGAGAACCTGATCCTGGTCAAAGGCTCGGTGCCGGGGGCCAATGGCAGCCTGGTAGTGGTGCGCCAGACCAGCAAACTGCCCACCCTCAAGGCCGGAAAGGGAGGTAAGTGATGTATAACCTTCCGGTGCTCGGAAGCAACAAGACCGTGGAGGCCCAGCTTCCCGAAGCGGTTAATGGCCATGTGCTCTTCGAGGTAGTACGTTGGCAGCTGGCTTCGCGGCGGCGCGGCACGGCAGCCACCAAGACCCGTGGGATGGTTAACTACACCACCAAGAAGATGTACGGGCAGAAGGGTACCGGGCGCGCCCGTCACGGTGATTATGCGGCCCCCATCTTCGTGGGGGGGGGTACGGCCTTTGGCCCCAAGCCCCGCGACTACAGCTATACCCTGCCCAAAAAGGTGCGCAGACTGGGCCTGTCCATGGCCCTGGCTGACCGCGCCCGCGAGGGTAAGCTCTTTCTGGTCGAAAATTTCCAGGCCGTGAACGGCAAAACCAAGGAGTTTGCAACCTGGCTCGAGGCTCATAACCTGGCAGACCAGACCATACTGCTCGTCACCAGCAAGGAAGAAGTTGCCCGCGCTGCCCGCAACCTGCCCAAAGTGCGGGTGCTGGCGCCCGAGGGGCTCAATGTCTACGACATAATGCGCCAGGAGGTCTTGTTGCTCGAGGCGGCAGCCTGGGAGGGTGTGCAGGCCAGGGTGAGCCAGACCAAGGGTGGTGAGGCCTGATGAAAACCCCCCACGATGTAATTATCCAGCCGGTTCTGTCGGAAAAAGCCTACGGGCGCTTCTCGCAAGGGATCTATACCTTCTGGGTACACCATGATGCTACCAAGACCGAGATTGCCGGCGCGGTTGAGACCGCCTTCAAGGTCAAGGTGGTGCGGGTTAACACCCAGAACGCCCTGGGCAAGAACAAGCGCCTGGGCCGGTTTGCCGGGAAACGCTCCGACCGCAAAAAGGCCATCGTGACGGTGGCCCCCGGACAGAAGATTGAAGCCTTGGAGGGGCTGATCTAATGGTGGGAGGTTAGAGGCAGGCTGTGGGCAGAAAAGAGCTCGAGCCACTTTTACCTTACCCCACATCCGCAACCGCCTCGAGACCGAGCCAAACCTGCCCATCTTACGAGCAGGGGCGGATGAAGGGGCAAAAAATCCACTTGGAATCAGCACGACTCGGTTAGTGCGTATCAGGTGAGAGGAACGAGAAAATGGCCGTAAAGAAGTTCAGACCCTACACCCCAGCGCGCCGCAGCATGACGGTCGCCGACTTCTCCGATCTGACCCAAAAACGTCCGGAGAAGGGCCTCACTGCCCCGATGAAGAGAACCGGGGGGCGCAACAACCAGGGCCGCACCACCAGCCGGTTCATCTCTGGTGGGCACAAGCAGCTCTACCGCATAGTAGACTTTCGCCGGCGCGATAAGGCCGGAATCCCGGCGCGGGTGGCGGCTATCGAGTACGACCCCAACCGCACTGCGCGCATTGCCCTGTTGTTCTATCGCGATGGCGAGAAGCGCTACATCCTGGCGCCCGACGCCCTGAGGGTGGACAGCACCGTGAGCAGCGGCCCCGAGGCCACCATATCAACGGGAAACGCCCTGCCGCTGCGGTTTATTCCGGTTGGTACAGTGATTCACGCCGTTGAACTCGAGCCCGGCAAAGGGGCCAAGATGGCCCGCAGCGCTGGCACCAGCGTGCAGGTACAGGGCCGCGAAGGCGATTATGTGGTCTTGCGCCTGCCCTCGGGCGAGCTGCGTAAGGTGCATGGCGAGTGCTTTGCCACCATTGGGGTGGTCTCCAATGCCGACCACAAAAACATCGTGATTGGCAAGGCCGGGCGCAACCGGCACAAGGGGCGCAAAGGACATGTCCGCGGCACGGTAATGAACCCGGTAGACCACCCCCACGGCGGAGGAGAGGGGCGTGCTCCGCGGGGCCGTCCGCCGGTCTCGCCCTGGGGTCAGCAGGCTAAAGGCCTCAAGACCCGCAGAAAGAAGAAGCCCTCGAGCGCGCTCATCGTGTCTCGTCGCAAGTAGAGGTGAACTATGCCACGAAGCATAAAGAAGGGGATTTTTGTGGAAAGCCACCTGCTGGAAAAAGTCGAGGCGATGAACGCCAAAGGCGAAAAGCGGGTGATCAAGACCTGGAGCCGCCGCAGCACGGTGGTGCCCGAGATGGTCGGCCATACCCTGGCGGTCTACAACGGTAAGCAGCATGTGCCGGTTTATGTGACCGAACAGATGGTGGGTCACAAGCTGGGCGAGTTCTCGCCCACCCGCACCTACCGCGGGCACAGCCGCGAGGCCAAGACTGCCGCCAAGAAGTGAGGAGGTGAACCGTGGAAGCCAGACGTATGAGAAAGAACGAACGCAAGGAGATCCGCAACAACCTCCGCGATGTTCACCACACCGGCGCAGCGGGCCTGAAGCGATATGCCGGGATGTCGTTGCACCAGAAAAGGGAGGCCCTTAAGGGAGAAACCAGCCACACCTATGCCGTGGCTGTAGCCCGCCACGTTCGCATCTCGCCGCAAAAGGTGCGCCTGGTGGTGGATCTGATCCGTGGAAAGGGTCTTACCGAGGCCCGTGCCATCCTGAAGTACACCCCCCACCGCGCGGCGGAGATTGTAGCCAAGGTGCTCGAGTCGGCAGCTGCCAACGGCATCAACGACGACCGCAAGAACATGATCGAAGACCAGGTTTTTGTCAAGTCTGCTTTTGTAGACGAGGGCCCGGCCATCAAGCGGATGCTGCCCCGCGCCCGTGGCAGCGCCAACATGATCAAGAAGCGTACCAGTCACATCACCATCATCGTGGGGGAGAAAAATGGGTAACAAGATCAATCCCGTAGGCCTGCGTCTGGGCATCACCCGCGAGTTTGAGTCACGCTGGTATGCCGGCAAGAAGGCCTATGCCAGGATCATTCAGGACGACCGGCTGATCCGCCGCACCATCGAGAAAGAGCTGCGCCCGGCGGGGCTGGCCCGGGTGGATATTGAGCGCGCCGCCGACAACGTGGCAATTACGGTCTATGCAGCCAAGCCCGGGGTGGTGATCGGGCGCGGCGGCGAGACCATCAAGCGTCTGCGCGAAACCCTGCAACGAAAGCTTCCCGGCAAAACGGTGGCGCTTAATGTTCAGGAGGTGGGCAACCCCAACCTCTCGGCGCCGCTGGTAGCCCAGCGCGTGGCCGAGCAGATTGAACGCCGTTTCGCCGTGCGCCGCAGCATCAAGCAGGCTGTCCAGCGGGTGCGCGAATCCGGCGCCCAGGGGGCCAAGATCGTGGTCTCGGGTCGCATAGGCGGGGCCGAGCAGGCCCGGGTGGAGTGGGCCGCCGAGGGCCGGGTTCCCCTGCACACCCTGCGGGCCAATATTGACTACGGAACCGCCCGCGCCGAGACCACCTACGGCTCACTGGGCGTTAAGGCCTATGTGTTCATGGGCGAAGTGATAGGTGGCAAGAAGATTGTACCGGGTGCGGCGCCTGCTGCCCGCCCGGCTGCTCCCAAGCGCGACCGCGAAGATGGCAAACCCCGTCGCCGCTCGGCCGTGCGCAAGGCCGGGGCCACAACCAAGGAAGGAGGCTAGAAGACGATGTTAATGCCCAAACGCATGAAGTACCGCAAGGCCCACCGGGGCCGCATGCGCGGCACTGCCAAAGGAGGCGATTATGTGGCCTTTGGTGAATGGGGACTGGTGGCGCTGGAGCCCAACTGGGTTACCAGCCAGCAGATTGAAGCGGCCCGGGTGGCCATGGTGCGCCACTTCCGCCGTGGGGGTAAGATTTTTATCCGTATCTTTCCCGACAAGCCCTTTACCAAGAAGCCCCTGGAAGTCCGGATGGGCAAGGGTAAAGGTAATGTGGAGGGTTATGTGGCCGTGGTAAAGCCGGGCCGGGTGATGTTCGAGGTCTCGGGCGTTGCGGAGGAACAGGCCCGCGAGGCCCTTCGTCTGGCGGGACACAAACTGCCCATGCAGACCAAGGTGGTGAGACGCGATGCCTACGACGAAGCTCAGTGAGCTGCGTAAACTGCCTGCGTCCGAGCTACAAAAGCGGATTCAGGAGACCAAGAAAGAGCTGATGGAGCTGCGCTTTCAGGCCAGCATCGGCCAGCTTGACAAAAACCACCGCATGTCCCAGGCCCGACGGGAGATTGCCCGCATGATGACCTTGCTGGGCCAGAAAGGAGCCGGCAATGCCTAAAAAAGTGCTAACTGGCGTGGTGGTGAGCGATAAGGCGCAGAAGACCGTAACCGTCCTGGTCGAGCGTCAGATGCAGCACCCGCTTTACGGAAAGGTGATCAAGCAGTCCAAAAAGTACCTAGCACACGATGAAAACGACCAGTTCCGGCTGGGCGACATTGTGGAGATAAAGGAAGCAACCCCCATCTCGAAAAATAAGAAATTTGTGGTGGTTGGGCGCCTCGAGGCGGGCCGCATGGACCTGGTCGAGCGCTACCAGTTACGCAAGGAGCGTGGTAAAGCGTGATTCAGCAGGAGACCGTGCTGGAAGTCGCCGATAATACCGGCGCTCGCAAAATTGCCTGTATCCGGGTGATGGGTGGGCACTTCCGTAAGTATGCCGGAGTGGGCGATGTGATTGTGGCCTCGGTCAAGGAAGCTATTCCCCGGGGTATGGTGAAAAAGGGCGAGGTGGTCAAGGCGGTGGTGGTGCGCACTGCCAAAGAAATCCGCCGCCCCGATGGTTCGACCATTCGCTTTGATACCAACGCCGCGGTCATCATCAACCCCCAGAACGAGCCTCGAGGTACCCGGGTGTTTGGCCCGGTGGCCCGCGAGCTGCGGGAGCGAGGCTTCATGAAGATTGTTTCACTAGCACCGGAGGTGCTCTGAAGTCCAGATGAAGCCGCGGGTTCTTGCCGTAGGCAAGTCGTTTCCGATACACCGGAGGCTTTCCTGGTCTTCGGTCCCGCGCCGAGCTTGTTGGGCTCATGGGGTTTCCGCAGACCCTGGTCTTCAACCAAGCCAAACCTAAAGGATGCTTTTTAGGGGAATTTCTGCTAAACTTGCCATTTGGCGCCCAGGAATTGGCGGTACTAGCCCCAAGAAAGCAAAATCGGAGGAATGATGTCCAAGGTACACGTCAAAAAAGGTGACACCGTGCTGGTGCTTTCGGGTAAGGAAGGGCTGCGTGGTGTGACCGGTAAAATTAAGGCTGTCATGCCCAAGGAGGGTATGGTGGTAATTGAGGGGCTCAACAAGATCAAGCGCGCAGTGCGCCCCAACCCCCGCAACCCCCAGGGCGGCTATATCGAGAGCGAAGCTCCCATACATGCTTCGAAAGTCATACCCATCTGCCCAAGCTGCCAGAAGCCGACTCGTATCCGCAAAAAGGTGCTACCCGACGGCACCAAAGCCCGTGCCTGCGCCAAGTGCGACGGCGTGCTGGATACTAAATAAGGGGTTGCGAATGCCGCTAGAAGTTGCTCTCAAAAAACGCTACGCCGAGGAAATTCGCCCGGAGCTGGTCAAGCGCTTCGGTTATGCCAACATTATGGCTGCCCCCAGACTGGTCAAAATTGTGGTCAACCAGGGGCTTGGCGAGGCCAAAGAAGACAGCCGCATCCTGGAGAAAGCTGGCAAGGAGCTTGCCTTTATTACCGGGCAGCAGCCTGCCATTACCCGGGCCAAAAAGTCCATCTCTAACTTCAAGCTGCGCCAGGGTATGCCCATCGGGCTACGGGTCACGCTACGCGGCGACCGGATGTGGATTTTTGCCGAGAAGCTTTTGAATATCGCCCTTCCTCGCATCCGCGACTTTCGTGGGGTAAGCCCCGGTGCTTTTGACGGCCGTGGCAACTATAACCTGGGCCTGCGCGAGCAAACCGTCTTTCCCGAGATCACCTTCGATATGGTAGATGCCGTACGCGGGATGGACATTGCGGTAGTCACCACGGCCAAAAACGACGAAGAGGCCAGGGCCTTCCTCGAGCTTCTGGGGTTCCCGTTTCGTAAGTAGAGGTCTATGGTCTATAGTCTATGGTCTATGGCCAAAGCACTTATCGGCAATAGTCAAGAGACTAGCGACCATCGACAAGTTTTGAAAGGAGGTGAATCAATGGCCAAAAAATCTCAGGTCGAAAAGATGAAGCGCAAGCAAAAAACCATCGCCAAATACAGAGCCAGGCGGGCCGCCCTCAAGGCCGCCAACGATTATGCGGCGCTGGCCGAGCTTCCGCGCGACGCCAGCCCCACCCGCCACAAGAGCCGCTGCGCGGTGACGGGCCGGGCCAAAGCCTATCTGCGCTACTTCGGCGTCTCGCGCCTTCAGTTCCGCGAGATGGCCCACAAGGGCCAGTTACCTGGCGTCAAGAAAGCCAGCTGGTAGGGGTTGCTTTGTAGGTCGGTGAGTTTTCGCCGATACCACAGAGCCAATCATCAGGTGTTCTTTAGGGGATGTTCTGAGCTGGCTGGTTGGTCAGTTTGACCAAGACCGGGCTCCGCAAACCTCCAAAACAAGGCCGGGACGCCTGACAAGAAGGAGATTCTGACAATGCTTAGTGATCCAATCGCCGATATGCTGACCCGGATTCGCAACGGAATCCAGGTTCATAAGGAGAGCGTGGATGTGCCTGCTTCAAAGTTCAAGCAGCAGATCGCCGCAATCCTGGTCAAAGAAGGCTTCCTCAAAGGAGTGGAAGCGGTAGAAGTAGACGGCAAGCCATTCCTCCGGCTGACCCTCAAGTATGGGCCCCGCCGTGAGCAGGTAATACAGCACATCCAGCGGGTCAGCCGCCCGGGCCGCCGGGTTTATGTGACTGCCGAGAACGTACCCAACGTGCGCCGGGGTCTTGGTCTGGCCATCGTTTCAACTTCCAAGGGGTTGCTGCCCGACCGCGAGGCCCGCAAGCTGGGTGTGGGCGGCGAAGTAATTTGCGAGGTGTGGTAATGAGCCGCATCGGAAAGCAGACTATTACCCTGCCCAAGGGCGTGACGGTTGAGGTGGCCGCAGGGCTGGTCAAGGTTAAGGGTGCTAAAGGCGAGCTCTCGGTAAGGGTGCATCCCGACCTGGCGGTGAAGAACGATGGCGGCATTGTCACCGTAAGCCGCCCCTCCGAAAGCCGCACCCACCGGAGCCTGCACGGCCTGACCCGCACCCTGATCGCCAATGCCATCCAGGGGGTTTCGGCGGGCTATGCCAAGGAGATGCTGATCAGCGGAACCGGCTACCGCGCTGCCATGCAGGGTAAGAACCTCGAGCTCAGCGTGGGCCACAGCCATAAGGATATTGTGAGCCCACCTGCGGGCATCGCCTTCGAAGTGCCCGAGCCCACCAGGATCCGCGTGGTAGGGATTGACAAACAACTAGTGGGCCAGGTCGCCGCCAACATACGGGCGGTCCGCCCCCCCGATGCCTACCATGCCAAGGGCATTCGCTACGCCAAAGAGGTCATCAAGACCAAGCCCGGCAAGACTGCGGGTAAATAAACCTAATCCGAGTGCCGTGTATGGTGCTACTAAGAAGGAGAATCTGTGGCCCGTTTGACCACCCAAGACCGCCGCAAGTTTCGCGTTCGCAACGCAGTAAAGCCCTCAGGCCGCCTGCGCTTGAGCGTTCACCGCAGCTTGCAGCACATCTATGCTCAGATCATTGACGACAGGAAAGGCCAGACCCTGGCCGCTGTATCGAGCAAATCCCTAAAGCTCTCGGGCAACAAGACCGAGGTAGCCAAAAAGGTAGGCGCCGCTATCGCCGAGGCCGCCAAGGCCAAGGGCATCGCCCAGGTGGTCTTTGACCGGGGCCCGTTCAAGTACCACGGGCGGGTAAAGGCCCTGGCCGATGGCGCACGTGAAGGGGGACTGGAGTTCTAAATGTCGAGTGTCGAGCGTCAATCGTCGAGAGCCAAAAGCTCTAGACCCTTGACCCTAGACCCTCGACGCTCCGAAGGAGCAACACATGCCTGAGACCGATTTTGAAGAAAAGATGATCTTTGTGCGCCGTACCTCCAAGACCTACCAGGGTGGTCGCCGCTTCCGCTTTGGGGCTCTGGTGGCAGTAGGAGACCGCCAGGGACGGGTAGGCCTGGGCCTGGGCAAGGCCAAAGAAGTACCCATGGCAGTGCAAAAAGCCAACAACTACGCCAAGCGCGAGATGGTAGAGGTGCCTTTACAAAACGGAACCATTCCCCACGAAATTAGCGTGACCTGGGGTTCTTCCACCATCCTGCTGCGCCCTGCTGCGCCTGGCACGGGGGTAATTGCAGGCCAGGTTCCCCGAGCTATCCTCGAGCTGGCCGGCATTACCGACATCCTGACCAAGGAACTGGGCTCGCGCAACTCGGTTAATATCGCCTATGCCACCATGGAGGCCCTGCGCCAGCTCCAGACCTGGGAAGATGTCAGGCGCCTGCGTAAGACCCCCGCCAAGGCTGAGGAGGTGGCCTGATGTCTGTGGTGAAGGTTCGGCTAGTCAAGAGCCCGATTGGCTACCCCAAAGACCAGAAAGCAGCCCTAAAAGTTCTGGGTCTGACCAGGATGAACCGTGTACGTGTGGTGCAGGATAGCCCAGCCGTGCGTGGCCAGATTCGTAAGGTGGCCCACCTGGTGGAGGTGGTGGAGTAATGAAACTCAGCGATATTCGCCCCAACCAAGGGGCCAACAAGCGCCCCAAGCGGGTGGGCCGCGGCCCCGGCTCGGGCAAGGGCAAGACTGCCGGGCGCGGGCACAAGGGCCAGAAGTCGCGTTCGGGCGGTCAGAAAAACCCGGCCCGCTTCGAGGGTGGTCGTTCCACCCTGCTGATGCGCCTGCCCAAGCGGGGTATGAAGGGCGACTCGCATGGCGAGCTGAAGCGGGTGGAGTTCCAGGTGGTCAATGTGGGCGCCATTTCCAAGCACTTCACTGCGGGCGAGGTAGGGCCCGAAGCCCTGGTCAAGGCTGGGCTGGTGCGCCCGGGGTATCCGGTTAAGGTGCTGGCCCAGGGCCATGCCCACGGAGTCCGGGTGCATGCCCATAAGTTCTCGCAAGCCGCGGTGGAAAAACTCAAGGCGGCGGGTGGCGAAGCGGTTTTGATTGAGGGGGCCTAAGATGCTAGCGGCCTTCCGTTCTGCGCTGATCATCCCCGAGCTGCGTAAACGCATTCTCTTTACCTTCTTGGTGCTGGTGCTGTACCGGTTGGGAACCTTTATCCCCACCCCAGGGGTGGACATTAGCAAGATCCGCGAGTTTCTGGGAACCCAGGCTGGTGCGGCGCTCGGGCTGGTTAACCTGTTTACCGGTGGCAACTTCGAGCAGTTCTCGATATTTGCCCTGGGCATTATGCCCTACATCACGGCTGCCATCATCATGCAGCTGCTGGTCAACGTGGTGCCTGCCCTGGAGAAGCTGCAAAAAGAGGGGGAGGAAGGCCGCCGGATAATCACCCAGTACACCCGCATTGCGGGGATTACCCTGGGTGGGGTACAGGGTCTGTTCCTGGCCACAGCCTTCCTTGGGGCTAACCAGGGGGCTTTCTTGCTTCCTGGCTGGGCGCCCGGTCTCTTCTTCTACTTTGTGGTGGTGATCACCCAGGTAGCGGGTATTGCGCTACTGTTGTGGATGGCCGAACGGATCACCGAGTACGGCATCGGCAACGGCACCAGCATGGTAATTTTTGCGGGCATTGTGGCGGTGTGGATGCCCCAGCTGGGCCGCGCATTTGACCTGGTTCGCACCGGCGAGGTCAACCTGATTGCCCTTTTGATCTTCCTGGCCTTTGTGGTGGTGGCCTTTGGGGCCATGGCGGCGGTGCAACAGGCCGAGCGGCGTATTCCAGTGCAGTATGCCCGCAAACAGGTCGGGCGTAAGATGTTCGGTGGCCAGGCCACCTACCTCCCCATCAAACTCAACGCGGCGGGAGTCATTCCCATCATCTTTGCTGCTGCTCTGCTTCAACTCCCGCTCTTCTTCACCGGGGTTTTTCCCGAGTCGCCAGTGGCCCAGGCTATTTCCGGTTTCTTCATGCCCGGCCGCTTCCCCGGACTCTTAATTGAGGTGCTGCTGATCATCGGCTTCACCTATGTCTACACTGCGGTGCAGTTTAACCCCACGCGGATCTCGGAAAACCTGCGCGAATATGGGGGTTTTATTCCTGGCATTCGCCCCGGTGACCCCACGGTGAAGTTTCTGGAGCATATCGTTTCGCGCCTGACCCTGTGGGGCGCCATGTTCCTGGGCGTGGTTGCGGCTACGCCTACCATCATGCAAAACATCACCGGGGTGACCATTTTGGCCTTCCACTTTTCTGGCATCAGCTTGCTGATCGTAGTGGGGGTCGCGCTCGATACCCTGCGGCAGATCGAGGCCCAGTTACAGATGCGTAATTACGAGGGTTTCTTGTCCAAAGGCCGTTTGCGCGGCCGTACCCGCTAGGGAGGTAAAAAGGCATGGGACAGGCAGTTATTTTCTTGGGCCCACCTGGGGCGGGCAAGGGCACCCAGGCCAAACGTCTGGCTGCCGAGATGGGTTTCAAGCAGCTTTCAACCGGCGACATTCTGCGCAGCCATGTGGCCCGCAACACCCCGCTGGGACAAAAAGCCAAGCCCATCATGGACGCGGGAAAGCTGGTTCCCGACGAGATCATCCTGGGTCTGATTGCA
Source organism: Deinococcota bacterium (assembly GCA_041695225.1). Lineage (GTDB taxonomy): Bacteria > Deinococcota > Deinococci > Deinococcales > Thermaceae > Meiothermus. The sequence continues at coordinate 11,582 of JBGFRI010000028.1, forward strand.
GAAGAGCTCTCGGTCGTGCCAGACCCCAGGGTCATCTTCGATGGCTTCCCTCGAACTTTGGCCCAGGCCGAAGCTTTGGATAAACTATTGCAGGAGCAGAAAATTCACCTGTTGGGTGTTCTCCTGGTCACGGCGCCAGAAGATGAGCTGGTCAAGCGCCTGTTGGGCCGGGCCCAGCAGGAGGGGCGCTCGGACGATAACGAAGAGACTATCCGGGCTCGTATGCAAGAGTACCGCCAGAAAACCCAGCCGCTGGTAGACTACTATCTCAAGACTGGCAGTCTGAAGCAGATCAATGGTCTGAGCGCAGTGGATGAGGTATACCGCGCCATCCAGGAAGCCCTGGGAGTTAGTGCGTAAGGGCGTGTTGCAGCGCACCCTTGCCGGACATAGATATGGCTATCCAGATCAAATCGCCCTGGGAAATAGAGAAGATGACCAAAACCGGCCGGCTTCATACCGAGGTGTTCGCCGAAGTGGAGCCGCTTATACGACCAGGGGTGACGACCCTCGAGCTCGATCAGCTTGTGCTCAAAGCAATCCGGCGGGTGGGAGGGAGTGCGCCCCAGATTGGCTATCGGGCCGGTGGCGCAGTGCCCTATCCTAGCGCTACCTGTATGTCCATTGACGATGTGGTGGTGCACGGCTTTCCTTCCAGGCGGCCCTTGCAGGAAGGGGAGCTCTTGAAGATTGATTTTCTCTTCACCCACGATGGCTATACCACCGATATGGCCCGAACCTACCCGGTGGGCAGGGTCTCGCCCGAAGCCCGGAAGCTGCTGTGGGTCACCGAAGAGGCCTTCTGGCTGGGACTGGAGCTGCTACGGCCTGGCAAGCGCATTGGCGACGTGGCGGCAGCGGTGCAAAATTTTGTAGAAAAACAGCATGGCCTTTGGTGCATCCGCGAGATGGTTGGGCATGGGGTTGGGCGCGAACTGCACGAAGACCCGCAAGTCCCCAACTACGGCGAGCCTGGTAAGGGCCCTAAGCTGCGCCCTGGTATGACCCTGGCCTTTGAGCCCATGGTTGCTTTGTACCCAGCCAAGATGGTAATATTGGCGGATGGTTGGACGGCCACGGTTGGCAAAGGCAACCTGGCGGCCCACTACGAAAACACGGTACTGATTACCGAGTCTGGCCCTCGCCTCTTGACGGGGAGCCAGAAGCCTGTGCCGGTGGGGCGGTAGCGCCAGAATCGGGGATACTAGGAGGAGATGCTTGGCCAAGGAAAAAGACACAATTCGTGCTGAAGGGGTCATAAGCGAGGCCCTGCCCAATACCACCTTCCGGGTGCAGCTTGACAATGGCCCCCAGATCCTCTGCTACATCTCTGGCAAGATGCGTATGAACTATATCCGTATTCTTCCAGGCGACCGGGTGGTGGTCGAGATCACTCCCTACGATCCTAGCCGAGGCAGAATTGTTTACCGCAGATAAAGGCCCAAGAAAGAGGCAGGCGCCTGGAGCCAAAGACTAAAAGCCCCAGACGCGATAAAGGAGCCAGCCATGAAAGTGCGAACCTCAGTGAAGAAAATGTGCGACAAGTGCAAGGTGATCAGACGCCACGGCCGGGTCTATGTGATCTGTGAGGACCCTACCCACAAGCAACGTCAAGGCTAAGAGAGGAGGTGAGTGAATGGCTCGTATTTCTGGTGTGGAAATTCCTCGCAATAAGCGGGTGGAGATCGCCCTGACCTACGTTTATGGGGTTGGCCCCGCCAGGGCTAAGCAAGCCCTAGCGGCAGCCAAGGTCAACCCGGATACCCGGGTCAAGGATCTGTCTGAAGCCGAGGTGGCCCGGCTGCGCGAGTTTGTAGAAAACAGCTACAAGCTCGAGGGCGAGCTGCGTGCCGAGACCGCAGGCAACATCAAGCGCCTGATGGACATTGGTTGCTACCGGGGTCTGCGTCACCGCCGGGGGCTGCCGGTGCGCGGCCAGCGTACCCGTACCAACGCCCGCAGCCGCAAGGGTCCCCGCAAGACGGTTGCCGGCAAGAAAAAGGCACCCAGGAAATAGATGGCAGGCAGCAGGCAGCAGGCAGCATGGTTGAACAATTCCTGCCCCGTATGCCCGAAGCTGATAAAACTGGAACGTAGATGCCAGCTATGCATCGTGTACACGCCAGTTGAGACTCCTGATAGCGCTTCACACCCATTTTGCGTGGAGCAACCGCGAGGAGAGTATGGCCGAGAAACAAGCTACAACTAGTCGTAAGAAAAAAGCAAAGCGTCAGGTATCGGCAGGGCGTGCATTTATCCACGCTTCGTACAACAACACCATAGTTACCATCACCGACACCAACGGACACCCCGTAACCTGGTCGTCGGGTGGGGCTATCGGCTACAAGGGTAGTCGCAAGGGTACGCCCTACGCTGCCCAGCTGGCGGCGATGGATGCAGCCAAAAAAGCCCAGGGCTTTGGCATGAACAGTGTGGAAGTGGTGGTGCGGGGCACTGGCGCCGGCCGCGAGCAGGCCATTCGGGCCTTGCAGGCCAGTGGCCTTCAGGTGCGCTCCATTGTGGACGATACCCCCCTGCCCCACAACGGCTGCCGCCTGCGTAAAAAGTTCCGTAAGACCATCTGAAGATTATCTTTGTTTGCTGGGGTGAAACTTTGGTTCCCTGCTTCACCCCCATACCCTGGGAACCCGGAGGAATGTCGAGTGTCGAGTTTTGAGTGTCGAGCGCCAGAGATGGTGGCCCAGACCCTGGACTCTAAACCCTGGATGTTTCTCCGACAGGAGAAGACATATGGGTCGTTATAGAGGGCCAATCGTAAAAGTGGCGCGTCGCCTTGGAGTGAACGTAGCCGAGACCGAGAAAGTTCAAAAATACCTGGATCGCCGCCCTTATGCCCCTGGCCAGCATGGCCAGAAGCGCAAGGGCCGCCCCTCAGACTTTGCCGTGCGGCTGCGGGAGAAGCAAAAACTGCGCTTCATCTACGATCTGTCGGAAACCCAGTTTCGTAACCTCTTCGAGGAAGCTACCCGCAAGAAGGGCGTGACCGGCACAGTTTTCCTGCAATTGCTCGAGAGCCGTCTGGACAACGTGGTTTTTCGCATGGGTATTGCCTCTACCCGCCGTCAGGCCCGGCAGTTTGTGCGCCACGGCCACCTACTGGTCAATGGTAGGCGGGTAACCGTTCCCGGCTACCGGTTGAACCAGGGTGACGAACTCAGGGTAGCGGATAAAGCCAGGAAGAATGATTTCATCGTCCAGAACGTGGAACGTTTTAAAAACCGCAAGGTTTTCCCCTGGCTTCAGTTCAGCGCCGAGAGCATGACCGGGCGTTTTCTGCGGGCGCCCGAGAGAGAAATGCTCTCCCTGCCGGTGAACGAGCAGCTGGTGATCGAGTTCTACTCACGGTAGCCGATAGCCCATAGCTCATAGCCGATAGCAAAAACCGCTAAGAGCCATCAGCTATCAGCAACTCCGAAGGAGGTAATTTTGGAAACTACCAAGACCAAAGCCCCGGTTTTTAATGCTCGCATTGACGGAAATTACGGTGAGTTTGTACTCGAGCCCTTAGAACGGGGTTTCGGTGTGACCCTGGGTAACCCCTTGCGTCGGATTTTGCTTTCCTCGATCCCCGGCACGGCGGTCACCAGTGTCTACATCGAGGATGTACTGCACGAGTTCTCCACTATTCCGGGGGTCCAGGAAGACGCCATCCAGTTGATCCTGAACCTCAAGGAACTGGTAGTACGCTTTGCTAGCCCCGACTCAGGCCCTAAAACCCTCACCCTGCGGGTTAGTGGCCCCAGGGTGGTCTATGCCCGCGACCTCGAGTGCCCTTCCGACGCGGAAATCGTCAACCCCGATCAGTATATTGCGACCCTCGAGGCCAAAGGCAAGCTGGTGATGGAGGTCCGCGTGGACCAGGGTACCGGCTATGTGCCAGCGGAAAAACACGGTATCAAAGACCGCATCTCTTCCATTCCAGTAGATGCCCTTTACTCTCCGGTGCGCCGCGTTGCCTACCAGGTTGAAGATACCCGTCTGGGTCAGCGTACCGACCTTGATAAGCTGACCCTGCGCATCTGGACTAACGGGGCAGTCTCGCCGATGGATGTGCTGCAACAGTCGGTGGCCATCCTGCGGGAGCAACTGGGTTTGTTTGACCAGTCGCCGCTGGTGCGGGTTGAGCACAAACCCACGCCAGTAGCCGCGGCCCCTACCGCTGCCGCTGTGGTTACGGCAGCGCCCGCAGCCACCCCCTTCTCCCAGGGAGTAGGGTTAACCTTAGATGACCTCGGTCTGACCACCCGCGTATTGCACAACCTGAAGGAAGAGGGTATCGAGAGTGTGGAAAGCCTCCTGGCTCTTTCGGAGCGGGAGCTCAAGAAAGTGCCCGGTATTGGCGACCGCAGTCTGCAAGAGATTAAGGACTGCCTGGCCCATCACGGGCTTGTGATGAAAGACTGAGGTTTGAGGTCGCAAGTCCCGTGTCGCAGGTCAAGGAGACCTGAGACCTGTGACCTGAGACCTCTCCAAAGGAGAGAAACCCATGCGTCACCAAAAAGCTGGAAGAAAACTAGGCCGCAACTCCTCGCATCGCCTGGCTCTGTTCCGTAATCTTGCCAGGAGCCTGCTATCTTCGGAAGAGGGCAAGATTACCACCACCATTCCCAAAGCCAAAGAACTTGCAGGCTATGTGGACAACCTGATTACCGTGGCTAAGAAAGCCCCAAGCCTAACCGCGCCAGAGGGGGTGCGCTTTACCAAGCGTAAGGACAAACAGGGTCAGGAGCTGCCCCTCGAGGAGGGTGAGCGCATGGCTACCCCCGAAGAGCTAGCAGCCTATGCCCGGCGTAACCACCTGCGCCGGCAGCTACTGCGCGATCTGCACGACCCCGAGCTGGTCAAGATGCTTTTTGAAGAGATTGTTCCCCGCTATGTCGACCGCCCGGGTGGGTATACACGAGTGCTCAAGCTAGCCGAGCGCCGCCGGGGAGACGGTACCCAGCTTGCACTGGTTGAGCTGGTGCGCTAACTGAAGTTTTTTGGCGACGAAAGCGGAAAAAGTGCTCACTGGAACCGGTAATGTCAGGTCTGAACGTCGCTTTTGTGTACCCATCTAGTCGCAGGTCACAAGTCGCATCTCGTATAACTCGAGACCTGAGATATTCCATTAGCCCATAGCCAATAGCCGAAAGCTAAAAGCCGAAAGCTAAAAGCCTTAGGCCTTTATTTGACCTTCGACCTTCGACCTTTGACCTGAGGCTTGTGACATTCCACTAGTCGGGGTCACATCTCCCGCACATCACCACCAGTCGCCTGTTACAACGGCTGTGCCTTTAGACGGGGAAAGACCGTCTGGGTACAGGAAGGACGTACCCAGGATGATGACGGGCCAAAGAGGGATCTGACCTTTTCAGGAGCAGAAACTCTTTGCCCGGCCTTGGGAACTTCAGATTAGCTGCTGGGGTGATCTGGATTCCTTCGCGCTCATCGGGTGCTTGCAAAGACGCGCTGTTTATTCCCCAGCGTTCTGGCCCCACTCACCGCCAATCCGCAGACAATGGAGCCCCCAACTGCGTACTGGATGAGGCTGCGTTCCTGCCAACAACCACGCCCTTACTCTTACTGGGTGTGTCTGGAATAATGTTGGCTAAAAAGAGCGCTTATTTGAGACTTCCGGTAAAAGTGGGGGATCTGAGCTCGAGGAACCTTTTCCCTTTACCACGCCTTCGATGTGGCAGGATGCCTCGAGCCCCATCAAAGACCTGTGTAACACGCAGACCTGCTCGAGCGAGATCAGTGGCTGACACTGCCCACAACTGCCGTTAGGCGAAAAGGCCATAAGCTGGGTAGCATCTATCTTGATGTTTACACGGGTACCGGGCTCAACCATGCGGCTGGAGCTTTGCAGCGAGTGAATCTTGCGGCCATCGCTCAGGCTTAGCTCGTACAAGACCGAGGCGCCCACAAAACGCAGCCCGCTAATAACCACTGCCCCGGCAGGGTCAACCGTAAAGTCCACCACGTCTGGCCGTATCATCAGGTCTACCGGGTGTCCGCACTCCCAGCCTGCGCAAGGAATGGTAAAAGTACCCAGGACAGTTTGCAGGCCATGGGCGCCCACTACTCCGGGTAAAAAGTCGGCTTTACCGACAAAGTCGGCCACAAAACGGGTCGCGGGCCGGTGGTAGACCTCTGGGGGGGTTCCTACTTGTTGCAAACAACCCCGGTTTAAGACCCCAACCCGGTCGGAGAGCGAGAAGGCCTCCTCCTGCTCGTGGGTGACCAGAATGGTGGTAGTGTTGCACTCTTTAAGGATGCGCCTGGTCTCGCTACGCAACTCCTCGCGCAGGCCCGTATCCAGATTGGAGAAAGGTTCATCCAGCAGCATCACCCTGGGAGAAGGGGCCAACGACCGGGCCAGGGCTACCCGCTGGCCCTGGCCACCAGAGAGTTCGTGTGGGTAGCGGTTAGCCAGGCCGTCTAACCCCACCAGCAACAGAAGCTCTGCTACCCGTTGACGTGCGGCTTTGCGCGACCAGCCCGCCAGGCCGAAGGCTATGTTCTGGGCCACCGTCAGGTGAGGAAACAGCGCCTGATCCTGAAAAACAATACCCACACCACGGCGTTCGGGGCTAACCCAGTCCGAATCACTGGCTACCACCTGATCGCCTATCAGAATACTGCCTCTGGCAGGCCGTTCCAGGCCAGCAATAAGCCGGAGGGTGGTGGTCTTGCCGCAGCCCGAAGGCCCCAGTAATGAGAAAAACTCCCCGGGCCGGATGCTCAGGTTAAGGTTGCTAACCGCACAGGTTCTGCCGAATGAACGCACTACCCCCCGTAGCTCAACCCCAGCAGGGGTGCAGGAATTACTGGTCATCTCCATTCTTTACTACCTCCTGATAGCCGTCCGCGTCAAGATGGCCACTGGCAACAGACCCACCAGCACAATCGCCAGTGCTGGCAGGCCCACCCCTGTCCAGACCGACTCTGCTGCCATCTGCCAGACCCAGGTGGCCAGGGTCTCGTAGCCAAAAGGGCGTAACATAATGGTGACAGGAAGCTCCTTCATCACATCTACAAAGACCAGGGCTGCTGCCGCAAGCAGGCCGGGGGCCACCAGAGGCAGGTGAACCTGGCGCAAAATTCGCCAGGGGCCGGCGCCCAGCACCCGGGCGGCCATGGTAACGTTTGGTCTTATTTTTTCCAACCCGGCGTCGGTGCTCTGGTAGGCTACCGCCAGGAACCGGGCCACATAACCATAGACTAGGCCCACGATTGAGCCGGTTAGTACCAGACCTACGGTAAAGCCCGCCCAGTGCTCAAGAAAGTTGTTCAGGGCATGATCGAGGGGTGTCAGGGTAAGCAAGATACCAACCGCCAGTACCGGGCCAGGTATAGCATAGCCGGTAGTTGCCAGCATAGCAACGAACCTTGCCAGCCTGCTACCAGCCAGACGCACCCCACTTGACAGCAGCAGGGCCAGGGAAACCGCTACCAGCGCCGCAACTGCCGCTAGCAAAAGGCTGTTTCGTGCTAGCTCGAGGTAGACCCGCAGGGTATGGTCTGATAGGCGGGGTAGCTCGTGTGCGGCCCAGGCCAGAAGCTGGGCCAGGGGCAGGGCAAACGCGACCCCCACTACCAGGGCGCAGACGCCGGTAACCAGCCACTTTCTCTTTCCCGCCAGGGTTATGCGCGGCAGGCCGGGATAGCGGCCTCCGGGCTCGTGGTAACGGGTTCGCCCGCGCAAAAAGCGCTCGAGCAGAATCACCAGCAAAGCCAGGCTGGCCAGCAAACCCGCTAGCTCGCTGGCGGCCTGAAGGTCCATCATGCCGTGCCAGACCCGCACCACCCCATCGGCCAGGGTGGGAAAGTTGAAGAACCGCACGGTGGCAAAATCGGCCATGGCCTCCATCAGCACCAAAACCACCCCCGCAGCTAGGGCTGGTCGGGAGAGCGGAAGGGCTACCTTCCAGAAGAACCTGAACCCGGCGTGGCCTAGTATCCGCGAGGTCTCGAGCGCCGAGGCGGATATGCTCCTGAAGCCCACCAGTGCCAGCATGTAGACATATGGATACAGTACCAGGGTCATCACCAGAATGGCCCCGCCGGGCGAGCGGATATTGGGAAACCAGCCGATCTCGCCCAGCCAGCTAGTAAGCAGCCGTTGCACCGGACCGGCAGTGTCGAAAGTGGCCATGAAAATGAAGCCCATAATATAGGCCGGTATGGCCATGGGCAGCAGTAGCATCCACTCAAAAGCTGCCCGGCCCGGAAACTCGTATGCGCTCACCAGCCAGGCCAGACCTGCGCCCAGCACCAGGCTGCCCAGACCCACCCCCAAAAGCAGCAGCAGGGTGTTGCCTAGCATTAGCGGCAGTATGGTCTGCCACAGGTGCTGCCAGACCGACAGGGTGGGGGTGAGTAGCGAGGCCGCCACCACCCCCACGGGAAAAACTACCAGTAAGGCGATAAGAACGGGGATGGCGATGGCCCTGCCACGCCATCGCCACTGGTTTAATGGGCTACGAATCACTACAAATCACTCGCTCACAAGTTTAGCGGTATCCTGCCTGGTCGAGCAAGCGGATGGCCCATGCTTAACGGTATCCTACCCGGTCGAGCAAGCGGATAGCCTCTGCTTGTAGTCTGCCCAGCTCGGCAAGATTGAGGTTATCAGCGCGGAACTCACCAAAGCCTCGAACGATGGGATGTATGGGTGCGGCAGGGTTGGCCGGGTACTCGTGGTTGGTTCCGGCGAACAACTCCTGGCCTCGAGGGCTGCTGAGCCACTCCAGCAGCCGCACGGCATTCTCGCGGTTCTGGGCGTGGGCGGTTATGCCTGCACCGCTGATGTTGACGTGCGCGCCGCGATCCCCAGCCCCCTGGTTGGCCCAGAAGATCCGGACGGGGAAGCGTGGGTTTGCCTCCAACAAGCGGCCAAGGTAGTAGTGGTTGGTTAGAGCTACGTCACCACCGCCGGCTGCCAGCGTCTCCAAGATCCGGGTATCGGAGTCAATCAACTGTGGCCGGTTGGCGACCCAGCCTCTGACAATCTCCTCGGTCCGGGCCACGCCGTGTGCAGCAATCAGGCTGGCAACCAGCGACTGGGTATAGGAGTGGGTGGCCGGCCTGAGTACCAGTCGCCCTGCCCAGCGCGGGTCGGTTAGGGCCTCGTAGGTCGAGAGCTCTTCGGGCCTTACCCGGTCGGGGTGGTACATGATGGTGCGCACCCGCAGGGTCAGGGCAAACCACTGGTTGCCCGGGTCGCGCAGGTGGGCGGGGATGTTCCGGGTCAGGATGGGGCTAACTACCGGCTGCAAAAGACCATCGCGGGCGGCCAGCCAGAGGTTGCCGGCGTCTACCGTAATCAGTACATCGGCGGGGGTGTGCCTTCCTTCGGCGCGGATGCGCTCGCGCAGCACGGCATCTGGCCCGCTGGTAAAGCGAACTCTGATCCCGGTTGCGCGCGTGAATTCTTCGAATACCGGCTCTACTCCATAGTGGCGGGCGCTGTAAACATTCACTACACCCCTTGGTGCGGCCTGGGCCTGCGCCAAAGTGCCCAGGACTGGCGCGGCCAGTAAAACCGCCCCTACGAACCAGGCTCCCAACTTTCTGCTCTCTGGAATCATCTCCAACCTCCATTGCCTATCTTGATAAACCCGATGTATTTACTCGGATTTACGCCCAACATGATATATAGCCCATACCTCGGGTGTCAATACCCAAATGTCCTGACAGAGCGTTCGAGAAATCTCCTCTTCCCACCAAGAAACTCCCTTCCGTTTCGTCTCCACGAGTGCATGTAGCTCATGGAAAACTGACTTGCTACAGGGCTCTTTCAGCTTCCTTACTAAGGGGGGTTGGGGGGATCGGGACGGTGGGTACGGTGATTTACAGAGCCTGCGAAATCGCGTCAAGTGTTCCCTGGAACAATCCCCCCGGCTCGCTGACGCTCACCACCCCCCTTGTTAAGGGGGGCAGCCCCGGCTCGCTAAAACCTGCCAAGAAACTCCGTTGTGTTTCGTCGCTATTGGTGCGCGCAGCTCATGGAAAACTTAATGGGAGAGGCCGGGTGAGGGGGGCCTGCGGAGCGAGCCACGGTGTCTTTGGCGTCATTCAATTCCTCACCTCAACCCTCTCCCAAGTCCGGGCGAGGGGGGCCTAGAGCTCCATCCTTTTGGCTACCGTGCTCGTTGAAAACTCTGCTCAGGAGAGCGGGTGTGCTGTTGATTTCTGAAAGCCCTCTAGGGGTAGCTTAGCGGAAGGGTAGCCGCGGGGAGTTGCAGATGGCCCAAAGACTGGGCTGGTCTCTTGAATTTAGCCACGAGGGGTCTGGTCTGGGTACTGCTGCCTGGCCGGATACCCAGGGCCTGAAGAGCCCTTTCTAAAGGCAGGTCGCGGCCATAGTTGGCGAGCTGCTCAAAGGAGCGTGCCACCACAAAGTCCGGCATGGCCCGCTCGGGAAAAGGGGTTCCATCGGGAAAGAAGGCCCGGTTGTAGGAGATGCTCAGGGCGCCGCCGTTAATCAGACTAAAGGGTCGGGTGGTGGTGTTGCCAATGCCCATGGTCGCGACCCCCACCAGGGGGGCCAGTCTGGCTTTCTGGATGGCCGAGGCCAGATACTCTCCCCCCGAAGCAGTACTGGCGTCTACCAGCACCACCAGGGGACCACGCCAGCGCGCCAGGCTGGGTAGCTGGACGCTTTCAGTCTGACCGCTGCGGGTTATCACGAATTGGCCATCCCGGATGCGGAATTCGGTACGTTCGGTCTGGTGGCGGTCTATCAGAGCCACAAACGGCTCCTCGATAAAAGCCGCCGCCGCATGAAGCATCTCTCTCAGCAAGCCCCCCCGGTTACCACGCAACTCCAGGATCATGGCCCGGGCATTTTGCTGCTGGGCCTGCTGAACCAGCTCATGCACCCGGCGTCCCACCTGGCCGTGGGCATCAAAGTCGGGGATCCGCAGCACCGCTACTCCATCGGGCCGAATTCGCATAGAGGGAAACCGGGCCAGGTTGATCTCGCGCCCGGTAAGGGTAACCTCGAGGCGCTGGCGCTGTGGTCCGCGCAGTATGGTTAGGGTCAGCGGGCGGCCCGACTGAATAGCCTGCACCAGCAACTGTAGGGCCTGGTTATCGTCGGGCTGCTCGCTCAGGAGACTGTCATTTACTGCAATGATGCGGTCTCCGTAGGCCAGCCCAGCCTCGTCGGCGGGGCTTCCCTCCACCACATCCACCACCAGTCGGTCGCGCGACCCCGGAATGGGCTGATGCGTAATCCCAATGCGCAGGTTACCAGAAGGGGCACGGCCCTCGCGGCCTTCGCGGGTTCCCCGCAGAGCCTCCCGGCTCAGGTAGAAAGTATGGTTGTCGTTCAACTCCCTTATCATCCGCTGAATGATGGGCACGGCCTGCTGGTAGGGACAGGTATCTGGCTGGGGCGCACAAACCAGCCGTAGCTCGGCCTGGTAACGAGTGGTAAGGTCTCGCAGGTTGAGGGTAGAAGGGCCGTTGTAATGAAACTTCAGATAGAAGCTGGCCTGGTCGAACAGGTCTTGCGCCGGCGAGGCCAGCGAGAGCGAGCTTAGCACCAGGGCCAGGGTGGCTAACAGTTTGCGCATAAAACCCACCTACCGCAGCATATCCAGGGCGCGTTCCAGCGCCAGGTCACGCCCTGCAACCAGGGCCAGGGGATCGTCTTCGACTAAAACGTCCGGGGTAACTTTGAGTGGAAAGGCAGTGCCATCGAGATGGCGCATCCGCAGCGACGAGACCGCAATAAACTCGCCGTTGATCAGCGGGCCCAGGGCGCTACCCGACATACCCAGGGCACCGGCGGTGGGCTCGCCCACCACCCTGGCCCGGCCAGCCGCCTGCAAAAAGTAGGCCAGCATCTCAGTGGAATTAAGGGTGTTGCGGTTCACGAGTACGACCACCGGCAGGCGGGCCAGATGGGGCTGTTGAAGCGCCATTAGCTCCTCTTTCTGTTCGCCCTCGGGTTGAACATATAGACTTCCGCCTTCTACGGTGTGAGTCTCGTCGAGTCCCACGAAGCGGCGGTCATAGATAAAACCACCCTGTCCAGTAAACGCAGTTGCAGCCAGTAGGGCTTCGGAGTCGTAGCCGCTCAAAGCGTCGCGCAGGTCAATTACCATCCCCCGCGCGCCCGCCACTTCGGCCCGCCGGGCTGCCGCATGAATGTACTCGGAAGGGGAGAACTGCTCCGAGCTAAACAGATGGTAGACCCGCAGGTAGGCTATATTGCCAGTGACCTCGAGGCGGGGCCGCATGGCTACCTCGGCTACCCTGGGCGCCAGAATAACGCTGTGGGCGCTACCCTGGCGGCTATAGCTGAGCCCAAAGGGGTTTCGGCTGGCCTCGGCTGAAGCCAGACCGGCCAGAGTTGCTGGCTGGCCCTCTACCTGGGTAATCAGATCGCCGCGCCGCAGGCCGGCCTCGAAAGCTGGTTCGCCTGGAAAGGCTTCGCTCACCACCAGCCCGCGTGGGGTTTCGCGCACCCAGACCCCAATGCGCGGGGCGGCCGGCCCCCGGCCAGCCCCCAGGCGCCGGTCATCAACAAGCTGCTGGCGGGTCATCAGTACCATAAAGGGATCGGCTATATCTTGCAGGAGGCGGACAATAACCTTCCGGGCCTGGTCGAAGCCGCAGCGCTCGCCGTGGGCAGCGCAGAGTTGATCGAGCTGGGGCTGGTACTGACGGCGCAGCTCACGGAAATTTGGCACCTGGGCCGGGCCGTTGTAATAAAAGCCAATCAGAAAAGTAGCCTGGTCAAACAAATTCTGTGCTGGAGAGGCCAGCGCCGGGCTGTATGTTCCGAGCACCAGCACAAGAGCAAGCGCGGCTTGTCGCAGAGTCATGCCATTAAATATATGCTCAAATAGTGTTAACCGAATGGAAGCCTGGCCCGGATTTTCCAGAACAGACAGGGGGTAGTGAAGGTCCTCGAGACCTGGCGAACTTGTACTGTGCCCGACCATATCGCGTGGCTTTCAGTAGATCCCCAAGGGGCCATAGAGTGCTGGCTGGTCTGCCGCACAAGCAAGCAGCGCCGGGCTTTTAGCCCAATCTGTCCTGGCCTGCGCGGGGTGGAACCCGGCGGCACGGAGCCTGTTGTACAGGCCAGCAACCACTTCAAAGCTGCTCAGGTAGGTGCCAGGGTAGTAGAAGCCCAAAATTTGCCGGTAGTCCCAGCCTTGCAGGGCCAGCCCGCGCGCGCCCCACTGGCTCATGCCGACTCCGTGGCCGTTGCCCTGGCCATGAACCCGCCAGCCATCAAACTGTACCCGGGTGGAGGGCAGGCCCAGGCCCCGCAAAAGGCGGGTGGACTGTGGCCCGTCTAGCTCGATGCTGCGGTTAGCTCCCACAATACGCAGACGAATTGGGCGGCCACTCTCGCTTTTGAGCAGCGGGACCAGGGACTGCACAGTTCCAAGCTGGATGCCCATACCCGCCAGCCCCTGGGCGACTGCGGCCGGCGAGAGGGTGCGGCTCCAGGTGCTTTTTGGGCTACTGGAAAGAGGATCGGGCCGCGAAACCAGGTAGGGCCGCCTACGCCCCCAAACCTCTGCCGAGGCCGCGGTGTGGCCCCCCGAGTCGGCATGGTAAACAGCAGTAATGGGGTTCTGGTCGTGGACTACAATCTGGCCGCGGGTAGCCATGACCGCACTGGTATGACGGGGGGTCTCAACCGAGCGCCCCAGATAGACCTGGCAGCGTTCGGTAGCACATACGTCGTAGAGGCCCTGGGGGTTCAGACGGTACAGGGCAAAAGTGCGGGCCAGAATGGCCTGGGCCCGCAGCACGGCCTCGGGGAAAGACGCCGGAACTTCTGCAGGCACCACACCCAGCAGATACTCCTCGAGCCAGACCCGGTTGATGAACGCAACCCTCCCGGCCCGCCAGACTGCTAGCAGGTTACCCCGGTACAGGTGTCCGTTCAGGGTAAAACCCTCTGCTGGCTCGAGCTCTACCCAGGGCCCTGCGCTCTGGCCATCCAGCACAACCTCGCCAAGCCCTGCCGTAACTCGCACCGTACCAGCGGCAAAACCCTGGCTGCCGAAGGCAGTGGTGCGCTGGTGGGGCCCCAGTTGAACCTCGCCCGCCGGGGCCTCGCTCAGCAAGACCCGCAGCAACAGGTCTTGCTGAGCACTGGCTACGCCGTTGCTGGTCGCAGAAGCCAGCCCCAGTAACAGAAAAATAAGCATCCAGACCTGAACCATACACAGACCCGCTTCAGTATATGTCCAGCATCAGGGCCAGTGATGTTTATCTGACCTGGGGTCTGGTCTGGTCCAAAGGGGTTACGCGCACTTCACAGAAATTGCGTCCAGGTTGGGCGGGAACTGTTCCTGGGCGCGCCTCAGCGCACCGGCGGTAAGCCCAAATCTACCTTGCTGGTGCTGGGGTCGGGCCAGCGGCTGTTCAGCACCTTGGCCCGGGTATAGAACTGCACACCTGCGGGGCCGTAGATGTCCAGGTTGCCAAACAGGCTAGAACTTTTTCAGAACTTTTTCGCCAGACCCGCTTGTTTAAGTATGCCATTGGCTGTGTGCCGTGACTTGATGGTGCCGTCTACTGGGAAGTAGTGGTTTGTGACGGGACTGTACTAGATCTCGTGGTCACCCTTGCCCTGCCGGTGGAAGCGACAACCTGCTTCCGAGAGAAGCCTCTTTACCTCGCGGCTGTAGTCGGCCATTAGCTGTAGACAAGCTCGCGTTCGGCGGTCAGGGTAAAGGTGCCCTGGCTATGCATGGGGCCAAGGTTCAGCTCTGCCAGCTCGGGAACCAGAACTTTGAGCTTTACCAGCAAGGCTTCCACGGTGTCAGCCTCGGCCACCAGGCCAGGTAAGTCGTGGCTCTGAGCTACCCAAACCTGGGCCTCATCATCCCACAGCGCATGTATATGAAACTGCATGGCCTCAGTGTAGCAAAAATGAACAGGACCAACAGGACTACTTAGCATTGGCCACGGCCCTACTCTCGCGCACCAGCGAGGCCTGCTACACTTGCAAGAGCCAGGCCGGGCGTATAGAGAAAGTCAAACTCGCAACGCTGGCGAGCATTGATGAAAATTAGCTCGCGCG
Organism: Deinococcota bacterium; assembly: GCA_041695225.1. Lineage (GTDB taxonomy): Bacteria > Deinococcota > Deinococci > Deinococcales > Thermaceae > Meiothermus. Next base: position 26,652 of record JBGFRI010000028.1, read on the forward strand.
GGTCTGGGGCATGGGCAACCTGGGGCCGGGGGGGCCGGGCGACTGTTTGTACGTGCGCACATCCGCCCTCATCGGCATCTCCACCGCGAAAGCTATAATCTGAATCCATGAACTCGAGCCTGGTCGGGTACAGGTGGGCCTGGGGATCAAGACCAGGGTTGGGGGTCTGGAAGGCGGCATCGAGTTCAGGTCGCCCCCGGCACCTGTGACGACGAGGTTTGAGCTCCAGGGCAAAGGCCTGTCCCGGCAGCCGTAGCGGGGCAGGCTGCAAGTAGTCCACCCAGATCGCGGCGCCGCACAACCTCTCCAAGAAGGCTTTAGGCCTGCTGCGCCAGTACGCCCAGGAAGTTGCCGAGGAGGTAGTCCCCGAGGGCTTTAGGGGGCAAGGTCAAGCGGGTGTTCAGAGGGTAGTCCTGGTCACTGCCTGTTGAGTTTTTCCTTGTCGCTATACCAGCGCAGAGGATTTTCTGCGATGTAGCGGCGGCGGACGTTCAGCTCGTTCTCGTTGCGCAGGATGCGCTCGTGGTAGTTGGTCTGCCAGAAATGCCGGTCGAACGGCGCCCAGCCGAGGGACCTGACCCCGGCAATGTAGCGCCGGGTGGTTAAGGATTTGAAGCGACCCACAACATCCGCCAACCGCAACCCCGTTGGGGCAGGCCCCTGTGCCTGCCCGCTATCACCCAGCGGCCCCTGTGCCTGCCCACTATTCCCCGGCGGCAACAGTGGGTCGTCGGGGTTGAATTGGTTAGCCCGTGGGGAGTCAGGGCGGCCACGGGGGGCCGCCCCAGCGGAGGTCGTCAACAAGATAATTCCGTGAATGTGGTTTGGCATTACCACGAAGGCGTCCACATCCACACCGGGATAATGGTCTGGGATGGCCTCCCACACGTCCAAAACCATATCCCCAGCCGGGCTGAGGCGCACCTCACTGCCCATCACCTCGCCCAGAATGCATCGCCTCTGGTGGACGTTGATCGTTACAAAATAAGCCCCGGCCTGCGAATAGTCGCAGCCTTTCAGTCGGATAGAACGGCGGCGGTGGCGTTCGGGGTCATAAGCCATCGCCCAAATGATACAAAAGCCCTCCCCAGTCGTGGAGAGGGTTTGCACATGCCCTGCCTTACCGCACCTGCGGGAAGCCCAAATCCACCTTGCTGGTGCCGGGGTCGGGCCAGCGGCTAGTCACGATCTTGGCCCGGGTATAGAACTGCACGCCTTCGGGGCCGTACATGTGCAGGTCGCCAAACAGGCTGGCCTTCCAGCCCCCAAAGCTGTAGTAGGCCACCGGCACCGGGATGGGCACGTTGATGCCCACCATGCCCGCCTCCACCTCGAACTGGAACTGCCGGGCCGCGCCGCCGTCGCGGGTGAAGATGGCGGTGCCGTTGCCGTAGGGGTGCTGGTTGACCATCTTTACCGCTTCTTCGTAGGTCTTGACCCGGGCTACGCCCAGCACCGGCCCGAAGATTTCGTCGTCGTAGCACTTCATGCCGGGTTTCACGTTGTCAAGCAGGCTGGCGCCCAGAAAGAAGCCCTCTGACTGAGCGACGGGGTCTTGTCTGCCATCCACCACCACCGTGGCCCCTTCGTTTGGGGCGTGCTCGAGGTAGGAGGCTACCTTGTCGCGGTGTTCGCGGGTGATCAGCGGACCCATCTCGACACCTTCTTCCAGACCCGGCCCCACCTTGATGCTGGACATGCGCCGGCGGATGGCGGAAATCAGCTCATCCGCAGTGGAATTACCAACAGCGACGATCTGCGAAATTGCCATACAGCGCTCACCCGCCGAGCCGTAGGCTGCCGAGACCGCCGCGTCGGCGGCCATGCCAATATCGGCGTCGGGCAGCACGATCATGTGGTTCTTGGCCCCACCCAGGGCCTGCACCCGCTTGCCGTGGCGGGTGCCAGTCTGGTAGATGTACCTGGCGATGGGGGTGGAGCCCACGAAGCTCACGGCCTTGACCTCGGGGTGCTCCAAAATGCGGTCCACCGCCACCTTGTCGCCGTGCACCACGTTGAACACCCCATCGGGCAGGCCGGCCTGCTGCAAAAGTTCGGCCAGGTAGAGCGAGGCCGAAGGGTCTTTCTCCGACGGCTTCAGGATGAAAGTGTTTCCGCAGGCGATGGCGTTGGCAAACATCCATAGCGGCACCATGGCGGGGAAGTTAAAGGGGGTGATGCCCGCCGCCACGCCCAGGGGCTGGCGGATCTGGTAGACGTCTACCCCCCGGCTGGCCTGTTCGGAGAAGCCGCCTTTGAGCAGGTGGGGGATGCCGGTGGCGAACTCGACGTTCTCCAGGCCCCGCGCCACCTCACCCAGGGCGTCGGGAACAGTCTTGCCGTGCTCCAGCGTAATCATCTCGGCAATTCTGCGGCGGTTCTGATCTACCAGGTCGCGGAACTTGAACATGATCTCGGCCCGGCGGGAGAGCGGGGTCTGCCGCCAGTTTTTGAAGGCTTCGCCGGCTATGCTGACTGCCGCGTCCACCTCCTCTACCGAGGCGAAGTCTACGGTGGCCTGCTGCTGCCCGGTGGCGGGGTTCCAGACCACGCCGCTTCTGCCGGACCTGCCCTCGACCAGCCGGCCGCCAATCCAGTGCGAAACGCGCTTGATGGTGATTCCGGGTTCCTTGATGGCCATATGCTGCCTCCTTGTTTGCGGGGGAAACTAAGGTTTGGACTGAAACGTTCCCAGATAGCCCTATGGTAGGCGCCACGGCCTTCGGGTGCAATGGACAGTCTGTCTAAACCCGCCTGGAACAGGCCCATAAAAAGGTCGCAGGTCACAGGTCGCAGGTCAAAAGACATGAGACTTGAGACTTGAGACTTGAGACTTGAGACTTGAGACATTATTTTTCAGCGCCACCGGACATTTCCGCAGGCTCATGCAGACGAAATCCCCCGCCCTGCCCCTTGCAAGGAGACCGTGGTACCTGGGATGTCTGGCAGAGGCAGTCTGAGACTGCTCTATGCTGCTCGTTCAATGGGCAAGGTAGCACACCTGAAGGCCCCTGGAAGCCGCACAACCTCCGAGAAGTCGAGCCGGATCGCTTCAACCCCCCGGGCCTCGAGCAGCCGGGCTAGCCGGTGGCTTCGGTCCTGCACCACTACCTGACGTTCCGAAAGCGAGAGGGTGTTTATTTCCACGTTCAGGGCCTCGGAGCTGGTGGCCTCTATCAGCTCGAACTCACCTTCCAGCCAGCGCAGGCTTTTGGGGGTAAAGCTCCGGGGGTAGATCAGGGCTACTCCTGGTGCGACAATGTTGAACCGGGTATCGAGGTGAATGACGCCGCGGTGGGCAAACTCCAGCGTGACCACTTCCCGCTTTAGCCCCACCTGGGCCAGCTTGTATCGCAGGCTCTCTACCCCCTCCCGGCTGGTCTCCTCGCCCAGCCCCACCAGCACAAACCGCCGGTCTACCATTACGTCTCCGCCCTCTATGCTTCCGCGTTCGAGCCGGGCCACCCGGGAAAAGCGCGGCAGCAAGCTGCGTAGCCCCGCCAGCTCACGCTGCCGGGAGCGGCGCCTGGGGTTAGCCAGAATAAAGGTATGGTCTATGGCAAAGCCAGTGTCGCGGGTGTAGTGCTGGGTGAGACAGTCCGCTACCCCTTCGGCCCAGAGCACCTGTACGCCCCGGGTCTGTAGCAGCTCGGCCAGGGCTAGTTGCTGTTGGCGAACCCTCTGGTAGTTGTGCAACAGCGCCCATCTGTTGTGCCGGGCCTGGTGCAGGGTAGCCAGATCGAGGCCACCCTGGCGCAAGAACGAGCAGACCGAAAGTGGGTTGGCAAGGCACATCACCACTGTTTTGAGCCTGCCGGTCTCGCAGGGCAGGCTAACCTGGATGGGCGCAAGAGTATCGGGGGACATAGATTAATCACTCCCATCCCAGCCCATCCCAGGCCACTCCATCACCCAGTCTATGGTATGCCAGCACTTGCTGGCCGGGTCAGACAAAAACCCAGGCCAAGATACCTCCCAGGCCCACGTAGAGCAAGGTGATCCCCAGCGTGCGGCGCAGCACCGCGCCCTCCTGGCCCGTAAGGGCCACGGTTGCGCCTGCGGCGATGATGTTGTGCGGGCAGATGATGTTCCCAACCGCCGCGCCAAACCCCTGCGCCCCCAGCACGGCTGCCACCGGCAGCCCCAGGGTCTGGGCGGTGGCCTGCTGAAACTCACTAAACAGGATGTTGGAGGCGGTAGCCGAGCCGGTAACAAAAGTTCCCAGTACCCCCACCCAGGGGGCCAGCAGGGGCCAGGAATTGCCCAGAGTAGCGGCTGCAGCCTGGGCCAGCACCCCGATCATATCGGCGTGCACCATCAGCCTCGAGAGCCCGAGCATGGCCACCAGGGCCAGTGTCACCCCCAGCAGTCGCCTGGCGGCGTTCTGTAGGGCCAGTTGCACGTCGGCAAGGCTGGCTTTCTGCCACCAGGCAGCAGCCACAAAACTGATCAGGAGCAGTGTTCCAGGGTGATACAGGGGGGCAAAACTTCCCTCAAACTGCCCAAAGAAGGCCCAGCTCACCTCGAGGGCCTGCAAGGCTTCGCGTAGCGACACAACCAGCCGGGTGAGCAGCACCAGCCCCACCAGCACCAGATAAGGTGCCGCAGCCCGCAGGAACAAAGCCCCCGAGACCGCGCTGGTCTGCTGGGAGCGGAATAGCCTCAAGAACCCGATAAAGACCATCCCACCCAGCAAGGCGCCCCCCAGAGTGGGCAGCTCGGGGCCCAGATACCTTGCAATCAGAAAGTAGGGCAGCAGGAAGCTTAGCCCTGCCAGGGCGGCCCAACCCCAGTCGGTGCGTTGCGGCGGGCGGCCTGTGCTCGCCGCCAGGCCCAGCAGCACAAACGGAATAATCCAGCCCAGCAGCAGGTGGTAGGGGGCGGTGGCGGCCCCGAGCTCGAGGCCAGGCAAGCCCGTAATGGCAGCCTGAGCCGCAACCGGCGTACCCACCGCGCCAAACGAGACCCCCACCGCATGCCCCACCAGGGCCATGCTGACCGCCTGCACCGGGGCAAAACCCAGGCTAACCAGAAAAGGTGCGGCCAGGGCGGCCGAGGTGCCAAAGCCAGCAGCTCCCTCCATAAAAAGAGCAAAAAACCAGGCCACCAGCAGGACCAGTATCCGGGGGTTGTCGGAGAGCTGACCCAGGCCGCGCTGTAAAACCGCGACTGCGCCGGTGCGAAGCTGTAGCTGGTGAATGCACAGGGCCGGGAAGATGATCCACAGAATGGTGAATGCGGCGAAGCTGGCCTCCAGTGCGACCCCCAGCGAGCTAGCGGCCAGACCGGGTTCTTCTGGGGCAAAGCCAAAGCCAAACCACCCGACTGCAATCAGTACCGCTGCTCCCACCCCGGCCAGCCCCGCCCTGGCCGCCGACCAGCGCAGAGCCAGCATCAGCAAAAGCACCAGCAGTATGGGCAGAAGGGCCGCAATAGCCAGACCCATCCTCAGTTCCCCAGCTTTCCAACCGATACAGTGGCCAGACTCATCCTTAGCTCCCCAGTTTTTCTACTGATGTAATGGTCAGACCGATCCTCAAGATGCCCCGCTTCTCTACCGATGCACTGGCCAGATTCATACTCAGGCGCCCAGTTTCTCTACCGATGTCATGGACTGAACCATCCTCAGATGCCCAGTTTTTCTACCAATACAATGAGCGGAACCATCCTCAACTGCCCAGTTTCTCTACCGATACCACAAACATCTCGCCCTGGCCAGTTTCAAAAGCGGTGATGTTGGCAATGGTGGTGCGGGCAATGTTGGTTACTGCTTCCTGGGTAAAGAAACCCTGATGCCCGGTAACCAGGACGTTGGGGAAGGTTAGCAGGCGCGAGAACAGGTCGTCCTGGATGACCTGGTTCGAGAGGTCCTGGAAAAACAGGTCGCCCTCTTCCTCGTAAACGTCGAGGCCCAGATAGCCAATGCGGCCATCTTTGAGGCCCTCGATGACTGCGCGGGTGTCTACCAGGGCGCCCCGGCTGGTGTTGATCAGCATCACCCCTGGCTTCATCTGGGCCACGCTGGCATCGTTAATCAGATAGTGGGTGCTGGGGGTTAGCGGACAGTGTAGCGAGATCACATCCGACTCGGCCAGCAGGGTCTCGAAGGGGACATACTGCACCAGATGCTCGAGGCTGGGGCTGGGGTAGGGGTCATAGGCCAGCAGCCGGCACCCAAAGCCCGACATGATCTGGGCGAAGACGGCCCCGATCTTCCCGGTGCCCACAATACCGATGGTCTTGCCATGCAGATCGAAGCCCAGCAGGCCCTCGAGGGCAAAATTGCCCTCGCGCACGCGGTTATAGGCCCGGTGAATTTTGCGGTTGAGGGCCAGGATCAGCGCCAGGGTGTGCTCGGCTACGGCGTAGGGGGAGTAGGCCGGAACCCGCGCTACCGTAAGCCCTAGCTCCTGCGCGGCTAGCAGATCTACATGATTGAAGCCTGCCGAGCGCAGGGCAATCAGGCGCACCCCGCCTTGATGCAAAAGCTCGAGCACCGGGCGGCTCAGGTCGTCGTTGACAAAAGCGCATACCGCTAGAGAGCCCAGGGCTAGCCTGGAGGTCGCGGGGGATAGCCGGGTCTCGAAGAAGACCAGCTGATGCTGGCTGGCATTGGCCTGGTTCAGATAAAGCTCGTCGTGTGGGCGGGTGCTAAAGACTGCAACTCTCATCGGGCTTACCTCTTTAGACTAAGAGCGTACCTTCGCGGCAGGCTGGTGGAGACGAACTACTTCTGATGTGGGTTTTCCACTTCCCAGATACGCTGCTTGGTCTTGAGCAGAGAGTCGGGGTTAAGGCTGATGGAGTCAATACCGGCCTGCACCAAAAAGGCGGCAAACTCGGGGTAGTCGGAGGGGGCCTGGCCGCAGATCCCCACCTTGCGCCCGTTCTGGTGGGCTTTTTTGATCAGTTCGGCGCAGGCCCACTTTACTGCGTTGTTGCGCTCGTCAAAAAGGGCGGCTACCTGGGTGGAGTCGCGGTCTACCCCCAGCACCAGCTGGGTCAGGTCGTTGGAGCCGATCGAGAAGCCGTCGAAGATCTGGCTAAACTCTTCGGCCAGGATGATGTTGGAGGGAATCTCGGCCATTACATAGACCTCGAGGCCGTTCTGGCCCCGCTCCAGCCCCCCTTCTTTCATGGTATCGAGCACCCGCTGGCCTTCTTCCACCGTGCGGCAGAAGGGAATCATCACTAGCAGGTTGGTCAGGCCCATCTCGTCGCGCACCCGCCTTACCGCCTCCACCTCGAGCATGAAACCTTCTTTATAGTCCGGGTGGTAGTAACGGCTGGCCCCCCGCCAGCCCAGCATGGGGTTCTCCTCGTGGGGTTCAAAACCCTCACCTCCCAGCAGTTTGGCGTACTCGTTGGTCTTGAAATCGCTCATGCGCAGGATAACCGGCTTGGGGTAAAAGGCCGCCGCCAGCACCGCAATCCCCTGGCTCAGGCGGTCTACAAAATACTCCCGCCCGCTGGCGTACCCGCTGATGCGGCTTTCGATCTGCTTTTGTACCTGCTTGCTCAGCTTTTCGGGGTAGAGCAGGGCCAGCGGGTGAATCCCCACCCAGTCGGCAAAGATGAACTCCATCCGGGCCAGGCCCACCCCATCGTTGGGCAGCATGGCCACCTGGAAGGCCTGCTCGGGGTTGCCGATGTTGAGCATGACCTGGGTCTGGGTGCTGGGCAGTCTGGCCAGGTCGTACTCGTCTACCTGGTACTTGAGCTTGCCCTGGTAAACCCGGCCTATCTCCCCCTCGGCACAGGAGACCGTGACCGCGCCAGCCTTGGCCAGGGCCCTGGTGGCTCCGGCCGCCCCTACCACTGCCGGAATGCCCAGCTCGCGGGCCACAATCGCGGCGTGGGAGGTGCGCCCGCCTCGCTCGGTCACAATGGCACTGGCTATCTTCATGATGGGCTCCCAGTCGGGGTCGGTAATCTGGGTTACCAGCACATCGCCAGGCTGAATCTGGCCCATAATGCTGGGGTCTTTGACCACTCTGGCTACCCCGGTGGTCACCTTGCCGCCCACCGCCAGCCCCTCGACCAGTACCGGGCCGCGCTCTTGCAGGGTGTAGGTGGTAAGGGTGGGGCTTTTGCGGCTGTGGACAGTCTCGGGCCGGGCCTGCACGATAAACAACTCGCCGGTAAGCCCGTCCTTGGCCCATTCGATGTCCATGGGGGAGGGCGAGCCGCGCTTGCTGGTATAGTGCTGCTCTATCAGAACCGCCCAGCGGCTTAGCTGCAAAATTTCTTCGTTCGAAAGCACCCAGCGGTTACGGTCGGCTGGGGGAACCGGGTTGTTTTTGAGGGCCTGGTGCTCGAGGTCGTAGACCAGGCGCAGCTCTTTGGCCCCCAGCTTTTTCCAGAGCAGGGGTTTGAAGCCCTTGGCCAGGGTTTCTTTGTGGACGAAGAAGCAGTCTGGGGTAGACTTGCCCTGCACGATATTCTCGCCCAGGCCCCATACGCCCTCCACCATCACCACCCCGTCGTGGCCGGTCTCGGTATCCAGGGTGAAAATTACCCCCGAACAGGCCAGATCCGAGCGTACCAGCCGCTGCACCCCCACCGATAGCAAAACCTTCTCGTGGGGGAAGCCCATGTGTACCCGGTAGTTGGTAGCCCGCGCGGTGTACAGACTGGCAAAGCATTTCTTTACTGCTTCCAGCAGCTCGGTCTCGCCCTGTACGCCCAGGTAGCTCTCGTGCTGACCGGCAAAGCTGGCGGTGGGGAGGTCTTCGGCGGTGGCGCTCGAGCGCACCGCTACCATCAGGTCCTGTACTCCGGCCTGGCGCGATAGCTCGCGGTAGGCCAGTTTGATCTGGTCCTCGAGGTATTCGGGCAGCGAGCCCCGCAGAATAAGGCTGCGAATCAGTCTTGTGCGCCGGGTCAGGTCGTCGGGACTGTGTGGGTCCATCTCCAATAGCTGCTCGCGGATTGGCGCGTTCAGGCCGTTGGCCTGCAGAAAGTGCTGGAAGGCCTGGGCGGTTATGGCAAAACCGTCTGGCACCTGCACCCCCAGGCTGCCCAGCTCCCGCACCATCTCCCCCAGCGAGGAGTTTTTGCCCCCAACCAGCGAGACCTCTTCAATGCCCACGTCTTTGAACCAGCGCACCCAGGAGAGCGCGGTCTCTTCCTGGCTAAAGCCTGTGGTTGTCATGGTGGTTTTCATCTGACCTCCTTGCCGATTAATTGTCAGAACCCAGATCCCGACTGAAAAGCGGTCGGTACCAGTTCCAGCCTAGCGCAGGGCCGGGACCAAAATGTCCCGAACCCTCACTAAACCAAGCCCTGGGCGGGTACCACACCTCGGTGTAGCCCCTTTGTAGGCTACAGCCCAGGCTTTGAGCTCTTGTTGCCCTTGGGCTTGGTTGGCAGGGGGCCAGGCTCACGGTTCCAGTCACCCAGGTGCCTGAGGATGATCGGAACGGCCAGTGCAAAGCCAAACCACAGATAGTTGAAGCCGCCCCCCACCACGCTGGCTGCCGTCGGGAAGGCCAGCGCCGCCAGCATAACGCTGCGATAGCGGTTGCGGGTAAGCAGGAAAGCAAACACAAAAAACCCGGCAACTATGGGCAAGAACAGGGGATTAACTGCAAAAAGCACCCCGACAGCGGTAGCAAGTCCTTTGCCCCCGCGCCCCAGTAGCCAGATCGAGTAACAGTGCCCAATCACAGCCATAGCGCCAGCCAGCAGCGCGCCATTCGGGTCACCCACCAGGAAATTGCCCAGTGCTGCTGCCATGATACCCTTGGCTACATCCAGTATCATCACCATCAGCCCCGGAACAGCCCCTAGCACCCGCCAGGCATTGGTTGCGCCCACATTACCCGAACCCTCGGCCAGCAGGTTCTTGTTCTGCAGCAGCCCAAACCAGTAAGCAAAAGGCAAAGAGCCAAAGGCGTAGCCGATTAGGGCGGCGTAAACCCACTCCATACACCCCAGACTACCAGAAGGCGGCTGCACAGCCGCAGCCGGGAACCTGAACGTTTATACACCTGGTGATTAATACAAGATGTCTCAGGTCGCAAGTCGCAAGTCGTAAGCCAAGAAAGACCTGTGACCTGAGACCTGCGACATTTTTACTGGGCTAAGCCTCAGGGCCTGTCCTGAGCCTGTAGACTGGGCGGTTGACGGGGCACAAAGACGACGAAAACCACTCTTGCAGTCATTCTGTGGGTACCCTTGCCAAGGGGTGACTACGTTTCGAGCAGCACAGCGCATGGGGGATTTGCTTTGACAGACTCAGCAGGACAAAGGCTTTGCGGAGTAGTCTGACCATGGTTTAGGCCAAAAAACCCTCGCCTAAGAGAGAATCGCCTTGACTCAACCTGGGGGGTCTCGTATACTTATGCGGTGTGCCGTGACCAGACCGATGGTTGTTTTCAATGCAATTTGGCTGTACCGTATGGCTTTGGGTGGGGTTTGTTGCTGCCCAGAGGTGAATGAATGAAAATCGTGCTCGCATACTCCGGCGGTCTGGACACCAGCATCATCCTGAAGTGGCTGATTGAAAACTACAACGCGGAAGTGGTTGCCTTTACCGCCGATATCGGGCAAGGCGAAGAGGTCGAGGAGGCCCGGCTCAAGGCCCTCAAGACCGGGGCCTCCAGGGCCTTTGCACTGGACTTGCGCGAGGAGTTTGTGCGCGATTTTGTTTTCCCCATGATGCGCTCGGGGGCGCTTTACGAGGGCTACTACCTGCTGGGTACCTCCATTGCCCGCCCCCTGATTGCCAAGCACCTGGTGCGGATTGCCCAGGAAGAAAACGCCGAAGCCATCTCCCACGGGGCTACCGGCAAGGGCAACGACCAGGTGCGCTTTGAACTGACGGCCTATGCACTAAAACCCGATATCAGGGTGGTTGCACCCTGGCGCGAGTGGAGCCTGATTAGCCGGCCAGAGATGATGGCCTATGCAGCAAAGCATGGTATTGCCGTACCCACCACCCTGGACAAGCCCTACAGCGTAGATGCCAACCTGCTGCACAACTCCTTTGAAGGGGGTGTGCTGGAAGACCCCTGGAACGAGCCTCCGGCAGGCATGTTCCGCCTGACCAGTGACCCCTGGGATGCGCCGGACGAACCAGAGCTGGTGGAGATTCAGCTCGAGGGTGGCGACGTAGTAGCGGTTAATGGCGAACGCCTCAGCCCTGCTGGTTTGGTTGGCCGGCTCAACCAGATTGGCGGGCGGCACGGCATCGGGCGGGTAGACCTGGTGGAAAACCGCTTTGTGGGCATGAAGTCGCGCGGGGTTTACGAGACCCCCGGGGGCACCCTGATCTATCATGCGCGACGGGCGGTGGAAAGCCTGACCGTAGACCGCGAGGTGCTGCACCAGCGCGACCAGTTGGGGGTCAGGTACGCCGAGCTGGTTTACAACGGTTTCTGGTTCGCACCCGAGCGCGAGGCCCTGCAGACCTATATGGATCATGTGGCCCAGACCGTGACCGGCACAGTGCGCTTCAGGCTGTACAAGGGCAATGTGATTATGGCCGGGCGCAGGTCGCCTCTGTCGCTCTATGACCAGAGCCTGGTTTCCTTCGACGAAAAAGGCGGCTACAATCAGGCCGATGCCGATGGCTTTATCAAGCTCAACTCGCTACGCCTGCGGGTGCGGGCCAAAGCCCAGCCAAGGGATTAGCAGGTGGATTGGTGATGCCAGGCATGGGGCAGAATACCAGTGCGGCGCTGCCAGACCGCAGGAAGCCTGGGGTGCTCTGGTGAACTACACCAACCTGGCCAGCCTGGCCTCCTTCATATCGCCGCCCAAAAAGGAGGGCACCTTGCCCCATTTGACCCCTTTTGCCAGGCGCGCAATCCTGGCCTTATGCCTCGAGCTCACCCCCTATGCCCCCCAAAGCAAACTGGCTATTTCCACCCCCTTGCATAAGCTCGCTATGTTTATCCCCTTTGATATGCTCGCTTTTCTTAGCCCCCGCAATAAGGGGGGCATGGGGGATCGGTGAGCCAGCAGCCAGCCCAGCCCACCTGGGGAGGCCGCTTCAGCCAGGCCCCCAGTAAAATTGCTCAGGAGTTCAACTCGTCCTTGAGCTTCGACAGGCGACTCGCTCTGGTGGACATCCAGGGCTCGCTGGCCCATGCTGCCATGCTGGCCCAGCAGGGCATCATCTCGGCCGAAGATGAAGCCCAGATTCGCCAGGGCCTGCTAGCCGTGCAGCAGGAAGTGCTGGACGGTACCTTCCCCTGGCGACAAGAGCTGGAAGACGTGCACATGAACCTCGAGGCCCGCCTAACCGAGCTAATTGGGCCAGCCGGGGGCCGGCTGCATACCGCCCGCAGCCGCAACGACCAGGTAGCTACCGACCTGCGCCTGTGGCTCCGGGCCGAGCTGAGCGCTACCCTGGCCGAGCAGAAGGCATTACGCAAGGCGCTGGTGCAAGAGGCCCAGAAATACCTGGACCCACCCCTGATCCTCCCCGGCTATACCCACCTGCAACGGGCCATGCCGGTACTCTTGTCGCACTGGTTTCTGGCCTACTACGAGATGATCTCGCGCGACGCCGGCCGGGTGCAGGATGCCCTGGCCCGGCTCAACGAGTCTCCCCTGGGGGCCGCCGCGCTGGCCGGCACCGGCTTCCCCATAGACCGCCAGGCTACCGCCAAAGCCCTGGGCTTTGCCCGCCCCATGCGCAACTCGATGGACGCGGTGGGCTCGCGCGATTTCGTGCTGGAGGCCTTGTCGGCCCTGACCATCGGGCAGATCACCCTTTCGCGACTGGCCGAGGAGATTATCCTCTACACCACCCTCGAGTTTGGTTTCGCTACCCTGCCCGATGCCTTTTCGACTGGCTCCTCGATCATGCCGCAGAAAAAAAATGCCGACCACGCCGAGCTGATCAGAGCCAAGGCGGGGCGGGTGCTGGGCAGCTTTGTCACCCTGGCCACCCTGACCAAGGGCCTGCCCCTCACCTACAACAAAGACCTGCAGGAAGACAAAGAACCCCTTTTCGACGCCTGTGATACCTACCGGGCCTCGGTCAGACTGCTGACTGCGATGCTGCCGGGTTTGCACTGGAACCCCCAGGTAATGTTTAAGGCCGCCGAGTCGGGCTATGCGCTGGCCACCGAGCTGGCCGACTATCTGGCCGAGCGTGGCCTGCCCTTCCGCGAGGCCCACCACGTAGTAGGGCGTGTCGTGCGATACTGCGCAGATAACAACAAAGAGCTGCGCGACCTGAGCCTGAGTGAGTTGCAGGGTTTTCACCCACTCTTCGACGCCGTGGCACTCGAGCTCACCCAGCTAGAGACCGCCATTCACCGGCGACGAAGCTATGGCGGAACCGCACCGGAAGCCGTGAGAGAAGCCGTTAAGGTAGCCAAATCGGAAGTTGATTGAGGTCGAAGGTCTAATGTCGAAGGTCAAAACACAATACCATTGTCATTCCGAGGTCACCGGTCTGTGGCTAACCATCCGGCAAATCATCCAAACCCGAGGAATCTCGTACTGCGTACACTTGCCCATACATCGTAGTCAGAACCGCAATCAGCTGGAGTTAAATAGAGGTGTCCAATGAGCAGCGTGATCGAACTGGGAACCACCGTCCTGCCGCAGGTGAGGTGGGACGCCAACGTGGAGCTGCGCAAGGCCCGCATGAAGGATGTGGAGCAGATCTACACCCTGATCAAGTACTGGGCCGAGCGCGGCCTGATGCTGGTGCGTAGCCACGAGCACCTCTACGAAAACCTGCGCGATTTCTTTGTGCTAGAAGACCAGGACGGGCACATTGTAGGCTGCGGCGCTCTGCACATACTCTGGCACGATATTGCCGAAGTGCGCGGCCTGGCCGTGCATCCTGAGCGCCAGGGCCAGGGCCTGGGCCGCTGGATAGCGCTGGCTGCCGAACGTGAGGCCAAAGACCTGGGCATTCCACAAATTTTTGCCTGGACCCTCCAGGTCAGGTTCTTTACCAGCCTGGGCTACCAGGCCACCACCCGCGAAGCCCTGCCTCCCAAGGTGTTCGACGAGTGCAGCGCCTGCCCTTTTTACCACAACTGTCGCGAGATTGGGGTGACCAAGGTTCTCAACCCGGACGAGGCCTACGGCCAGACCGCTTGATAGGATTGAACCATGAGAGAACGCGCCGTGCTGGTACTCGAGGATGGAACCACTTACCCCGGCTACGCCTTTGGACACCGTGGCCAGAACGTGGGTGAGGTGGTCTTTAATACCGCTCAGACTGGCTACCAGGAAATTCTGACCGACCCCAGCTACCACGGGCAGATTGTGGTGATGACCTACCCGCACCAGGGCAACTATGGGGTGAATGTCTTTGACATGGAGAGTAACCGCCCCTGGGTGCGCGGGTTTGTGGCGCGGGAGTTCAGCAAGTACACCGCCGGCCCCCGCGCCCAACAGAGCCTCGAGGAGTTCATGCGCGAGACCGGCGTAATTGGCCTGGAAGGCATAGATACCCGCGCCCTGGTGCGCAAAATCCGCCAGGGAGGGGTGCTCAAAGGAGTGGTTGCCCACGCCAGTCAGTTTGGCGGGCCAGGCTACCGCTTCACCCCAGCAGATACCGAGGCCCTGCGTGAAGAAGCCCGCCGCTGGACCGACATTGACGGGCGCGACATGACCCCCGAGGTCACCACCCCGCTGCCCTACCAGTTCCCCACCTTCAAGGGCAGGCGCCGGGTAGTGGTGATGGACTTTGGTATCAAGCACGCCCAGATGCGCTACATGGCCGAGATGGGCTGCGAGCTGATTGTGGTGCCCGGCAAGACCAGCCCGGCGCAGATTATGGCCCTCGAGCCCCACGGCCTGTTTGTCTCTAATGGCCCCGGCGACCCCGGCATGCCCCGCTACGCCCACCAGACCCTCTGGAAGCTGATGGGCCTCCTGCCCACCTTTGGCATCTGCCTGGGCCATCAGCTGCTGGGCCTGGCGGCCGGCGGGCGCACCTTCAAGCTCAAGTTCGGGCACCGGGGGGCCAACCACCCGGTCAAAAATCTGCTCACCGGCAAGATCGAGATTACCAGCCAGAACCACGGCTACGCCGTTGATCCAGACAGCCTGAGCGAGTTCAAACCCACCCACATCAACCTAAACGACGGTACTCTGGAAGGCATGGCCCACCTGCGCTACCCCGTCTTCAGCGTGCAGTACCACCCCGAGGCCTGCCCCGGTCCCCACGACTCGCTTTACCTGTTCCACCGATTCTTAGAAGAGGTGGATGCCTTCAACGGACTGTCCGGGACGCCGGTAGAGAAGCAGCGGGTGGGGAATTTGGGAGTCTGACCAGCAGTTTCGCGGCATGCCTAATCACCCTCATCCCTTGTATCTTGAAATAGGGACACCGCACGGCAGACCGATTGACCCAAGGTCTACCAGACCGTGTCGAAGCGTGGGTCGCCGTGCGGGAGTCTCCAGCCAGAGTCCGAACGGTTGTCAGAGCCATCAAGCTCGTATCTGCAAGGAAGGATGAAGCTGGAGAGTCCTAAC
>JBGFRI010000031.1:0-7485 GCA_041695225.1 Deinococcota bacterium
GATGATTGCTTTTATCAACAGTATAGCCTATTTCTGTATAGGACTGTTCCTTCTTTGGCACGCCCTCCGTCGGATCAAGACGCTTGGTCTGTTGGGAGGACACTAACAGGTGCGCTCGAGCGCATCGCACTGACGACGCTTTCCCTTACCGACCCGGCTAATACCGACTGGGACAAACTGTTGCTGGTCAGCTAGGAGAGGAGACTTTGTGCTGAGCATCGAAGCTGTCACCGTCCGCTACCCACGTCTGGAGCGCCCTGCCCTGGATGAGGTTTCGTTCCAGGTCAACCCAGGGGAGATCGTCGCGCTGCTGGGCCCCAACGGCTCTGGCAAGACCACCCTGATGAATTCGGCTTTGTACTCACCGCTACCGGCTGTAAGTAGTTGCGTTTACCTTCCTCACTGCAAGCAAAGGTGACAGCAGCCCGGACAGTGGAGCCATAGGCACTCCCGGGCTGCTGTTCCAAGGAGCCTATTTTGACTGTGACACGTAAAGTAAAGCTGGAGGAATCCATGACGCGCTACTGGCAAGTTTATCGTGCTGAGGCATACTATCAACTCTTGCAGCAGATCCGGGTGCCGCTGCAGTTCTTCTCGATTCCGCTTGGGGTGCTCGTGCCCTATGTGACCTTTGTGATGGTCAGTGGGTTTTTCCCCGAGTTTGCCTTGGGACCAGTTACTCTGGTCTTGTTCGGCACACTCGCAACCTTCAACCTTGGCCTGATGGGGGTTGGCCTTGCTACCGCACAGGAGCGCGCCCAGGGCTGGATGCGGCTCAAGCGGGCCTCGCCCATGCCCCCCCTGGCCCACTTCGTCGGCAAGATCGCCGTCACCTTGCTGACCGCGGCGCTCTTTGCACTGGCCTTACTGCTGGTTGCTGCCTGGGCCGGTCACCTGCCGCTCCAGCTGGGTGAGCTGGTCCGAGTGTTTGCACTGATCACCCTGGGTGTGCTGCCGTTTTGCGCGCTGGGGCTGGCGCTGGCCTATGTGGGTGGCCCTAATACTGCGCAGTCAATTATCCCCCAGGTGATGCTGGCGCTGCTTGCCCTGGCGGTGATTCCTGCCTTTGACGTTTTTCCGGCAGCCATACTGGCAGCTGCTGAAACGCTCAATATGTTCTCGCCGGTCTATCACTTCGTCGTCCTCACCTTCGGTGGTACGGGATTGCCCGCACTCCAGGGTGGTCCAGCCTGGCTACACGCCCTGGCGCTGGTCGGCCTGACTGCGCTATATACCACCCTGGCGGTCTACCTTTACCGCCGGGATGAGGGGAGAACCTATGGCTAAACTTGCTCTGAATCCTGTAAGGTTGAATCATCAAGGAGGTCCACAGTGACACCTACGTACCCTCTACCGGCTAACAAACGGCTCTTCAGCATCTACCTGGCGGAGTTACACTGCGCCCTCGTGCAGCAGTTGCGCCAGCCGATCGGGTCGCTCTTCAGCCTGTTCTGGCCGCTGCTGGTGTACGTGCTCTTCACGGTCTTTTTTACCGACAACCTCATCACTGCCCAGATTCAGGGGATACCGGCGGGCACTTATCTGCTTGCTGTTGCCGGTATGTTTGGCGCAGTCTCGGTGGCTTTTTTCGGCTTTGCGCTGGGCCTGGCAATTGAGCGGGCCCAGGGCTGGATGCGCCTCAGGCGGGCCTCGCCCATCTCGGTGACAGTCTATTTTGCCAGCAAGCTGACCGCAGCGCTGGTTATGTGCCTGGGGCTGGTGGTGGGCTTGCTGCTGAGCAGCCTTTTTCTGGTCGGCGTTGCCCTGGCGCCGGTGCAGCTCTTGTGGCTGGCGCTGGCGCTATTGCTGGGGGTGCTGCCGCTGGCGGCGCTCGGGCTGGCGATCAGCTACCTGAGCGCTCCAGGCAGCGCCTCCGCTATCATTCAGGGTGTTTTTTACCTGCTGACTCTACCCATGTTCCTGATGCCCGAGACCGTCGCCACCCTGCCCGCCTGGGGGCAGTGGTTCTTTGAGCTGCTGCCCAGCTACCATCTGACCAAGATCTCGCTGACAGCCGTCGGTCTGTACTACGGGCCGCTGGCCCCAAGCTTGCTGGCTCTGGCCCTGGTCATGTCTGTCTCGTTAGTTGCGGCAGTCTGGGCCTACCGCCGCGAGGAAGGTTGATCAACCATGAATGGAGAAGTTATGGCTGAACCTGTCTCACACCTGCAAGAGTCCCATTACCCCACCGCGCCCCAGGCTGCCGCGGTGGTCGAGCTTGGCAACGTGACCAGGCGCTTTGGTCAGGTTACTGCGGTAGACGGGGTGACCCTCACCTTTTACCCCGACCAGGTCACGGCGCTCTTGGGACCCAACGGTGCGGGCAAGACCACCCTGATCAACCTGATGCTGGGGCTGATGCGCCCCAGCTCGGGTAGCGTCAGCCTGTTCGGGCTGCACCCCCAGTCGCTGGCGGCCCGCGAGCGCATCGGGGTGATGCTGCAAACCTCGGGCGTGCCCGAGACCCTCAAGGTGCGGGAGTTGATCGGGCTCTTCCGCCTCTACTACCCCCATCCGCTGCCCAGTGCCGAGGTTATCGAGCTGGCCGGGCTGAGCGAGCTGGCTGATCGTCTTTACGGCAAGCTGTCGGGGGGCGAGAAGCAGCGGGTCCACTTTGCCCTGGCTATCTGCGGCGACCCCAGGCTGCTCTTCCTCGACGAGCCCACCGCCTCGCTGGACATCGAGCTGCGGCAGAGCTTCTGGCGCAGCGTGATGCGCTTCAAGGCCCGTGGGGCCACCATCCTGTTCACCACCCACCACTTAGACGAGGCCGATACCTACGCCGAACGGATTGTGGTCATCCACCAGGGCAGGATACGGGCCGACGGTCCCAAGAGCGAGATCAAAGCCAGGGTGGCGGGCAAGCGGGTGCGCTGCAAGACCGTGCTTACGCCGGAGCAGCTGCGCCAGGAGCCGCTGGTCCACGAGGTCAAGCCGGTGGGCGGGCGGCTGGAGATCCTGACCGACAGACCCGAGCAGCTCATCCCCCGGCTCACTGCCCTGGACCCCGGTCTGAGTGAGCTCGAGGTGGACTCGGGTGTGCTGGAGGAGGTCTTTTTGACCCTGCTGCGCGAGGAGTCGAAGGCGGCTGTGCGGTAGGGCGATAGAGAGCATTTGCGGGGTGGTGCGAACGCGACCTCTTGAGCGCTAACGCCGTCTACCGCGGTGGCGCCCTGCACGGCCTGGGTCGGGTCGAGGTGGCAGTTACCGCACCATACTGGTGACGGGCACGGAGCCGAGTTTCTGCACGACTAGGAGCCCATCGAGGGGCCTACAGCGATTTTCACAAATGCCGAGCCGGTTCGGCGCAGGTATCCGTGCTTGCAAGAGCTCTGTATCGCCTATGTCGCCGATAGTTCATATGCTGCTCTAAGCTCCACAAACTTAAAATCACAGATGGTTTTGTCCGGATTCAAGCTGAACCGCGCCTTGACATGGGAGTGTGCAGTCGTTAAAGTATTTTTGGATGTCCACATATAGTTGGGCAATAAATAAACGTTGAAAATGTAGAGACCGGATGATTTCCAAACCCGAACCGCCACACCAGGAGTATCTTCTCAAGGATCTAAAGCAGTTGCAGGCAATCGCTGATCCTCTGCGCCTGCGCTTGTTGGAGCTACTCTCCCAGAAGCCCATGACGGTTACTCAAGTGGCTAGCCTCCTGAAGGAGAAACCAAATAGGCTGTACTATCACGTCAAAAAGCTCGAGCGCGCCGGGCTGGTGCAGCTTATTGAGACACGCCCAAATCGCGGCATCCTGGAGAAGTACTACCAGGCCGTTGCTAAAGGGCTGATGGTAGATCAATCCCTATTGCAGTTCCAGCAACCGACTAAAGAAGAAACAGCGGGGATTTACCAGGCAGTACGCGCAGCTTTTGAGTCCACCTTAAAGGACCTGCGTCAGACCCTGGACATCAAGGCTCAGAACGCGGCGGAACAGTCGGCCAGGAAGAAAGCCTTATTACATGGAGTTTCGACTCGCATCCGCCTACCCAAGGAGAAGGCAAAGGAGTTTTCTAAAAAAGTTGTGGCGCTCTGTGAAGAGCTCGAGTCCGCTGACGATGCCGAGGGAGATATCGAGTACCGATTGACGCTGCTGTGGTTACCCCTTGCCCCGACCGACCAAAACAGCTCCGAAGAAAGTGGGTAAATATGAAACACCCCATCCATAACGCAAACTTTCGGATTCTCTTCGTCGCCCGCTTCATCGACGAGCTAGCGATGGGGTTTTTTACCATCCCGCTCTTTTGGTGGATTTTAACGACGTTCGCCGACGCGGGCTCGGGCAGCTTGATAGCGGTCGCAGCCTTGGCCAGTAGTCTGAGCTATCTGGTGGCGGCGCCCTGGGGCGGAGCACTGGCCGACCGCTGGCGCAAGAAATATCTGATCGTCAGCTCCAACCTGCTCGATCTGGCCTTTGCCGCCTTAGTGGGCGCGCTCATCTTTGCCGGGGCTGCCAACTTCTATTGGGTCTTGGGCTTTTTGATCGTTAGCGGGTTAGCCAGCGCCGCGCGGCAGCCCAGCCTGAGTGCGCTGCTCCCGCTGCTCTTGACTGAAGAGCAGTATCAACGCGGCAACGCTACCATGGGGCTGGCGACCCAGTTTGCAAGCCTGTCGTCATTCGCGATCGCAGGCCTGATCACCGCGACCCTGGGCGTCGCCGCGGCTATTTTTGTCGGCGTCGGCCTGCTATTAATCGGCGGGTTTGTCATGCTCGCTCTCAAAGAGCCGATCATAGCGATGTCAGAGCCAGCAGCAACGACCACCGAAGATTCCCGCCAGACGAGCAAGTTAGCCTATCTACTGGGAGGCTTCTTGCTGCTGGGGCGGACGCCGCTGCTCTTATCACTGGTGCTCACCGCTACTTTGCTGAACTTCATTCTCTCGCCGTTCACTGTCATCCTGGCCCCCTACGCCGAACAGCTTGGCGCCGGAGTGCAGGGCTTTGGCAACCTGGCGGCGGCGATCATCGCCGGTAAGCTGCTCGGTATGGTCCTGATGAATGTATTCAGGGTAAAACGGCTGCTGCGCATGTTGGTTGGTGGGACGCTAGGGATAGCCTTGGGCCTGTTGGGTCTGGCGCTCGCTCCGCACCTGCTATTCGCCATGGGCGCCATCATGGTCGCCGGCGCCTGCGCAACGATGATGGGCGTACAGATCAGCACAGTGGTGCAAAAGAACGTGCCTAGAGAGCTGATGGGCCGCACGGTAGGGCTCATGTCAACCCTGGGCGAAGGAGCGGCGCCCGCCGGCTACGCAGTTGCTGGCGTACTGCTGGCCATCACCTCGCCGGCAAGCATCTTCGCTGGAATGTTCGTGCTGATGGCGCTGGGGTCGCTGGTCTGGCTGCGGCCGAGTGTGCGTGAGCGCTTGCAGCCCTAACACTACCGGGGCTGTAGACAAGTCGGCCGTCGCCCTTGCCGGTAACCTGGGCCAGAACCTCTGCCAGTCCGGTAGGCGTGGTCAAGGGCAGCGTGGCCTTGTTTTATCACAAGATTCGTCTGGTCATTAGCGCCCGGATCAAAGCGGAGGTGTTTTGTGGAGAAGGGGAGGTAGACGAGTCGTACTTCGGTGAAATGAGGAAAGGGAAGCGCGGCAGGTAAGGTTCCAGCGTTCAGCATCCTCAAGCGCGCTGGCAAGGTCTATACCATTCCCCTGGATAACCACGGGGCGATGGCCGATACATTGCTACCTATCATCAGGGAAAAGTTGTGCGCGAAGTGCAGAAGTCCCAAACCATCCAGCCAGCCCGGCCAGGTGGGTAGCTGAGGCCTGGCCTACCCTCAGGTTTGGCAAGCGTGCTAACCTTGCCCAAAAGCACACGCCTCCGGGTCTCTGGCTGGTCGGGTGGTACTCGGCTATATGCGGTCACAGTTGTGAAGGTGTATGATGTAATACATGCACCGCTCGCAGATCATCCTTGAAGACTGGCAGCACGAGGCGCTCAAAACCCTCGCCGAGCGCAAGGGCCAGAGCATCTCCGAGCTGGTTCGGGAAATCTTGAGCGAGCGGCTACAGGAGTTCCAGCGCAGCTCGAAGACCGGCCTGAATCGCATCGAAGGACTCGGGCACGCACCCGGCGTGGCCGGACGCGATCACGACGCCTATCTCTACGGCAACAAGGTGGAGAGAGGGCGCTAGATGGAGCGCCTCTTCGTCGATACCAGCGCCTGGATGGCCTACACCAACCGCGCGGATCCCGACCACAATCAGGTCAAGGCATGGCTGACCAGCTTTGAAGGCCGGCTGGTGACCAGCAACGCCGTTTTCAGCGAGACGGTGACGCTCTGCCTTTATCGCCTCGGGCACCACGTCGCCGCTTTAGTAGGCGAGGCGCTGCGAGATCCCGGTACCGTCGATCTCATCAGGCTTTCGGGCCAAGACGAGGAGCAGGCCTGGCAGCTCTTCCTCAGACGCCCTGATAAAACCTACAGCTACACGGACTGTAGCTCCTTCGTCCTGATGCGCAGACTTGGTCTAAAGCGCGCTCTCGCGCTCGATGCCGACTTTGAGCGCGAAGGGTTCGAGGTTGTTCCCAGAGGCCAGGATTCGTAAACAGGGTCAGCGATGCGCCATTTTGTCTAATCGGGCGCCGAATTGATTTTAGTTGAACCGAGGTCATGATCTGGTTGACCGAGATCATGCGGCCTGGTGCGCCAGCGGGGGACAGAACGCAGCTGCGGCTCACTGCCGCCAGGCCGCCAAGCGCCGGGCGCTCTCGTCCTCGATTAGCACTCGTAGCCTGTGGTGGATGAGGGCGGTGGGCTCCTTCAGGCCGGTGAGGCGTTGAGCTTTGCTGGGCAGCCGTTTATCCGGATTGATGGCAGACAGGTGGTGGTGCGTATGGCTGAGCTCCCTCCATATGCACTGATGGCCAATAGATCCAGATGATGCCCTGGCTGTGGTCGGGCCGCAGCGCTCTGCGCCGTAGCGACGTGGGCTTAGCCCAGCTTCACCCCCATCCCAGGTCGCAGGCTTCTGTCTACGCAGGGCTGATGGAGGGTTCGCCTACCCCGCCCGCACCCACTTCCACACCGTGCTGCTGGAGATGCCGTACTTCCTGCCCAGGCTATGGGTGGAGGCGCTGGTATTCTGGTAGTCGGCCAGGATGGCTGCGCGCAGGGCTGGGTTACCGGCTGGTCCGGGCTTCAAGCGGGGAATGTAGTGATTGCACTCCACACGCCTGTTTTTGCGGCTTTTATTTAGACCCCCAGCGTGAATGCACCTGTACTCCCGGTCAGAGAGTACGCTACCAGGGCCGCATCAGCGGGCCTCTGCTGGACCGGTTTGATCTGGTGGTGGAGGTACCCCGTCTGACCCCGGAGGAGCTATCACGGGCTGCTGAGGGGGAGTCCACTGCTATGGTCAGGGCAAGGGTGCTGGCGGCCAGGGAGCGGATGGTAAGGCGGCAGGGCAGGCTGAATAGTGAGCTCTTGGGTAGAGGCCTGAGGCAGCAGACCCTGCTCTCCCCTGGTAGCGAGGCCT
>JBGFRI010000033.1:0-36916 GCA_041695225.1 Deinococcota bacterium
GCGCAAATTGACCGCTTCCCTTATGTCTGGTGGCTGGTTTTGACCTATGGGCTGATTGGCGGGCTGGGCGGCGCGTTTGCCTACTGCGTTGCGGTTCCCACTGCCAGAAAGTGGTTTCCCGACAGAACCGCCTTCGCCATAGCTCTGGCTGTAACTGGTTTTGGCCTGGCGGCCGTTATTTTTGCGCCCTTGATAACCAGGCTGATTGATACCACTGGCATCCCCAACACTTTCCTTGTGCTGGGCGCTATCTCGGTTGCGGTGTGTTTGTTTGCGGCCTGGCTTCTCAGAGAGCCCCCGGCAGGCTGGGCTCCCTCCGGCAAGGAAGGCCAGCCCCTGGGGTCTATCACCATGTTTGCCTCCAGGACAGAGTCTACCCTGAGAGAGGCCTTGCGGCAGCCCCTGTTCTATTTGCTGTGGCTGGGGTTTTTTAGCGTTATGTTTGGAGGCTTACTGGCCATGGCCCACATGGTACCCTACGGGGTCAGTATTCTTGAACTGGAGCGACCAGCTGCGGCCATCGCTCTGGTTTTTTTTGCTTTGGCCAATGGTTTCGGCAGGCCGATTGCCGGCCTGATTGCCGAAAAGGCCGGGCCAGTAAATGTGATGCTGGGTACCTACATCATAATAGGAGTAGCTTTTCTGCTGTTCAACAGCCTGGCTACAACTCCACAGACCCTGTACCTCTTTGCGTTTATTTTTGGCTGGGGCTTTGCAGTTTCGCTTGCGCTCTTTCCCACTCTGACCACCATCGCCTTCGGGGTTACCAATCTGGGAGCCGTTTATGGAGCCGGGGCCACAGCTTTTGCGGTTGCCGCCTTTTTTGGCCCCATGGTTGGAGGCTGGGCCTACGATTTACACCAGAGCTATGTTCTGCCGTTTGCTATCGCCGGAACGTTCGCCCTGGTGGGGTGGGTCATCTGCCTGCTGGCTTACAAGCTAAAGTATAGGCTGCCCTAGAGGCCGGTAGGAACCTTTCTGCAATACTGCACTCGGTATTTGCTGCTCCACTGGTCAAGAGTTCGGGTTTGATCTGAGACTTGACAGCTAGGAGCACGGGCCAGTCCTGAAGGCAGCTCACCGAAGGATGCCCCTGGCCTGCCACTGCGCTCTGTCCGTCGGTAGATGCCAGGACGCCACGCAACATGACTTGGGACATCCTTTCAAGGGAACCGGCGAGGGAGCTGTGGCCTCATAGCGCCTTGCATGGGCTGCTCTGAGCGAAGTAGAGGGGTGTGATCCCCATGGAGTACCTCCAGACTCGCTACCCAGGCCTGGCCTTTAGGCCTCAGATGTGTCGAGTTGGGACGAATGTACTTGCAATAGAAGCTGGCCAGGGTGTATGCAGAAGACCAGCCGGGAACCCAGCATACAAAGCCCGGTCTGAACATTAGGGCGTCCGCTCGATACCGTGCGGAGGCGGCCTGCCTGGTCGAGCGGCCTCGAGACTCCCGCAGGCTGGTACGGGTCTATAGGAGGAATCATGACGGGGCACATGAAAGACAAGGTAGCACTGGTCACTGGCGGCAGCTCGGGCATTGGCCGGGCGGCCGCCCTGGCATTCGCCCGGGAGGGCGCGAAAGTGGTGGTGGCTGACGTGCAGGTTGCCGGAGGCCAGGAGACGGTACGCCTGATCGGCGACGCTGGCGGCGAGGCGGTCTTCGTGCGCACCGACGTGGCCAGCCCGGTCGAGGTGCAGGCCCTGGTAGACCAGGCTGTGCAACGCTACGGCCGGCTCGACTGCGCCTTCAACAACGCCGGTATCGAGGGGACGCTGGCCCCAACTGCAGAGTGCAGCGAAGAGAACTGGAACCGCACCCTCGAGGTCAACCTCAAAGGCGTCTGGCTGTGCATGAAAGCCGAGATCGCCCAGATGCTCAAGCAAGGCGGCGGCGCCATTGTAAACACTGCGTCGGTGGCGGGCCTGGTGGGCTTCCAAAACCTGCCGGCCTACTGTGCCTCCAAGGGTGGGGTGGTGCAGCTTACCAGGACTGCTGCACTGGAGTATGCCAAGATGGGCATCCGGATCAACGCGGTATGCCCGGGTGTAATCCGCACTGCCATGGTCGAACGCGTGACCGGCGGCAACCCCCAAACCGAAGCGCAGTTCGTAGCCATGGAGCCGGTGGGGCGGATGGGCACACCGGAGGAGGTGGCCGCGGCCGTGGTCTGGCTGTGCTCCGACGCAGCCTCATTTGTGACTGGCCACCCTATGGTGGTGGACGGCGGCCTGGTCGCGGCCTGACCGCCACCGGTACTCTGAGGGCCAACCCCACTTCCAGGGCTTGCTCTGAGTGTAGCTTTAGAGCACGACCCCCAAGGGCTATCGTCTTTGGCGGTGCCGACGCCCGATGCTGCTTGGGGTTTGGCATGGTCACTCTCGAGAATCTGTTCTCCCCAACTCTGCCGCCCGGGTCTGCTGCCCGAGGCAAACAGGGTGGCGCATCCACCCCAGGTTCCAAGGTTCTTTACCGCAGGGGCCGTTTGCGGGCTACCGGCGCAATTTTTCCGGAGGTGACGGCCTGACCCTGCTGCCTGGCCCAGAAATAGGCCATCTCTACCACTGCGCGCAGGCGTACTTCCAGGGGTAGGGCCTGCCAGCGCTGGCGCTCGAGCTCAGGTGACAGCTCATCAAAGCGGTACTTGCGGGCAATGGGAGCGATACGCGGCTTCATAGCAAACCTTCGATATCGCGTAGATCGAGACTGCGGCCGAAGGCCTGCTTGAGACGAATAAAATCCTCGCGCGAGACCACCCGTACCACCACACCCTCGACCTGGTGGATTTGGCTGCGGCCATAAGCCCCCTCGAAATCGTTGTCTGGCAGTAATACCAGATCGATCCGGTTGGGCTCGTACCCCAGCTGTACCACACCTGGGGTGCTGAGATCCACAAGTGTGAGCCCCAGGTCATCCCCACCAAAAAACTCCTGAATGGCCGTGAGAATCTGGGCCGCCTCGCGGGTATCTACCCAGAGATCCAGATCCTTGGTATAGCGGGGCACTCCCAGAAAAGCCAGGGCATAACCCCCGATGATCAGGGAACGAGCCCCCTGGCTGCCCAGGGCCTCGACGAACTCGAGCATCTCGTGGGTCATTTCCGGCACATCCACTAAACGTGCGCCAGGCACAGGCCAGGCTGTCCATAGCATACTCTCTGCGGGGCGGGCTTCCGTGGTGGCCCCAGAACCAGGCGAAAACGCCCCTAGAGAACTGTATCTGACCTGCGATTCCGAGGCGAAAATAAGCTCGAGCCCTGTGGTTAAAAGGCTTTGCGCTATCGGGTGTGGTAGAGGCCAAACGCCCCGTGCACCTCCTGCTAACATGTTTGTGTCTTGAGCTGGGAAAACGTTGTGCAGATTCAAGACTAGGTTACGGCTTTGCCGGAATCGCGTAAGCGACTCGCCTAGATGACACGGCTGTTGGCCGGTAGCCGGTTAGACCGCTTCAGGTTGGCGTAAACGGCCTATCTCCGTGGGAACATTCCAGCCTTGTAGAAGTTTGTAGATAGGGGCCCTCGAGCTTGTTAGACGATGGTGACGGGGGTCTGGGAGGTAGCCCGAAGATGAATCCCGTCGAAATACGAAATCTGACCAAGCATTTCGGCCGGCTGGTAGCAGTAGACGATGTCTCGTTTGAGATAAGAGAGAAGGAAGTGCTGGGATTGCTGGGCCCTAACGGGGCAGGCAAGTCCACCATTATTGACCTGATCGTCGGGCTGCGTAAGCCGACTAAAGGAAGCGTGCTGGTCTGGGGGCTCGAGTCAACAAAAAACGGGCTGGAAGTTCGCCGAAAAGTAGGCTACGTGCCTCAGCAGGCAGCGGTATTTGACAACTTATCGGTGCGCGAGAACCTCTCGCTGGCGGCTGAGATGTACGGTGTAGAGCACAAAAGGCAGCGAGTGACCGAGGTCATCGAGGAATACGACCTTGGAGAAAAAGCCGATAAGCTGGCCCACACCCTTTCCGGAGGGCAGAAGCGCCAGCTCAACTTCGCGTTAGGAAGCATCCCGGACCCGCCGCTGATGATTCTGGACGAGCCCACCGTCGGACTCGACCCCAGCCGCCGTCTGGAGGCCTGGGAGACCATCCGCCGCTTCCAGCAAAGGGGCAAGATCATACTACTGACCACCCACTACATGGAAGAAGCCGATGCGCTGTGTTCGCGCATAATCCTGATTGACCGAGGAAAACTAGTGGCTCAGGGGAGCTCAGAAGAGTTAAAGTCAACGCTAAGCGACGAACTGCTGGTTGAGTATAGCTTTGCTGAAATGCCTTCCAATGAGTTGGTGCAGCGGCTCACTGGGCTCGAGGGTGTGCTAAAGGCCACAAACAAAGGGCTATCTCTGGAAATTACCCTGAAGAAACCTGCCCTGCCGCAGGTTCAGCAGACCGTCTACCAGAGCAACCTTCTAATCAAGAGCAGCAGCCAGAAAGAGATCACGCTCAACGACGTGTTTTTCCATTACACCGGCAGGCAGCTATTCAGGGATAAGGAGGGCTGAGTGATCAAAGCTGTGATTCTTGCCAAATATACGCTAAAAGACCTGTTCAGAGACAAGGCAAATTTACTCTGGATAATTGCGGTTCCGGTAGGGCTGATAGTGGTGCAAAATTTAGCGGTCATGGAGATGGCAGACAGGGCCTTCAGAATCGCCGCTATTGTCTTGCTGTTTATGCTCATTTTCGGTTGTACCGGGGTCGGGCTGACCATACTGGATATGCGCAAGAGCGGCACCTTCCGCCGCATACTGATTATGCCCATCAGCCGGACAGGATTTTTCCTGGGCGTGGCCCTGGACATGGTCAGCAGATTGAGCATTATGGTGGGGCTGATATTTATCATGATGCTGGTTTATCGGATCAGTATCCCGGGGTCCTGGCTGGACTTGCTTTTTGTGCTTTTGGTTGCGCTGCTTTTTGCTGTGGCGCTTGGGCTCACCTATGTTACCTTCTCCAACAGCGTGTTTGGGATTATCGGCCTGGGGATTGCGCCCGCCATTGTGCTCTTCCAGCTTTCTGACTGGCACCGCGGAGGGGCCTTCGCAGGAACCGGGCTGGTGGAGATAATGGCAGACCATAACCCGGTTTATCATCTAATGGGCATGCTTGGGGGCATCATATTTGAGGGTGCGCCGCTAAGCCAGTTCCACCCAGAGCTTGGCGCGCTATTTCTCTGGACAGCAGGGCTCTTCCTGACCGCGGTGGCGCTGTACCACTGGAGAGTCGAAAAGATGTTGTAGCAAGGCCGCAGGTCTAGCAGCTGGATAGCTACCGCACTCACAAGTTTATACTGAAGCTCCTGGCAATGAAAGCAGAGAAAGTGATGACTGGGACTGGTAATGGCAGCTATGAACGATGCCTGAGTCTACCCATGCAGTAGAGGTCACATATTCCGTGCATCACCACTAGTCGCCTGTTACAACGGTTGTGCCATTTGACGGGGAAAGGCCGTCTGGGTACAGGAAGGGCGTACCCAGAGGGGTGACGGGACCAAAGAGGAATTTGACCTTTGCAGGAGCAGAGACTCTTTGCCCAGCTGTGGGAACTTCAGACTAATCGCGCTCTACTGGGTTGCCACCCGGTAGCTGCACATCAAACCACAACAACCTCAGCCGCTCTCACCCCCGATTCTGACGCATGGATTACCAATCCGTCAGCCATATATGTTGCTTGACCGGGAAACTAATCAACTCTAGAATGTAGCGCAAGTACAAAAAGCTTCGGTTTTGTGGCTGACTCAATGCAAGCGCAAGAGCTTATGAATCACTTTTAGAAAAGGAGACGATTGGATGGAATACCTTTTCGGCATCTCGGCTTTTGAAATTGCGGGATATCTCCACAAGCGGGATGACATCCCGCAAGTTGCGGTTTAATCAATAGTTGGACGGCTCGTGATGCGTCCGGGCACAGAACAAACCTTGATAAAATGACCAATGTGCGCCCATACATGGAAGTCGGTATTTTGACAGCACTAGTGGTGCTTACTCGGATAGCTGACGGCATCACCACACACCTCGCAACACCTGACCTCGCTCGAGAGCTGAATCCGCTAGCGAGCGGAGGGTGGCCTGTGTTGATTGCAGTTGCAGCCGTCGTTGTCGCCTTCTCGACCTATCTACACTACCAGCACTTGTTCCGTCCGGCGGACAACTTCCCCCCTGTCCCGGGTGCGGATCTGCAGGAATTCAAGAAGCACTATTTCGACCCACGTGAGAACACCTTCCTCCGGGTTCATCCTTGGAGGCTCGCCGCCTACGTATTCGGCTACATAACCCCACGAACGCTGGTACTCTGGAGTGTCCTATTGGTCGCGAACAACCTTCTGACCGCCTTGCCTGTGGAGGGTTACGTCGAGTTCAAGCGAGCGTACCCGATCTGGATCGTGTTCTATCTCGCACTGCCAGTGATAGCAATCCTTCTCCTGGAGCGACTTCAGCGCCTGGACTTCGCCCGGTACCGCGCAAGGTACTTCGAAACCGCGGCAGGGGAAGGTGCTCGGCAAAACACGAGTTCCAAATGACGCCTGTGATGGAACCGGATGGATGGGAGGTACTGGAGGATCGTTCCGTCTCCATGGAAGGCGCGCTGCTGTATCTTTTCCTGCTGGCTGGGCCATTGGTCTTGCTGCTGGGCGCTGTCTATTCGACGATCTGGGGCTGGAGCAACCTGCGCGTAGGCCTCGACGCGCTGCTTACCCTTCGCGTGGGCGGACCCGTGTTCGTCATCGGTATTCTGCTGCATGAATTCGTTCATGGCCTCACATGGAAGCTCGTCGGCGCACTTGCTTGGAGTCAGATTCGATTCGGCTTCCAGCTAAAAAGCTTCACGCCCTATGTGCATCCAGGTGTCCCGCTTCGGGCTCGAGCGTACAGAATCGGAACGCTGATGCCCCTGCTGGCCCTTGGGATGGCACCCTATCTTCTTGGCCTGGCGTTTGCGGAAGCACGGCTGGCGGCCTTCGGCATCGTCTTCACCTTTGTCGCGGGTGGCGATCTCGCCATCCTCTGGCTGCTACGGGGCGTGTCGCGGGATGCCTGGGTACAGGACCACTCTTCCCGCGCCGGATGTCTCTTAGTTGCGCCTCGCGCCGTCGTCTAACAACGGTGTGAACCTGACAGTCGCCTTCGGCGCCTGCAGGTTACACTGGGGGCGTTAGTGGACCTGCGCATGCTGTATTTGATCGAGATCGGTGACGTAAATACTTTGTTCGCGGAGTTCTTGCCAAGGAGTGACCGTGCTTAGACGGTTTTCTCACGTCATGATGTACGTGACCGACCTCGACCGTGCGATCAAATGGTATGGCGAGTACCTTGGGTTTGTGCCGCGCTTCGTGGTTCCCGGAGAGTATGCGTCGCTTCAGCACACGAGCCTACAATGCCGTATAGACCTACATCCCACCGAGGCCGGTGGTCGAGACGTTGGCTTTGCCCCTATTCCCTATTTTGAGGTTACTAAACTCGACGAGTTCCTCTCTTTCCTCAGAGGCAGAGGAGTCCGGGTCGGCGAGCCCAGGCGCGAAGGGGAGAGCCTTCGTTTTGTAACGATATGGGATTCGGAGGGAAACGCCATCGGCCTGGAAGAGGTGGACTAGGAACGTTGAGTCGTCCCGCTGGCCACCTAACCAGCGGATGAGCCTGACGCGTCAACTGTAGGAGCTAACTCTGGAAGCCAGGCATCGCGCAGGTTATCCACCCTACGGCGGCAGCTACCGGGCTGGCCCCTTACAGGAGTTGGAGTACAATTGGGCTGTAACATACATTAGGTCACGAGTGTATGTCGAGGATGATGTTATGGCATAGCTCACCGCGTATCGCTATATCGTTACCGACGACCGCATTCTGAGTGGCGAACCGATTATCGGCGGCACCAGGACGCCGGTACGGGCGATTGTCGAACTCTGGCGGCAGGGGGTTACACCGGAGAGTATTCCCAGTCGTTTACCGCACCTGACGCTTGCTCAAGTCTTTGCTGCGCTCAGCTACTACAGCGACCATTAGGATGAGATCAATGCCGCCATTGAGCGTAACCGGATTCCAGACAACTTGATTGACCCACTCTTTCAACCTAAATGAGTCGACTCTTCGTATAGCTCTATCTTGATGAGGTGGTGGGCATATCCTCTGCTTGTCTACCCTTTTTATGGATGTGATTTTTGATGGAACCTGATAAAATCGCCAACAGGTACATATACAACTGCTCGGGGCCTCGAGCCAGCTGACCAACCCGGATGGCCTCCCGCACCGAGTCGAGAAAGGGGCAGGTTTTGGATGAATATAGTTTCGTCGGAGTTTGGATCCCATAAATTGCGGCATAACATCCCTATTTGGGATGTTATGCCGCAGGTGCGGTGTAACTACTAGTTAGACGGACCGAGATGCGGAAGCAGTATCATTTCCGACCTAGCGAGGCCGGCCTGAGGGCTTGGGACGTTGATCGGCTCGTTGCCTTGAGCAAGGGCCTTAAGCAGGAGCTCGTACCTCTGGCCGACTTCCGCGAGTTGGATGAGAAGTACTGGGGACCTTTGACTTGCCGGGATGTAGCCGAGCACGCCAAACTGATCAACGAGGCGGACTTGAGCTTCCCTGTCATCCTTTCCAGCGACGGGCGAGTCATGGACGGGATGCACAGAATCTTGAAGGCGGTGGTGGCAGGACATAAGTCAGTTCAAGCGGTCCGTTTTGTGACAGATCCGGAGCCCGACTTCATCGGAGTAGAGCCGGAAGATCTGCCATACGATGACGAACTGAGGTAGACGACATGGTCCAGGTGCGAGCACTCCCGGCAGATCATTTCGAAGAATCAGGGAGGAGGGCCTCGAAGCCAGCCGCTTAGCTAGCGCCTGCACCCGACCTCCTTCGTCGGCGGGTGAGGCGCCAAGCAGTTAAGCTGCTGTCTCTCTTTTTTTGCTACAATTGCCACATGAAAACCGTTTCCGTGACCGCTCATTTTGATGGGGAGCGTATCCTTCTGGACGAAGTGCTCGAGCTCGAGCCCAATACGAAACTGATCGTTACGGTTTTACCAGGACAAGACTCTGAACGTGCCCTGTGGCAATTACTCGCTGAGCGCAACCTTGCTGGTGCCTATGCAGATGATGAAGAGGGATACTCCCTAAACGATGTAAAAGTCGTCAATCCCGCATATGAAGGAAGGTGATATCGTTCTGACCCCCTTGCCTCAGGCTGATGGAATGATTAAAAATCGCCCTGCTCTTATTTTACGTGAAATGCCATCCTATAGCGATGTGCTTGTATGTGGCGTGTCTACCCAGGTGCATCAAGAGGTTAAAGGTTTTGATGAAGTTATCGAGGCATCAGATTCGGACTTCCCATCAAGTGGTCTTAAAACCGCATCCCTTATCAGGCTAGGATTCCTAGCCGTCTTGCCTCGTAAGAGCATCATGGGGTCCATTGGTTCGGTTGCCCCGGAGCGTCATAGGCGATTATTGCAAAGGCTGAGCGATTATCTTGTCCCATGAGCAGCTTAACCAGTTGCTGCAAGGGACGCAGCCTGGTTTTGTTCGAGACGCGCATTAGGCTCAAGCATGGTCTATCTTTCTTGTTCAAGCTGCGCCCCTGAGCTTGGGCGTTACGCATCGGATTTTCCACCGGGAGGACTCACGCAGTGCTAACACCAGAAGACCGCTTGACCGCTCTAGGCTTGATACTTCCTCAGCCGCTGAAACTGCCTCCAGGGGTCACGCTTCCGTTTCCCTGGGTTCGTATCGTGGGATCACGGGCCATCATTTCCGGGCACGGTCCCACTCACGCCGATGGGAGTTTGGCAGAGCCGCTTGGCAAGGTCGGGCTGGATCTCACCGAAGACCAGGCCTATGTCGCAGCGCGCCTAACGGGGCTCGCCATTCTGGGCAGCCTGAAACGAGAGCTCGGCTCGCTTTCACGCATCTCATGCTGGACGCGGGTCTTTGGAATGGTTAATTCTGCTCCGGGCTTTACTCGTCAGCCAGCAGTCATTAACGGGTTTACCGTTCTGATCGTGGATGTATTCGGGAAGGAACGCGGCGCCCACGCACGAAGTGCAGTTGGTCTGGCTGAGCTGCCCTTTCGCATCCCAGTAGAGATAGAAGCCGAGGTTGAGCTGGTGTCGCCCGATGGCTAACCATTCGCTCAACCAGCGCACCGCAAGGGGCCGGCTGGCTCAAACGTTCGGCCTATACTATGCCCGACAGGCTGTTCAGTTTTGGTCGCCTTTCGTACAATGAACCCCATCGTAGGACGATGGAATCAATGAACGGTATGGTTCACGCCCTTCAAGGAATGTGTCTGAGGTTTAGTCAGAGCTACAGCAGTCGAGCCGCTCGGGCGCTAGGCCATTGATAAGCGCCATCTGCTGATTAGCCAGTTACAGAATCCCGGTATGCCCGCATACGTGGTCGAGTGTGACTCTGGCCGAGTCTGCCCAAAGCTGGCTTGAACGAGAAAGCACACGCCGGGCTACGAATACCCGGCGCAACTACACGACGGAAATCGGTTACATCCTGCCCTACCTGCCCTACCTGGGCAATGGGTTGCTACACGGTTGCTACATTTCGGCACAAAACGGCCAAACCCCCGACCATATAGATCGAGGGTTTGTACTGTTCTGCACCTTGTTTCTCGCTGGTGGGCGATGTAGGATTTGAACCTACGACCCCACGCGTGTGAAGCGTGTGCTCTCCCGCTGAGCTAATCGCCCCAACAGGCTGCCTGTTAGCGCAAGCGCACCCAAAAGGCTAACACCCAATCTGGGGAGTGTCAAGCCAGATGTTTAAGGCGGGGCCGCTCTGGGTATGATTGACAGCATGGAACAAGCCCTGCTGGTGAAAATCGGGGGTAGCCTTGGGGAAGCAGGCGAGCTGCTGGATGAGATAAGCGCCTACCCCGGCCAGGTGGTACTGGTACATGGCGGCGGTCCCAGAATTGGCCAGTGGCTGAATCGGATGGGTTTCCAGACTCATTTCTACCAGGGGCTGCGGGTCACCCCCCCCGAGCAGATGGAGGTGGTGGAGATGGTGCTTACTACCCTGGGCAAACAACTGGCTTACGAGCTATCGCAGCGGGGGAGGCCCAGCCTGGCCCTTACCGGACGCGATGCTGGGCTGCTCGAGGCCGCCCGGTTAGACCCTGCACTGGGCCGGGTGGGCCAGGTAACCAGGGTTAATGCCGATACCTTGCACAGGCTGCTAGCCACAGAGCTGACCCCTCTGATAGCCCCCATTGGACTAGACGAGCAGGGTCCCCTCAACATCAACGCCGATACCGCCGCCGGAGCCATTGCCGGGGCACTAGGACTACCGGCCATCTTCCTGACCGATGTGGACGGGGTTCTGCGCGACCCCCAGGACCCTTTAAGTCGCTTTTCTAAGCTAAGCCAGTCAGAGGTACAAGCCCTGATAGAGGACAAAACCATCTCCGGCGGCATGATTCCCAAGGCCCTGGCTGCCCTGAACGCACTGAACAAAGGAGCTACCTGGGCCTGCATTGCCAGAGGCTCCCCGGGCATCCTGCAAGCAGTTCTGCAAGGTACCCAGGGCACCCGCGTGGTTTGACTGCTCCCTGCAAGCAGTGTCACAATCACCCCATGGACTGGATAATGGCGTGGCTGGGGACGGGGGATGATTGATACAAGATGTCTAAGGTCGAAAGTCGAAGGTCGAAAGTCCAAGGTCGAAAGTCGAAAGTCGTTGGACCTTTGACCTTAGACCTTTGACATTTTTACGTGGCCGGGGACTGGTGATAATTAACTTATGCGAGCAGTCCTGATGGAGTCCAGGGGCGGGCCAGAGGTTTTGCGGTACGGTGAAATTGCCGACCCGGGGTTAGACGCCGCTCAGGTGCGGGTGGCGGTGAGGGCGGTGGCGCTTAACCACCTCGATCTCTGGGTGCGTAAAGGAGTGGCCAGCCCCAAATTGCCGCTGCCGCATATCCTGGGCTGCGACATTTCCGGTGAGGTGGAGTCGGTAGGGGCCGGTGTCCAGGGGGTTAGCCCGGGCGATGCAGTGGTGATTAACCCCGGCATCTCATGCGGGCGCTGCGAGCGCTGCCTGGGAGGGCAGGACAATCTGTGCGGGCAGTATCAGATTCTTGGCGAGCACCGCTGGGGCGGATATGCCGAGCTGGTCACGGTTCCTGCTGCCAACCTGCTTCCCAAACCGGCCAGCCTGGGCTGGGCCGAGGCCGCCTCGCTGCCGCTGACCTTCCTGACCGCCTGGCAGATGGTGGTGGACAAACTCCAGGTAAAGCCCGGCGAGGATGTACTGGTCATGGCAGCAGGCTCGGGGGTCTCGGTGGCGGCTATTCAGATTGCCAAGCTCTACGGTGCAACCGTGATTGCCACCGCCGGCAGTGACGAGAAGCTGGCAAAAGCCCAGGCCCTGGGCGCAGACCAGGCAGTGAACTACTCTCACCCCGACTGGTTCAAAGAGGTGCGACGGCTTACCGGGGGCAAGGGGGCCGATGCGGTGGTGGATCACACCGGGGCGCAGTACTGGGAAGGGGTAATCAAGGCCACTGCCTGGGGTGGGCGCATCTGCCTGGTAGGGGCTTCTTCGGGTTACCAGGCTGCCACCCCACTCTCGCACGTTTTTTACCGCCAGCTTTCCATTTTTGGCTCAACCATGGCCTCCAAAAGCCGGCTTTGGCCTGTTTTGAAGTTTGTGGCCGAAGGTAAACTCAAACCCATTGTGGGGGCCACTTTACCCCTGGCGCGGGCTGCCGAGGCACACCGCATGCTGGAAGAGCGCCGGGTGTTCGGCAAGGTGGTGCTGGAGGTGTAATGCTGCACGAGGCTAACAAGGTTGGGCCAGACGCTTGGAAATTACCGCACAATGTCGCATGATGTAGAGCGCAGAGCCAGGGGTGGCCCTGTTTGGATGTAGCAACGGCCGCTCGGAAGGGCCGGGGTAGTAGATGGGGTTTTCTAGATGTACTATACACATCTAGCCCTGCGGACAGCCCCGCCGCCAGGGGGTGCGCGTAGCGCATGGAGTGGGTGATGCATAGTCGAGGATCTGGAGTGATTAACCGATACCCGCTATGCGAGTAACCCAAGAACAGGAAGTGAGACAGAAAACGATGAAGACGGCCTTGTTTATTGACGGTTCGTATGTGTATGACGCGGCTAAGCGCTTAGGGTGGAATATAGATCACCGAAAGGCGATTGGGGTTTTTGCCCGGCCCGAAGATCTGTACAACGCCTTTTATTATGCACCCGTCACCGACGCTAACGACGAGCGCCAGCAAAAATTTCTCGATGCGCTGGTGTTTATGGGCTACACCGTGCGCAGCCGGGAGGCCCACGGCGACCCCCGCTTTGAGGCCATGATCGCCACCGATCTGCTGGTAACGGCGCCCCGTTGGGAGCGGGCGGTGGTGGCCAGTGGTTCGGGCGACCTGGCCCATACCCTGTCGGCCTTGCAGGCCCAGGGCAAGGAGATTCACCTGCTGGGCGTGCCCGAGCTGACCGACCTCGAGCTGCGTAACCAGAGTGACCGCTACCTGGACTTGCGCGAATTACAGCCCCAGCTCGAGCGCACCGGCGGCGGGCGGCGGACCTATACCAGCGCCGGCGAAGAGGGCCCCGACACCGAGGCCCAGCCTGGCGTTGCCCGGCGGCTGATGGAAGACCTCGAGGACGAGCTCTAGTAGCTTGCCAGGCAGCTTCAATACGGGCCTCTACCCTCGAGTGGGGTTTGAATGGTCGCTGATCTCACCATCTGACCCGTTCTTTGATTTAGCCTGAAGGGCGGCGCTGGCCAAGGCTACACCGGCAGCCCCTTTCCCCAAGCGAGCAGTTGGCCAGCCCCCGAACCGGCCAGACGGTTTTCGCGCCGAGTATGGGCTATTCCGAGGGGGGCTCTGGTACTAGTAATCCTGAAGCCTATTTTTTGGTATCTACTGGCGCAAACTAAACAGGATTGCTCAGACCACCCACCCAAATGTCTTTACTGCACTCTCAACCAAGGCGCTTTGCCCCTGCGATGCCCAGGCCCAGGAGCCAGGGGTGGGGCGGCGTGGCCCTCGTGGTGCTGGGGTTTATCCTGCTGCTCAGCTGGCCCCTGCCTGTCGAGGTTCCCGCGAGTCCCACCCTGCGCCAGACCTGGAGCCATCTGGAACCCGCCCGCCGCGAAGCGCTGGTGCGGAGTTTTCTCCAGACCAAATCCTCTGCCCAGATCGTCCTGGGACCCGCCGCCGCCCAGGCCGTTGCCCGGCTGCTACGGGCCGAGTTCCGCAACCAGGTGCGGCGTCAGCCTGCCAGCTTCGATAGCCCCGAGGCGGCCCTGGCCTCGGCCCAGCGGTGGCTGGTTGCCATTCGTGCCCTGAAGGAGGGCCGCACCCCCAGCCTGCACCAACTGCCAATTGAACCGGCCCACGTACTGCCCCACCGGCTCGAGGTGCAAAAAGCAGCGCAGGCCCTTGGCATTCCCAAAGGAATTCTGGCTGCCATTGTGGACAATGAACAGATGGGGGGCGACATGGTATTTGGGTTTGCCCGCGAGGTACGCCAGGCAGCCGATACTCTGGCGGCAGAGCTGGCCCAGAACCTGGGTGACTCGGGGGGCGCCGGGCTGGTCTCCCAGACTGTCGGCCTGGCTCAGATGTCCTGGCGGGATGCCGTGAAACAAGAAGCCCGTCTGCGCCGTTTTGCCGCCTGGGATCCGGCCCAACCCTTCCCCGCCAGCGAGGCCCAGGCCCGGGCGGCCCTCGACAACCCCTACCTGAACCTGCTCTTTACCGCCAGCCGGCTGCGGGGCTACCTCAATCACAGTCTGGGGCTTTCTCCCAGCGACACCCGCCGCCTTTGGGGTTACTGGCTGTTTTATCTGGGCCCGGCCTGGCACAACTGGCCCCCTGGAGCCGATGCCTACGCTACCTGGCCCTATGCCTTTCAGGGGTTCTTCAAAGGGCTGTTCTACCAGACCCTGCTATCGGCCGACCCTTCCGGCTAGGACCATTCCTTGATGGGAACCAGCTCGCCCCCTTCCACTATTTTGCGTTTGGGACGGTAAGACTTGTCGAACCAGATCTCCAGCACGGCCCGGTCCAGGTGCTCTGAGGAGACAATGATCTTGCGCACGTAATAGCCCCCCTCGTCGGAGCTCGAGATTTCGTTGCCCTTAGTCAGGCGCAGGTCCACCAGATCGCCGCTGCGAGAGGTGCGCACCCGTACCCGGAAGGCCGCATCGCCGTCGCGCTGCACGTGCTCATCGGGCTTACCAAACAGACCAAACATACTACTAGATTAGTCTATAGCCAATAGCTAATAGCCGATAGCCGAGCATTTCAGACTTAGATAGCTGGAGGCCAGTTGAATGGGGCAAAACCGGGCGCTGCCCTGCCTGTGCCGAGCCCGTCCATGGGAACTTTTTGGGCCTCGGACCTGCCATCACAAAACAAGATAGCACCAGGACCGCCATGCCTGCCTGCTGCGCTTCAGGTAACCTGCAGTAAGTGGCCCCCGGTCAGGGCGAGCAGCTCGTCGGGTGTGAGCTCAAACACCGCATAGGGCGTTCCCGCAGCAGCAAAAACCCTCTGGTATTGCAGCAGATCGGGGTCAATAAGCGTTTCCAGATACTGCTCATGTCCCACGGGCGGTACCCCCCCGATAGCGAAGCCGGTTATGCCGCGCACATATTCGGCGTCGGCTTTGGCCAGCCTTTCCCCCAGGCGCTCTTCGAGCTGGCGGGTGTTTACCCGGTTGCTCCCCGATACCAAAAGCAGATAGGGCTGCCCACTGCTTGCCCCCCGAAAAATCAGAGATTTAACGATCTGGCCCACGGAACAGCCCACCGCCTCGGCGGCCTCCTGGGCGGTGCGGGTAGAGGAGGGCAGCTTTAGCACTTGCAGATGTGCAAACCCTCTTTCGTTCAAGGCATCCTGTACTTTTTGGGCGCTAGGGCTCAGCACTCAGTACTCCTTAGTATTGCGAAAACCGCAACAGATAGCCGTCGGGGCTTTGTATTAGCTTGTCTGACTCGCCTGCTTGCTGGCGACCTAACCAGCCAGGGGGTGCGCGCAGCGCATGGAGTGGGTGATGCAGTAGTCGAGGATTTGGAGTGATTAACCGATACTCGCTATGCGAGTAACCTAGCCACTGCTCCTTAATCGGGCAGTAAAGCGGATAGGAGATACCAGGAAGGGCGTTGAGTTGCATTACCGACCTCTGCCCCCGGATAGCTCGTCCAGAATTCCACAGAGCAGGGCAATTCGGGCCGGGATTTGCGGGATATATACATGCTCGCAAAGCTGGTGGGCAGCATCGCCAAACAAACCCAGTCCGTCCAGGGTGGGCACGCCCAGGGCGGCGGTAAAGTTGCCATCCGAGCCGCCGCCCACCCGTCCGGGGCCCAACTCTAGCCCTACCTCGGCGCCGATGCGCCGGGCCATCGCAAAAAGTTCCAGCGAGGCCGGGCTGGGCTCCATGGGGGGGCGGTTCAGGCCGCCCTCAACCGAGAGGCTGGCTCCTGGCAGTACTGGTTGCAGGGCCCCCAGAGCGTCTTCCACGCGCTCGGCTTCGGCCGTGGTCCAGACCCGGAGATCTATATCCACCGTGGCCAGGGCCGCCACCACATTGCTGGCAGTACCACCTTTAATGACGTTAGGGCCAAGGGTAGTGCCTTTTTCCCAGTCCTGCAAGGCCACAATTCTAGGAATCTGGTGCGAAAGCTCGACAATTGCATTGACGCCCTTCTCAGGCTCCACTCCCTGATGGGCCGGCCTGCCGTGGGCGGTAAGCCGGTACTGGCCCACCCCCTTGCGCGCCACTTTGAGGTCGCCGTTGCCCATCGGGGCCTCCAAGACCAGGGCCAGGTCGTGGCGCAGGGCCGCGCTTTCGATGGCCTGGCGGCTTTGCTTCGAGCCGGTCTCTTCATCGGGGGTAAAGAGTAGCTCTAGCTCCGGCAGCCCCAGTCCCAGGGCCTGGCTGGTACGCAGGGCCCAGAGCAGCTGCACGATGCTGCCCTTCATGTCGTAGACGCCAGGCCCGTAAGCCCGCTCACCCTCGATCCTCCAGGGCGGCGCAAATGCGCCCACGGGGTGTACGGTATCGAAATGGCACAGCACCAGAACCTTCTTACCCGAGCCCTGCTTCAAGACCCGGATTATCGGTCCACTCGGGGTGTCCGTGCGCTCCACCACGCCTAAGGGCCCAAATTGCTGCAAAATCCAGTGGGCTACCTGGTCGAGCCCCTTCAGGTCGGACGACGGGGATTCACGGGTAACGATGGCCTCGAGGTCTTGCAGAACAGCAGGTAGCCGGGCTTGAAGGTAGTCCAGTGGCTTCACAGGCCCATACTAACGCCCCAGACAGGCTGGCGTGAACCGGCAGCACTGGTCCCGGCCAAGCCTTTGCGGCCAGTGATACCAGCACAACCACCGCTAACATCATCTCCTCCGGGTTACTGCGGCCCTCTAGCGGGGGGTAAGGCGGCAACACCCGGCCAGTGTTGACTTCCGATACGTTCTCGGTTACGCGAGATTTCACAGTCTTGTTGCGCAGGCGCTAAGTATGGTCTGGTGAAGGTGATCTACCATCCCACTCCAGCACAATGCCCTGGGCTTGGAGGGTACGAGTGAGGTGGTTTTGGTGCTGGCCCAGTCGGTTGATCAGGCCGTGCAGGGTCTGGGTAGCCAGGAGGGCTTCGTACAGGTGGATGTAACCCGCATCTACCGCCTCAAACAGCTCGTGGGTATCCAGCAGGGTGAGGGTCTGGTTGTGGGCTATGCCCAGATCGAGATACAGGTCCTTGACCCTCAGAACAGGCCCCTCCCGCTCAGCCTTCACGATGTCAATATAAAACTCGAAGGGGCTATCGCCATGGTGGGTGGTGAACTGGCAAATTTGCAGGTGTTGTTCGGGCAGAATATGGGCCTTCCAGTACCGCACACGCGGATGTCCCACAAAGGCCCGTTCGACATAGACCCCGTGGCTGTGCTCCAGGTACAGCGCCACCGGAAAGGTGCCGGCCTTAACGGTATGGGTTTTGGCGGCCAGATCGTGGGTCTCAACCTTGAGGCGCATGGATAAGTTTATAGCCGATAGTCAATAGTCGATAGTCGATAGTCGATAGCTATCTTATCCTCTGCTATAGGCTATTAGCTATCAGCTATTAGCCTGGCTGCACATAGGTCAGCCAGGCGTGGTATCTGGGGTTTTGGCCCTGCACTGCGTCCATGTAGGCGGCCCTGAGTTTGAGGGTGTGTTCGCCGGCCTGGCCACTGCCGATTGCCCGGTGGTCGAGGTACGAGATGGGTGTGACCTCGGCGGCAGTTCCGACCATGAACATCTCGTCGGCCATGTAGAGCTGGTCGCGGGTGGCCCGCACCTCGAGTACCTCGTAGCCCATATCCCGGGCAATGGTTATCACCGAGTCGCGAGTGATGCCCATCAGGTTTACCGAGTGCTCGATAGCGTAGAGGGTCCGGCCCCGCAGGAAGAAGATGTTCTCACCCGAACCCTCGGCCACGTAACCTTCCTTGTCCAGCAGCAGGGCTTCATCGGCCCCGGCCTGCTGGGCCTCGATGCGGGCCAGGGCGCTGTTGACATAGTTACCCCCTACCTTGGCCTTGCCGGGCATAACGTTGGCGGGGAAACGGGCCCAGGACGAAGTAATCAGCCTGGCCCCCTTGCGCACCGCCTCGTCGCCCAGGTAGGTGCCCCAGTCCCAGGCCGCCACCATCACCAGGGCGGGGTTGTTGGGCAGGGGGTTTACCCCCAGGGTGTGGGCGCCCATCCAGGCCAGCGGGCGAATATAGCAGTTCTGATAGCTGTTTTCGCGGATTACCTGCTGTATGGCCTGGCCCACCTGCTCGGGGGTGAAGGGCATCTCGAACATCATCACCTTTGCGCTGTGGAAGAAGCGCTCGAGGTGTTCTGGCAGCCGAAAGACCGCGGGGCCGCCGGGGGTCTGGTAGGCCCGGATGCCCTCGAAAATGCTGGTGCCGTAGTGCAGGGCGTGGGACAGTACCGAGACCCTGGCTTCTTCCTGGGGCAGCATCTGCCCGTTGAACCAGATCAGCCCGGCTCTGATCTTGCTGTCGCCGCCGATACTCTTGGGCTTGGTTTCCGTTGCCATGGTCTCCTCCAAATCTAAAGCACTGTACTTCTGGTGGGTCTGGGGTGCAATCGTCCCGGTGCGAAAGGGCCAAAAGAGTTGTCGCGATTGAAGCTGCTACAGGGTGCATGGATAAGTCTATAGCCGATAGCCGATAGCCGATAGCTATCTTATCTTTTGCTACAGGCTATTAGCTATCAGCTATCAGCCTGACTGCACATAGGTCAGCCAGGCGCGGTATCTGGGGTTTCGGCCCTGCGCTGCGTCCATATAGGCGGCCCTGAGTTTGAGGGTGTGTTCGCCAGTCTGGACCGGATGCAGTGTTGTACAGACAGGGACTTAGTTCTGACGCTTGATCATACTTCTTTGAGGAGCGATTTGAGCGCCTCGGGCAGCAGGTTGCGGTAGGGCCGGGTCTCCTTCTGGCCGGTGCGAAGCTGCAGGTAGCGCCGGGCGGTATCTTGCAGGATGGCGATCAGTTCGGGCTGCTGGATCACCTGGGGCAGCAGCTCGTGCAACTGGGCCTGAAGCCTGCTCTGAGCCAGGTAGCGGGCTGCGCTCAGGGCGTTGCCCTCGAGGCGGGGCTTGAGTGGAAAAC
The DNA here is from genome assembly GCA_041695225.1 of Deinococcota bacterium. Lineage (GTDB taxonomy): Bacteria > Deinococcota > Deinococci > Deinococcales > Thermaceae > Meiothermus. Next base: position 19,651 of record JBGFRI010000033.1, read on the forward strand.
GGGTCAGTCGCCCCGCCTCACGCTGTACCGCAGCCTCGCCCAACAGCTTCTGACAAGGCTTACAGGGGTTTTCCTGGCTGGGTGAGCCACAGATCGGGCAAGGTGGGTAGGGGCTCTCTTTCTGCCGCTGCATCACTGCCTTACCCGCGCGAAGGATCACGCCCTGGAGGTCCTGGGGAGAGTGTTGCGCCAGCAGGTACAGCCGGGCTTCTTCCTCTGGGTTAAGTGTGGGTAATGCAGCGGGTTTGCTCCTGGGCCTGGCTCTTTTTTCCACCCCCACCAAAAACCGCACTTCCTGCACCAGCCCGGGTAGCTTTTCCTGGTAGCGCTGGATGAACTCGTGGCGCAGATAGGTAAGCTGGTGGGCGATTACCGAGTCGGCCGCTCGCACGAACAACACCCCGTCCTCCAGGCGCTCGGCCTCGGTCAGCTCGCTCAGGGCTGGCCCGGCAATGCTGGGCCACAAGGCCAGTACCTTACCCCGTCGGACCCCGGTACTTAGTCCCTTTTTTTGCAGGATTCTGGCAACGATCTCGGCGGATGGTCTGGCCTTTGACATCCTCTACAGGCTAGGCAAAAAAGTGTGGTTTGGCTACGCCCTTGCCCACCGTGGAATAGCTGATAGCTAATAGCACAAGATAATGGCTATCGGCTAAATGTCAAAGGTCTAAGGTCAAAGGTCTAACGTCTTTCGACCTGAGACATCTTGTATGAATCATCCCCAGTCCCCGACCAAGTCATTATCCAGTCTTTATGCTAGACTAGTCAGCGACTAGTCAGATAGAGGTGTGATGTCTTATGAAATCCTGGCCGGTACAAGAGGCAAAAGCCCGGTTCAGCGAGTTCCTGGAGAAGTGCCTGAGCGAAGGCCCTCAGATGGTAACCAAACACGGCGCCGAGGCCGCCGTCCTGGTGCCTGTGGAGGAGTGGCGCCGGCTGCAAACCCTGGCCCGGCCCTCTCTCAAGGAGCTGCTCCTTTCGGACCAGGCCCGAACCGAGACGCTGATTGCCGCCCGAAGGCGGGCTCGCAGACGCAACCCCTCTGCGCTTAGGTGAGCAGCATGGTGGTCGCTGAAGCCAGCCCTATGTACCTGCTCGATACGAATGTGGTCTCGGAGCTGCGTAAGACTAAGCCCCATGGAGCGGTCGTCCAGTGGATTGAAGGGGTGGCGGGAGCCGACCTGTACATCTCAGCAGTGACTATTGGAGAAATCCAGGCAGGAATTGAGATCACCCGCGAGCAGGACCAGGCTAAGGCTGCGGAAATTGAGCAGTGGCTCGACCTGGTTGCCGCTTCGTACAACGTGGTTGCGATGGACGCCGCCGCTTTCAGGGTGTGGGCTCGCCTGATGCACCGTTCTTCCGGCGCCGTTTACGAGGACGCAATGATCGCTGCCATCGCGAAGGTACATAACTATATTGTGGTCACGCGCAACGTGGCAGACTTCAAGGAGTTTGGCGTTCCCGTGTTGAATCCGTTCACCACACCGAAAAAGTGACGACCACAGCACCACACCTGACTCAGCGCTATTCAGCTCCACACCCCCGCCTCAATTTCCACCACCGTACCGCTGCCTGGGGTCTCGAGCCCAGCCAGAATGGCCTGGGGCAGGCTCTGGGCGTAGGCCAGCAGGGCGCCGCGCCGGCGGGCGTCTAGTTCGTTGTTCCACTCGTCTACTAGCAGAAGCGGCGCTTCGTCGTAGTGCTGCCAGAGCAGACGGTGCTCGGCCAGGCGCAATGCCACCGCGATGCTGCGGCACTCGCCCCGGCTGCCAAACCTGGCGGCCTCGCGGCCGGAGAGCAAAATATTCAGATCATCGCGATGCGGGCCGACGCTGGTCACGCCACGCTGGAGGTCGTCTGGCAGGCTGTCCTCCAGAGCCTGTAAGAAAAGCTCGGGTTCGGTGCTCTCGGACAGGCCCAGGCTAAGCTCGCCCGGCGCAAGCTCGCGGTATACATCGCGGGCCAGCGGGGCGAGCTTGGAGAGCATGCGACGGCGCAAGCTTAGTATCTCGCTGCCATATCTGACCAGTTCGTGGTTCCAGATGCCGATGGAAGACTGGTCTGTACCCGGCTGGCTCTCACCCCCCCGAAGCCCCCTTCCGCGAGGGGAGAGGGGGCGAAAGCTACTTTTCAAAACCGCGTTGCGCTGCTGCAAAGCCCGGCTGTACTGTCCCAGCATGGCGCGGTAGCGGGCCGAGAAGCGCGAGAGCAGCAGATCCAGCAGGCGGCGCCGTTCCTCCGGCGGCCCCAGCACCAGTTCCATGTCGTCGGGGCCCAGGAGCACCGCACCGGGAAGCTGGGCCAGTTCGCGCAGCGAGGCTGGGGTCTCGTTGAGCCGGTGTTCGCGGCCTTCGCGGCTCAGTCTGACCTCCAGGCGGCTGTTGCCAAACTGGGTCTCGATCTCGGCGTGTACCCAGGCCTCGCTCTGGCCGAAGGTGATGCGCTCGGCCATGCCGTTGCGAACCTCACCTCCCAGAGCAAGTTCGATGGCCTCGAGCAGGTTGGTCTTGCCCTGAGCGTTAGGGCCCACGATGGTAGTCAGGCCCGCCGCAGGAGCAAAAAGCGGGGTACACAGGTTCCGAAAGTTTTTTTGCCGCAAGCGCAACAGACGCACCGGTTATAGGCTAAACGCCTGGGGCCCAGGGCTCAAGTCTCGAGGGCTCATTGATGAATAGTAGGTCTGGCTGGGGGGGCGCCACCTGGTCAGCCGGTTTGTCTTGAGGAAGTCGAGCAGGCCAGCTGCAAAAAGTTGTCGGCAAGATGTCGCAGGCGGGGCAGACCGGATGTCGTCATCCCAAGCAAGCAAACCACAGTATAAACTAGAGCTTGTGCGAAACGGCCGGTATGCCCTAAGAGTAGTGGCCCCCGTCCTAGCTATCCGCTATTGGCTATCGGCTATCGGCGGTATCTGCCAGCAGTCTGCTGCCCGCATGGCCTGGTTGTCGTGGGTATTGCTGGTGGTGTTGTTCTCGGCCTCGGCCTGGGGCAAAGGGGTGGTTTTGCCTTTTTCGGGGCCGAACGGGCACTCAATCGCGCAGGCAGTAGCCGGAGGACTGGGAGTGAGCCCGCCTTCGCTGGCGGCAATTTTGCTGCCCGAGATGCCCTGGCGGGGGAGTTACGACCTGGCGGCGGGTTCGCTGGGCACCGCGGGGGGTGCGCGGCTGGCCCGGGAGATTAGCGGGGCGACCTGGCTGCTAGTGGGGTCGGTAGACCAGCAAGGGTGGGTGCTGGTCTTTCTGGCCGACGCCCGGGGCCTGCGCGGCGCCCGTTTCAGCCGGCCCGAGCTGGTGTTGCGCTGGACTGCGGCCCAGGTTGGGGTGAGGGCGGGGGAGTGGAGGCTAAAGCCCGCCTGGGAAAACGACCTGGCCCGCCTGGCCCAGGGCGATCTGACCGTACAAAACCTTCCCCTACCCCTACCCTTTTACCAGGAAGCGGTAGCCCTGCGCGACGATGGGGCGGCCTCGGCCCTGTTGGCCGAGAAACTGCCCAGGGGGCTGCAAGAGTTTTGGCGCCTGGTGCGACAGAACCAGCTTCCCCCGGCCTATCAAGCAGTGCTGGACTTTTCTGAGCAGCGCCGCGCCGAGGCTTTGAACGCAGCCCGTACCCTGGCCGGGGGCAAGGTTTACGAGCGGCTTACGGCCCTGTTGTTGTTGCGAGGTTTGCAGGACCAGCAGTGGGGCGCGGTGGTGCGCAACCTGACCGAGATGGCCCCCGAGATGCCCCTGGCCTGGGAAGAACTGAGCTTTGTGGCCTTCGACCAGAACGATGCGCTCTTGGCCAAAGATGCCCTGGAACGAGCAGCGGCCCTGCTACCCGAGAAAAGCCTCTACTGGACCAACCTGGGCTGGGCCTATTATCTGTTGGGTGATTATGCCCGCTCGGTGCGTGCGTCGCTGCGTGCGCTGCGCCTGGAGGCGCAAAGCCCCGAGGAGTACGCCACAGCGGCCTACAACCTGGGGCTGGTGCGGGCCATTTATGGCGACTACCTGGGCGCGATGGAAGCCTACGATCTGGCCCTGCGGGTGGACGAGGGCCAGGAGTTTTTGGCGGCTCTCAAGGATTTGCGGGAGGCAGGCCGGCCCGGGCTTGAGTTCTGGCAGGGCTACCTGGCCGAACGAGCCGGTCTGAGCGAGCAAGCCAGGCTTCATTACCAGAGCTTTATTATCAGCCAGCCCCGTAGCCCGCTGGCAGCCAGAGCCAGGCGGGCTGCCGCGCAACTGGAGTGGGCCAAAATCGAGATTTCGCTGCAACGGCTAATGCTGCGGGCAGGCGACCTCGAGGCCCGCCCGTTTGCGGCTGGTGAGGCGGTTTTTCCGCTGGTGAGAATCGAGGGCTTTCCCCATGTCGCCTCGGGAACCCTGGTAACCCGCTTGCTGGACGGCCAGGGCCGGGTGCTCAAAAGCAGCCAGAAGGTGGTGGCGGTTCGCCCCCTGACAATCAGTACTATGCAGAATGGTGCCGCGGTGCGCCTGCCGGCCGAGGGCACTTATACCCTCGAGGTGGTCTGGGGCCCGGCCAGCGCTCGGCTCGAGCTGACCGTGGGAAAGCCTAGCCTCGGCCGCCAGCTCTACACCGTTGGCATCGAGCTGCGCAGCCTAGGGGGTAGCCCCTTGCTGAGCGCAGCCCAGATGCTCTCGCCGCAGGGCGAGACCCTGGCCATTCAGCTGGTGCAGGCCGCTTTGCGTGAGGCGGCACCTAGCGCCCGGGAAATCCCCCATCTGAGCCGCAAGCTTACCAGCGGCCCTTACAGCGGCAGCAGCATAGTCGAGCTTATGCAAAAGGCCGACGAAGCAGTGGTGCGGGCTTTCCTGAAGGCGGTGATAGACCAGCCCGACCTGATTGGAGACGAGGATGTGGTAAGCGGCTTTATCGCCTGGCTTTTGCCTGCTGGACAGTAATCAGTGGCGGGGATGAACAGCCGTCAATCACTTCTCCCGCACTACAGGCCCCGGCGCTCACTGGTCATGCGGGGGAGACAGGGTCTCCCAAACGGCGCCGAGGTCAGAGACAGGGTAAAAGTAATGCGATGCGCTATCACTGTACCGTCTGGACGGTATAGTACGGGGCGTGAAGGAGACCCGCACCGCCCTGCTGAAAGCTGCCAACACCGTTATTCTGCGCGACGGCATCGCGCATCTGACCCTCGAGGCCACCGCCCGGGAAGCCGGGGTTAGCAAGGGCGGCCTTCTGCATCACTTTCCCAGCAAAGAGGCCCTGGTTAGTGGCTTGCTCGAGCACTACCTGGCCCTCTTCGAGGCCGAACTCTCGCGCCGCATGGCCCAGGACCCGGATCCCAGGGGGCGCTTCAGCCGGGCCCTGATTGGAGCCACCTTCGACGCCGACCCCCACCAGCCCATGTTGCGGGCCGGTCTGTTTGCCGCACTAGCGCTCAACCCAGAGCTGCTAAAGCCCGTGCGGGCGGCCTTCGAGGGTTATCAGCAGCGTATGGAAGACGATGGGCTTGAGGTCGCCCATGCCACCATGCTCAGGTTAGCCGCAGATGGCCTATGGTTTGCCGACCTGTTGCACCTGGCCCCACCCCAGGGAGCCCAGAGAGAACAGCTGCGCCAGCGCCTTCTGGCCCTAACCCAGCGAGAGAGTGACTGATGTTCGACTATGCCGTCAAAGCTGCCATAGCCTGGTTTCTGGGCTTCTTTCCGTTTTTCGAGATTTATGTCGCGGTGCCTGCTGCTATCGCGATGGGGCTCGACTATACCTCGGCGGTCTTCTGGACCGTGCTGGGCAACTTTATGCCGGTTCCTCTGATTGTGTTCTTCTACGGGCAGCTCCTCCGGCAGCGGCGCATCGGGGCCTGGCTACAGGGCCTGGCCTCCCCCCGCGCCAAAGGGCTGCTCGACCGCCACGGCCCCTGGTTTATCCTGCTGGCCACCCCCTGGATTGGGGTCTGGGCGGTGGCGGTAACCGCCATGGCGCTCGGCATGAACCAGCGAAATCTGCTGCTGTTTACGCTAATCAGCATCAGTGTGTACGCTATTGTGCTGGCCGGGTTGATTGCATTTGGCATCCAGGCCGTCCGGCCCCAGAGCTGAGGAGAATTATGACACAAATATCTGTTCATAATGAGCGGCCTCGACTGGAAAAAGTCGTGGTCGGTACCGCACCCGCGTTGTATTTTCCGGGAGTGCAACCCCTTGAAATGGATTTGCGTTGCCCAACACACTGACTGCGGTACGCCGCGCTTGACTCCTCCGCACCCAGATCGCTATTCTAAAAGGAGTAAGGAGATCTGCCGATGCTCTACAAATTTCCTCTGGTTCTCGAGCCGCAGCCTGAAGGAGGCTACACCGTTACCTCACCGCTACTGCCGGAGCTGGTGACCGAAGGCGATTCGTTGGATGAAGCGTTGGCTAACGTCAAGGACGCTCTTGCTGCGGTCATTGAGGCATACCATGATCTAGGTAAGCCACTCCCTCAAAACACGCAAATCCCAGATGCCAGCCGTCCGGTGTGGTTAGAAACCGTGTTAAGCGCCCCGTGACGTATCGTGAGGTGGCGCGTAAGCTGGCAGCACTTGGTTGTCAAGAACTGCCCCGGAGGGGTGGTGGGGCCCATCGAAAATGGCTCAACCCCAGTACACAACGGGTCACCGTAGTGCCGGACTGGGGTAGTCGTGACCTAAAGGTGGGAACCGTTCGGGCTGCAGTTCGACAGTTGGGCATCGAGTGGGGGGATTTTCGCGGTGCTTAGTGGAAAAGATCGAGGCAACCTAACCCGACCGCTAACAAGCCGACCGACAGTTACGCGGGAGTTGCGCCCAGTACGTATTAGCAGAATAAAAGGGCTCTTGCAGATTCCGTGTTGTGGTTTTAGACTGAAGTTCCCGGCGATGAAGGCGGTCAAAGTGATGAGTGGGAGAGGGATTAGTGACTCTATGGGGCGTCGTAGTGCAGGCATGTAGCAGGAGCAACCTGTCCTGCACAGCGCCACCAGGCACCTGGAAAATGGCTATGCCCTGAGAGGGGGAAGGTTTGTCTGGGTGCTAGAAAGATGTAGGCAGGCCGACGACACAGCCAAGAGGCGGTTAGACCAGTCCAGGTCAGTGAAAACAGCCTGACCATGTCCGGGAACACCAGTTTAGACCTTGGTTAGGAGGACAGCAGTGTCCCTCCTCCGTTGGGGGAGGAGAGGGTCGGGCGAGGGGGTGATGGGTCTCACCGCCAGGACTTGGTCAAATGTTTGCCGTGATCTAATCGTGGCTGTTGGCAACACGCTGGTTGTCGGTCAACTTCAAATCGAAATGCGCCGTAAAGAGGGTCGCGGATTCGATCCTTTGCTGTATGAATTAGTACTTAGTGGCGCGCGCGTCGCGTCCATCTCTTCTGACCCTCTGTTTCCTGGTAAGATACTCGGCGTAGGGACCACGAGATGCCCATGACACGAGCATACGAAGAAATTATTGAGTTTATTGCGGCGGGAACGAGTCCGCGTGCTGTGGTTGCATTCCAACCTTCCGAGGCCGCCAAGGCCCGCGTGGCGGACTTAATCCATCGCGAGAAAACCACCGGCCTTTCGCCAGAGGAAACGGCTGAACTGGACCACTACCTGCAGTTAGAGCATCTGATGCGGCTCGCCAAAGCCCGCGCCCGCACCCACCTGGGGCATGCGTAGGTATATCAGCGCGGCATTACGCCAACTGGTGGCCATGCGCGCTGATTACCTGTGCGAGTATTGCCTGATCCATGAAGACGACACGGTGTTTGGCTGCGAAGTGGACCACATTATCAGCGAGAAGCATGGAGGGGCAACGGATTCCGAGAACCTTGCCTATGCCTGTGCGGTCTGCAATCGGGCTAAAGGCAGTGATATTGGGTCGATTGTGCCGCACACAGGGGGCTTCGTCAGGTTTTTCAATCCGCGCATAGACCGCTGGGCCGAGCACTTTACTCTCGACGGCCTGACCATTGTAGCCACTTCAGACATCGGCGAGGTGACTGCTCGCATCCTGGACTTCAACCACAGCGACCGCTTGTTGGAGCGTCAAACGTTGAGTGAAGCCGGCAGGTATCCCAGCGCCACGGCGAGGGTGCGGATGGTCACCCGCGCCTAGCAACGCACTCAAGCGGACGAGGGAGTGCGCGGTGGTTCGGTACCCGGTGGTGCAGGCGGGAGTCGGGGTGGTTTCGCGCCCGCTGCTTACTGCGGGCGTTGGCCAACAACCGGAGTGTTACTCGGGCGATGGCGTGAGGGTATACTGGCAACATGAGCACGAAGGAGCTGGCCATTCGCAGCCTCCAGGAGTTGCCCGAGGATGCCACTTGGGAAGACGTTCAGGAGAGCATCAACTTCATTGCGGGTGTGCGCCGGGGCCTGCGGGAGCTGGACGAGGGCAAGGGAATTCCTCATGAACGGGTGCGCGAGGAGTTTGCTGAGTGGCTTACCGACTGAGCTGGTCGCCGATGGCGCGCCAGGATTTGCGGGAGTCGGTGGCGTACATCGCGGAGGACGACCGTCGGGCTGCCAGCCGGTTTGCCCGTGGAATCTTTCAGGCGATCGGGAGGTTGAGCCAGTTCCCGCAGTCCGGTCGGATGGTGCCCGAATTCGGCGACCCGGCGTTGCGTGAGGTGATCAAACCGCCGTGTAGAGTGGTGTATCGGGTTCATTCCGGGGCAGAGACCGTCGAGATCGCGCGTGTATGGCACGTGGCCAGCGGGGTGCCACAGATATGAGCGAGATATGAGCGGCCAACCGCACGATTCAGCGACGGAGAGAAGCCCGGTCGCTGATCTCGGGCGTTAGCCAGCCGGAAAGAGACGTGATATCGTGATATATAGTCGAAATATGGGAGAAGATGCCAATACCAAAATGCCAGTCCCTGATCCTCTTATTACCACATCTCCCGCCCGGCTTAGCGGAACACCTGTCTTTGCTGGAACAAGAGTGCCTGTACAAACTCTCGTTGATTACCTCAAAGCGGGGGATTCTTTGGATGATTTCTTAGCAGATTTTCCGAGCGTTTCCCGCGACCACGCTATTGCCGTGCTGGAACTCGCGAAGTCTGCGCTTCTTGCCCAGGCTGTAGCGGCATAGTCTCACGGCAGTTGGCGTGCGAGTTCTTCTTGATGGTTGCGTGCCGAAACGCCTTGCCAAGTAGTAGTCGTTGCACGAGGTTCAAACAGCCCCGGAGATGGGTTGGGGTGATCTTGATGACGGCCCCCTGCTGGATGCCATGGGCGGATACTTTGATGTTTTGGTCACGGTTGACGAGAGCCTGCCTAAACAACAACGGCTTACCAACCGGCCTTTCGCTGTTATTGTTCTTAAGGCAAAGACGAACCGTTTGGTTGATCTTCTTCCCCTAGTCCCGGCACTTTGCCTTGCAATTGAAGAACTTTGTTCAGGTCAAGTTCGTGAACTGGCCGGCTAACAAAACGCTCCACCGGATGCTCCTGATCGTCGCGCCGGTGAGTTTTGAACGCTAACAAGCCAACCGTCTATCATACGGGACAATGCGCACTAGCAGAAGAAAAGTTAGCGTGAAGCTCGCCTGTGCGCTGCCTAATCCTCCAGCAGCCCCACAAAGCTCTGGGGGTCGGGGTCCAGGCGCAGCCGTGCGCCGCGCACCGGCGGCAGGTTTTCCATCAGGGTTTGCAGGCGGGCCTCGGAGCTTTTGAGCAGCAGGTGGAAGATATACTGCCGCCGCAGGCGGGCTACTGGCGCGGGGGCTGGGCCCAGCAGCTCGCCGGGCTGGGCTCTGGGTCTGAGGGCCTGGGCAAGCTGGTAGATGGCGTCGCGGGCCACCGATTCCTTGGGGTGGGCGACCTCGAGCTTGACCATCCGGGTGGCGGGTGGGTAGCCCAGGGTGCGGCGCAGGGCCAGCTCAATCTCCATAAAACCCTGGGGGTCGGCGGTCTGGAGCGCCCGGTGGGCCGCGTGGCCCGGTTCAAAGGTCTGCAATACCAGCAAGGGACGGCGGCCAGGGTGCAGGTCGGTTAGCTGCCACAAGAGCCGGTGGTAGCGCTCCGAGGCGCGGAAATCGGACTCGAGCACAAACCCATCGGCGTAGGGCAGCAGGACCAGGGCCAGCTCGGGCAGCACCGGCCCGCGCAAAACCGCGGTGGTGCCCACCAGTACTCCGGGCTGGCCCGAGAGCAGGTTCTGCAGGTCGTCTTTGGCGTCGGCGGTGTAGCGGTAGCGTGGCAGAGCGGGGAGGTGCTGGGCCAGGGCCTCCTGTATCCATTCCACCCCTGGGCCCCGGGGGTCGAAGACATCCGACTGGCACCTCGGGCACAGCTCGGGGGCCTGGTGCTGGTGGCCGCACTGGTGGCACTGCAGCAGGCCTAGCCGCCCGCTTTTGTGCAGGCGCAAAGGCAGGGCGCAGTTGGGACACATGGCCTTCCAGTCGCACTGCTTGCAGCGCAGTACCGCGCTGTAGCCCCGCCGCGCCGAGAGCACAATGGCCTGGCGGTTTTTCTCCAGGGTCTGCTGCAAGAGCGCTATGGCCGCGCCGCTCAGGGGCCAGCCTCGCTCCCGCCGCATGTCCAGCAGGTGCAGGCGGGGTGAGGGCATGGGCAGCGTGTGGGCTGGCTGGGCCCAGACCTCGGCGCTGCTAACCCCCGACCAGTAGTGCAGCGGAATGCCCAGCTGCTGTGCTTTAAGCTGGGCCAGCCGGGGCACAAAAGCCCTCGAGCCCGCCGGTAGTTTATAGGCCTCCGAGGCCTCTTCCACCACCACCATCCGTTTCAACTCTACCGGCAAGAGCAAGCCCTGATAGGTACAGAACACCAAAACCCTGCCTGTCTCCTTATCGCCTGTCGCCTCCCTCCCCTGCTCCCCTGCTCCCCCTCTCACCTGCTCCCTTACCCTGCGGCGCTCCTCGGGTTTCATCTCGCCATGGAAGACGATGGCCTCGGGGAAGTAGGGCCGAAACTTTTTGAGCAAGGAAACTTCGGGAAAGAGCACCATCACCGACTCGGCTTGCACCAGTGCTGCCAGGGCCCGGATGCGCTCCAGCAGCCTTCCGCCCTGTAGCCGGATGGGGATGGTGGGCAGCTCAAGGGGCTCGAGTCTGCGTCCTACCACGGTTTCGTGGGCCGGCTCTACCTCCACAAAGCCGATATAGCCCTTTTCCACCAGCCCTTTCACCACCCCCGCACCCACCCCCGCGGCCCTGGCCAGCGCGGCCATGCTCTCGACCTGCCGCAGGTCACGCAGGGCATACCAGGCCGCCCTGGCTTTCGCGCTAAGCTTCGGCGGGGGTTCCTGCAAGACCATCAGTGCTTGCTGCATACTGCGCTGAATAGCTACTTCTTCCTGCAAAACCCCGGCCTCGCGCAGGAAGTCCAGCAGTCTGGGGTCCAGACCTCGGGCTTCCTGCCAGCCCAGGGCCAGGGTTTCCAGACCCCCGGGCAGCACCGCCGGGTCGGCCTCGGGCAGCAGCCGCACGCGGTGAAGCAGGGGCGGCTCCAAAAAGGGAACCAGGTCGTTCAACAAGACCCCCACCGTACAGAAGCTGTCGCGGGAGGCCCGGGTCAGATATTCAACGGCTGCTCTGCTCAGCCAGGGCCCTGCATCCAGGTAGGCAATAGCCTCCCGCAGGGCAAAGCTCTGGTGCTGGCCTTCTTCGCTCCCCACCACCACCCCTACCCGCAGCTCGCCCCGCCAGGGCACCACCACCCGGCGTCCCAGCGCACCGTCGCCCTGCCTTTCGGCATGGGGCGGCAGATAAGACATCGGCTCGACCGGTAAGGGCACGGCAACCTTCAAGACCCCCATCCCACCCAGATTACCGCCCGGGGGCGATAGACAGCGACAGTCCAACTACGCTTTGGGCACGTCGGAGGTGACTGGGAGGGGCCGCAGCGGAGGGTAGTAGACCAGCCTGTGGGCCTGGGCCCGGGCTTCTTCCAGGCTCAGGCCGCTGCACACCACCCAGACCACCCGGGCCTGGGCAAACCGACGGCTCAGCCGCTCGGTTAGCTCGTGCCCGCTAACCAGGCCGATGTGCAGCCCGCAGAAATGGTTGTCCTCCAGGTGATAAAGCCCGTCGCCCTGCCGGACTGCTTCGCGCATGACCTCGGCCAGCTTCTGCGCAAGCTGAAGGTTTTGTTCGGGGCTCTGCTTCTCGGTGCGCAGAACCCAGTAAGAGAGCAGCAAGGGCTGGTCGCTCCGGCTGGCTAGGGCCTGGTAGCGCTCGTAGTCGGTCTCGAGGGCCAGGCGCGTGCTCAGGCCAGTGTGGCGGTCCCGCAGGGCAACCTTGGCCAGCTCCTGCTGAGTGGCCTCGAGCTTGTGGATGGCTTGAAAAAGTGCAAGCCCTACCATTCCCGCCAGGGCCCAGCCGGGCAGCACCAGCCAGTACAGGACCGAGTCGGGGTGTGGCATCAAGACCGCCAGCATCACCAGCCCCCCTATCATCACCCAGAGCCCGCCAAACAAGGCCAGAACGGTCAGGCCCAGGGTGGCCAGGGTAGCGCTGGCATAGAGGGCCATCTCCCGGTCCCACCCCGGCACCACTGCCTCCCAGGGCTGGTGGCTGGCCCAGACCAGCATGGCCAGGGTAGCCACCAGATGCAAAACCGGGGCGGGCTGGGGGTAGCGGTGGGCCAGCGGATAGGCTACTACGCTGGCCAGCAGATACACGCCAGCCACCACCTGGCTGACCCATTCCCCCATCCACAGCTGCGGCAAGGCCAGCACAACGCCTACAAATAGGGCCGAATTCCAATACAGTCGGCGCAACCAGGGCCAGAGTTGCTCGGACGAGTGTAACATTGTTCTATTCTAGGCAGCCTTTGCCGCCTGCTCTGTTCAAAATGGGCGCAAACCCATCCCGCCAGCGTTACGCAAGAATGGCCGGGGATAGCCCCGAAATTCGGCAGGGTAAACCGGGATATGCTCTTTGTGTGGCCTGGGCCCTGATTCCTTCGGGTGTTTTGATCTATGGACGGAGTGATGAGGTGGCCGAGGATGGGGATGATTAATCTATGTGGCGCTGTATTCGGTGGTGCCGATGCTGCCCGGCCTCGAGCGCACCTTCGGCACTGCCCCGGGCAGCACCCACCTGGGCATCAGCCTGCCCTTTCTGGTACTGGTGCTGCTCTCCCCGCTGGTGCCGCGCCTTCGCCTGCCAGTAGGTGTCGTAATTGGCGGGGGGCTCTTGGGCGTGGGCGTGTTTGGGATACTGGCCGGGCTGGCCCCCACCCTTGAAATCTGGACCCAATGCCGAACCCTGCAAGGGGCCTTCGCGGCTGCCATCCCGGGGCTTTCACTGGCCTTGCTACCCCGGCTCTTCCCGGGCCGGCACCTGCAGATGGCCGGGCTCTGGGTGGCGGGCAATGTGCTGGGGGGTGGCCTGGGGCGCGGGCTGGGAGGGCTGTTTGCCGAGTGGTTTGGCGAGCGCCTGGCCCTGGTCTTGCTGGCCCTTCCGGTGGCGGTGATCGCTTTCTGGGTGCTGCGTGAACGCGAAAGCCTGGCCCTGCCGGCCCCACGCTACACCCTGTCGGCCTGGCCCCTGTATGTGCTGGGCTTTGCCCTGCTGTTTGTCAATTTTTTCGTGGCCAACCTGATGCCCTACCGCCTGGAGGCGCTGGGCCTGTCGCAGGCCAGATCGGGGCGATTTTCTTCGCCTACCTGGCCGGCATTCCCGGCAGCGCCCTGGCGGCCACCCTGGTCAGAAAATGGCACCCGGTGCGGGCTTTTCGCCTTGCCTTTGGGGTGGCGGCCCTGGGGTTGCTGGTTCAGATCCCCAGCCAGCCGCTTTTTATCCTGGTGGGCTTTGTGGCCATGATGGTGGGAATTTTTACCGCACAGGCCATCGCCGGTGGGGTCTCGGGGCGGGGCGGGAGCGGTAGGCGAGTCGCTTACGCGATTCCGGCAAAGCCGTAACCTAGGTGAGCGGAACCTATGTTTCGGCTTTCTACCTGGGCGGTATGGTGGCGGGTCTGGTGTACCCGCCCTTTATCGGACAGGGTGGGTTGTGGGGCCTCGAGCTCGCCCTGGCGGTCTCTTTGCTATCCATCCTGCTGGCTGCCAGGGCGCTGCGCTAGACTGGTGTTATGGCAGGCCTTTCCGACACCGACCCCAGAGTAGCGCGGATGCAGATCGAGCTGCTGCGGCAGTGCAGCCCGGCCAGGCGGTTTACTCTCATGGCGGGCTGGTCGCAAATGCTTTTGTACGCCTCGTACCAGGAGGTCAGGCAACGGCTATCTGACGAGCGAGAAGCAAAGTTGGAGTGGGTTCGCCGACAGTACGGGGCAGAAGTAGCCGAGCGGCTGGAGAAACAGCTATGCTCCTAGGCGATGTCCCCAGAGCCATCGCAGACATCCTCGAGGTATTCAACCGACTGGGGGCAGAATACCGTATCGGCGGCTCGGTGGCGAGTTCAACCCTGGGCCACCTCCGCGCCACCAACGATGTGGACATCGTGGCCGATCTACGCCCGGAGCAAACCAGACCCTTTATCACGCTGCTCGGTGGCAAGTTTTATGTAGACGACGAGTACATAGCCGAGTCCATCGCGCGCAAGCGTGGCTTCAATCTGATCCACCTCGAGACCTTCCTCAAGATAGACATCTTCCCGGTCAAAACACGCGCCTTCGACCGCTCTGCATTTTTTCGCAAACGCCGCGCTCGTCTGATGGAAGAGCCCCTCCTGGAGGCCGATTTGCTCACCCCGGAGGACATAGTCTTGAGCAAGCTCGAGTGGTACGAACTGGGCGGGCGCAGCTCCGAGCGGCAGTGGGGCGATGTGCTGGGCATCCTGCGGGTTCAAACCGAGCTGGATATGAACTATCTGGGCTACTGGGCGGCGGAGCTGGGGCTCTCTGGGCTGCTCGAGAAAGCCCAAGGCCAGGCCGCGATGTACTGACTGCAGATAGCTAATAGCTGATAGCTAAAAGCTGATAGCAAAAGATTGAAGGCTCTCGACCATCGACTATAGACTATCCGCTATAGGCTATTCCAGTTACGCACCAGGCTCTGGGCTGAAGAAGACATAGCCCCGTTTGCTCTGCCCCTTGATGCGGTAGAGCGCCAGGTCGGCGCGCTTGAGCAGTTCGCTGGTAGTTGTGGCGTCGCGGGGATAAAGGCTGATACCGAAACTGGCGCTGATCTGCACCGGGCGGCCGGCCAGCTCAAAGGGCTGTTCCAGTGCTTGGAGCAGCTTGCCCACCACCTGCTCGCTATCGGAGGCGTGGGTGAGTTCGTTGAGGATTACCGCAAACTCGTCGCCCCCCAGGCGGGCCAGGGTATCCTCGGCCCGGATGACCCCCGAAAGACGCCTGGCGATAAGCTGCAACAGCAGGTCGCCGGCATCGTGCCCCAGTGTATCGTTGACCTCTTTAAAGCCATCCAGGTCGAAAAAGAGCAGCGCCACCACACATTTGCGGCGCTGGGCCCGGGCCAGGGCCTGCTCGAGCCGGTCGCCAAAGAGCCTCCGGTTGGGCAGGCCGGTAAGGGCGTCGTGTGTGGCCAGGTGCTCGTAGCGAGCGCTCTCGGACTTGAGCTGGGCCTCTAGCCTCAGGCGCTGCAACGCAATTGCCACCTGGGCTGCCAGCGCCTGGACGACCTCTATGGCTTCGGGGCCAAAGGCGTCGGGGCGCTCGAAGTTGTCGAGATTGAAAAAGCCACACACCTCCCCGGCCACGCTGATTGGGCTCGAAAGGGTGGCCTGGATCTCGCGAATGCGGCCACCCTCCACCAGCACCCGCAGCTTCTCTGGCGCCAGGCTCTGGTGTTGATACCGAACCAGCTCCGGCCCGTCCAGGTCGCGACGCCCCAGCTCGGCTTCGCTCAGGCTTAGGGTCTGGAGCATGGCCAGGTCGTAGCCGATGGCGGTCTTGAAGCGGTACAGGCCGTCGGGGTCGAGCATTAGCAGGCTGCCTGCCTGGGCGCCCGGAACCAGCTCCAGGGCCCTGCCAAGCAGGCGCTGGTAAAAGCCTTCACCTAGCTCCTGGGCAAGCAGCTCGTTGGTGAGCTCTAGCAGCTCGTGGCGCAGACGGACTTCGCGCCTTAAGGCTTGCTCGGCCCGGTGGCGCTCGGTCACATCGCGGCTGCTTAGCACTCCTCCCACCACCCGGCCCTGTGGGTCGGTCAGGCTCACCGCGCTGGTCTCCAGCCACAGCTCACGCCCATCGGCATGCAAGGCCCGCAAGGTCAGGGTCAGGTTGCCACTGCTAGCCACGGCCCGTGCCACCGCGTTGGTGACGCGGGCCAGCTCCTCGGGGTGCACCAGGCGCAGGTACGAACGGCCCAGCAGCGCCTGTGGGGGGTAGCCCAGCACTCCTTGCGCTCCAGAGTTGACCAAGCTGATTTTCCCCTGCTTGTCTACCAGTGCTACTGCATCGGGTATGGCCTCCAGCACCTGTTTGAGCCGGGCCTCGCCCAGCCGCAGGGCCTCCTCCATCTCCTTGCGGCTGCTGATGTCGGTGCTGCGGAAGGTGACCGCCAGTACCTGCCCAGTTTCATCGCGCACCGGGTTAATGCTCACGTCAACCCAGTACTGGCTGCCGTCGAGGCGGGTGGTAAGGCGCTCTACCCGGAGCGTTTCGCCAGACAGACCCCGCTCCAGGTCGCGCGGCACCGTCGGGTCGTGCTCGGCAAAGGCCTGCCGGATGTCTAGACCAGCATACAGCGAAATTCCTAACACCCGCAACGCGCGCTGCTGGGCCTCGCGGTTGAAGGCTATTAGCCGGTAGTCGCGGTCAATTAGCAGCAGGGCGTCCTGGGTGTTGTCAAAGAGGGCCCTCAGATTGGCCTCGGAGTGGCGCAGGGCCTCGAGCACCGCCCTGCGCTCGGTTATGTCGGTGATGTAGCCATGCCACATCACGCTGCCGTCTGCTTGCACTTCGGGCCGGGCCTGGCCGTGCAGCCAGCGCACCTGGCCATCCCGGCGGCGCACCCGGAAGTCCAGTTCCCACAGGCTTAGCTCGGCAAAGGAGCGCTCTATCGAGGCCACTACCATCTCGCGGTCATCGGGGTGAATCACCTCCAACACCGGGGTGGCGTCGTCTGCCAGGGCCTGGGCGGGCAGGCCATAGATCTGCTCGATGCCCTCGCTGGCATAGGGGAAGCGGCTACGCCCATCCGGGTAACGCTGAAACTGGTAGAGCATTCCCGGCACCAAAGCCGCAAGTTTGTGCAAGCGCTCCTGCACAGCGTCGTGCGCCTCGGAGGCGGCCTTGCGCTCTAGTAGATCGTTCATAATATAACGTTGCAATATCTGTTCGGTTTATGGCATTATGGCAGTAACAAAGGAGCCAGATATGCCATTCCAGAGGAAGCGAAGCTTACTGGTGTTAGAGGGAAA
>JBGFRI010000003.1:0-150324 GCA_041695225.1 Deinococcota bacterium
CCGTTGAAGCCTTGCTGCAACTCACCAACCTGATTTGGCAGGTTAGCGAACTTTCCGACCTCGGTCCGTAAGCCGTTGAAGCCTTGCTGCAACTCACCAACCTGATTTGGCAGGTTAGCGAGCTTTCCGACCTCGGTTCTTAAGTCGTTGAACCCGAGCTGCAACCCACCAGCCTGATTTTGCAGGTTGATGTTTGCTTGCTCCAGCTTCTCCAGCCTGCCGCCAAGGTCAGTCCGCAGGTCGTCTACCCGGCCATGCAGGGTATCCATCCGGCCATGCAGGGTATCCATCCGATTGTTTAGCCCGACCATCTCCTGGCGCAGGCCCTCCACCCGGCTATTTAGCCCGGTCAGCTCTTTACCCACGAAACCGTAGGCCGCCTCTAACTGCACCACCCGCTCCTCCAAGGTCTTCTCCACACGCCCTCCTTTCAGTCTCCCGGGTGTCCCCCGAAGGAGACACCCGGCCTGAAAGGCCCGGCCAGGCCAGTATAGCACCGGCCAGAAGGGCCAGGCGTCCAGATAGACCCGGGCTGTTCGGATTGTGTTTTGTTGCTAGACTCATCGGGTCTATAACGCTTGACATGTAACGCCGCTCGTTATAATCTGGCTTGTGATCAGGTCCTTCAGGGATCCGCAAACCCAGAAGGTCTTTTCCCGTGAGCGCTCGCGTAAGCTCCCACAGAACATCCAACAGGTCGCCTACCGCAAGCTTCGTATGCTTAGCAACGCCCAGACGCTTGCCGACTTACACATCCCGCCGGCCAATCGGCTCGAAAAGCTAGCTGGCGACCGAGCGGGACAGTACAGCATCCGCATCAACGACCAGTGGCGCATCTGCTTTGAGTGGCATGATGGTGACGCTTACAACGCTGAAATCGTGGACTATCATTAGCGAAAGGAGGCAGCCATGAATGAAGAAAGACTTGCACCGGTACATCCCGGTGAGGTGCTCTTAGAGGAGTTTTTGAAGCCTTTGGGCATCAGCCAGAACCGCCTGGCGCTCAGTATCGGCGTGCCAGCGCGGCGGATCAACGAAATCGTCCTCGGCAAGCGTGCTATCACCGCCGATACGGCGCTCAGGCTAGCCCGCTTCTTTGGGATCTCGCCGCAGTTCTGGCTGGGACTCCAGACCGACTATGACCTCGATGTGACTGTAGATAGGCTCGGTGACAGGCTCGAGCGCGAGGTGCATACCGTTCATGCAGGCCACTGATGGAGCAAGCAAACAAAAAGGTAGCGCTGATGAGCAAGTCCAGCATCATTCTGGCCTGGCAGTCCATGCCCCCGGAGATGGTTCGGGTGCTGCGCCCCATCACGAACCGGGTGCAGTACCGTGAGGCGCTGGCCCTGATGCGCCAGCTGTGGGACCAGGCCGAGACCGAGCCGGGCCTGGATACGTTGCTGGGGCTGCTGACCGAGCGTCTCCAGACCTACGAAGACCGCCGCTTCTGTCATTTTCAGAAATACCTGAGACGCATCAGGCGATAAAGACGGCTTTTGTACTTCTCTTTTACCTAAATAAGTGAGACAAAATTACTGCAATAACCGAGACGACGCTGGAAAGTGCTACAAATAAATGAGACGGTCCCACGCCAGCAAACTGTGAGCACAGGCTATGTCTCTGAAGTTGTCGCATTTATTTCTAGAATGTCTCAATAATTTCTGTAAATGACAGCTTCCCCATCCCCGACCCCAGTCCCGCCGAGGCCCTGCGCTTTCTGATGGATCAGCGTAGCCTGACCCAGGAAGAGCTTGCACAAAAGCTGGGAATACACCAGACCACCCTCTCGCGGCTCCTCAACGGCAGCCGCCTGCCCACCGCCCGGCAAGCCTCGGCGCTGGCGGCCTACTTCAAGGTTGACCCCAGCCTGTTCCTTGCGGCTGCCTGATCAGATCCTGCCTGTCCTGCCGGTGGCCGTCCCCGTGGTCGAGATGCCAGGGCTGAAGGGGCTGGCTGGGCATTAGCGAAGCGGGACAAGCAACCAGCTAGCCAGCATTTGCATCCAGGATGGCATCAATAGCAATTATTGCCAGCACCAGAATAATCCCCCACATCAAGCCAAGAAGAAAACTCCAGCGAGACCAGAATGAGGTCTGGACGCTCGTTAATGAAGTCTGAGCGCTCGCTGGCTTGTATTTATTCTCGTCCTGTCTGTCTGTTGTTGGTTCCTGGGGGTGCAGTTCACTTTCCCTGAGCAGGCTATTAAACTCCCGGGCCCACTTCTTCTGGGTGGGCCTGTCCTGGTGGTTCCAGACCAGCAGGTCCGCCAGCAGTTCCGGCCAGTGGATGGGAATCCCCGGCTCATACGTGAGCGTTGCCATCAGCAGATTGAGCTGGTGTCCTACCTGTTTTGCCTCTGCTTCCAGTAGATCCAGAAAGTTCTGCTCAATATGCAATCCCCTATCGCGGGCCAGGTAGAGCTCGGCCACAGTATGGCCCAGGCTGCGGCGCTTACCGGCCTGCTTTGGCGGCGTTGCCTTCCCGGCCTGGTCTGTCTTCCGCTCTAAAGACATCACCGCCCACAGCTTGGCTACCAGGGCGTGGGCCTGCCGCTCCCAGGGGTCTTTGCACCCGGCAGAGTCCAGGTACTGCTCCACCAGCGGAGTGGTCGCTAAATACTCTGCACGATTCAGAAGACGCCGCAGCCGCATCAGGTCGGTAGGCTCGCCGTGCAGGCGCAGGTGTTCGATGAAGGCGGTGGCCGGGTCAGGGTTTTCCATCACCACCCCGCCGGCACCAGCCGGGGGTCAATGGGGTCATCACGACGGGGCCACCGTTGGTTGTCCACCCAGCCTGCAACCATCTGTACCACTGCCGGGTCAGTGATCTCGTCCAGGATCCACTCCCCCCGCTCGCAGCGCACACTGCCATCGGGATTGGTAAACCCGCCGAAGTTGCGCCCCGCCAGCCGCCAGACCCGCCGCTCCCAGGCTTTGGTATAGGGGCCCTGGCCCCTGGCGAAAGCCAGGAGGATAATCTCATTCAGCCGGTTGTTCAGGTGGTGGACATCCAGAGGCTGGTTGCTGGTTATGGCCCGGCTGAAGGGTGCGGTCGAGCCCGTCAGTGCAGTATACTTCCTATCCCGCCACAGTAGGTTGTAAGTCAGAGACGGAGGCCCGGTCCGGCTTACGTCGAAAAACTGCACCGCCGCCGCATTGAAGGCTCGGACATAGATCCCCCGCAGCCGCGCTGAGTCCATATCCTGCTGGAGGCAGCCGATCATGGGGCCGAGGATGCCGGTGGTGTTGAGGGCGTTTCGAACTGGCGGGTTGGCCCAGGGGCTCCCGGTCAGCCCGGGCTCCCAGGGGAAGTGTTGGGTCCGATCATCAAAGACTACGTTCCCCACCGGAGCCTCAAACCGCCAGGGATTCTCATTGGTGTGCAGCTTGAAACGATACTCCCAGCGGAACTTCCGCCCGCCATAGACCCGGTTCCAGGTGCGGTCCTCGCCGTAGTGAATGAAGTAACCTTCGGTGACACCCAGGCTTTCTATAGATCTGCCCATACCGTCGGCTTCCGTTAAGTTTGGGGGAATACCGTACCACTGCTTCTTCTTCCCCCTACTCCCATCCGGGTTTATGGCCACGATGTAGTTCGCCATCTCGATACCCCGGGCTCCGGGGTACATCCAGAAGCCCAGGAAGCCCGCATTGTACCGCCACACCACCGGCATCCCGCTGGTGGGGTTCTTCACCTGGGCCGCAGGCGGTGTGGCTGGACGCTGGTTGCAGGCCGTGCCCAGCAGCAGGGGAGCAAGAAGCAGTAGAATGATTAGCTTCATGAAATAAATTGTAGCAGACATTTTCGCTCCTGGCAGAATTGATGAGAAGCTATCAGCGATCCTGGCACTGCCACCAGGTGCTTACCAACCAGCAGGTGCGGGGTCGCCAGGTTATCTGTCCGGTATGATTCGTCCCGGCCTGAGCGGTAAAGGGTAAACCGCTGATACTGTGAACCCGCCAGTAGTACCTTGTTGTACCATCATCAAAGAAGCGATGTGTCTGGCCTACGTTCCAGTTCAGACTGTAGGTGTTTCCTGGAGTTACTTCCATAGTGTGCTGGCCCAGACCGCCACTCCAGACCCCGGCTCCATTTCGTAGCAAGGTCGTGTTGGGCGGTGGGGTGTTTTGAAAGTGGTAGTGGCCGTGGTTGTTATAATTGTAGTATTCCCGCCTTACCTCCAGATTGAGCATCGAGACCCGCTCCCAGCGGTTCACTACCCGGATGGTCTGCATCGGCCCGGGATCGGGGTGGATCACCAGCTCGTTAACTGTTACCTCCCGCCCATATCGATCAGTGCGGGTTGCTGGCCTTTGTTCCACAGTCCCGCCCAGGGTGCGGCGGTCGTGTAGTGGGATACTGAACATGCCGGGCCGGGTGCGCTGAACATAGCGGTAGGTATGGCCGCTGGAGGAACTGGTGCGTACAGTTCCTACCGGTACTTCGGTGGTAGTATTTCGGACACAATTACCATTTTCATCGCACCATAAAGTGTAGTTCATGTGATTAACCACAGGTATCTCCGTTGCCCAGTTCATGTTATATCTGGACGTGTCCCTGTATACCGTGACTGAATTTGTCTGCGCCCAGCCGGCAGTAGCCGCCACCCCTGGATCAATACCTGCTGGAGCAGGATCCACGATTACCTGTAGTGGCCGGAGCATCGTGAAGTTTTCTCCCGCAATTCCTGTCGTACCTCCTGCACACCATATACGCAAACGAGAGTGATAGATCCCCCCAGGCTGCAACGAGCGGGAGTACAGGTAGAGGGGAGCATAAAATCCGCGAGCAGCACCGCATCCGCCGCCTCCACCAAATGTAAAGCGGTGCCACCGTCCGTCCAGCGGTATAACAGTGTTATAGGTCGTGGTCATTGTACCCATCGGGGGAAGCCAGAATAAGGCTATTAGACCGCCGCTGGCTATGAAGGCTGCTCCCCAGAGAAGGTGCTGCCACATGGGTACGCCAGAAATGCTAGGATTATTGGTCAGCACCACCTGCCCATTGTGGGTTAGTGAGCCGTCCCGTACCTGGACGGTAAAATCCACCCGCAGATACGCCACCTGCTGGTTGGTGTAATACTGGGTGACGGTCTGCTTTACTCCAGGCTCCAATGGCACTACCCGGCTGGCAGTATCAACTACCCGGCCCTCCCCATCCAGCGGCCTCATCATCTGCTCAATCCCCGCCGGGCGGGTCAGGGCGTAGATGGTGTAGCTCTTGGGGCTGCCATCCGGGTTGGGCCGCAGCTCTAAAAGCTGCCGCTCACCAAACTGCTCAATCACCGCCCTGTCCGGCAGGCTCATGGGGTCGGGTCGGGCCAGCCCTACGCCTGCCAGCAGGGCGGCCAGTGTGTATATACCGAGTCTTCTCATTATTTACCTCCAGGCGCACCGGTAGATGTTAGCGCGGGGATCAATCGGGTTGCCATTATTTAGGGTACTGGTCGGCTGGATACAGATCCGGGGCGTGGCTACGGCTGTGCCTGTGCCAGTAAAACGCACATTCAGCTCCACCCGGCCCGGGAAGGCCAGGAATGTATAACGTACCGCTGCTGCTGCCTCCCCCCCGCTGGGCACATCCACATTGCTCTGGCTCACCGGCTCCGGCTCCCAGGTGCCCCGGTTCTGGGGGTCGGGTACGTTCTGCTGCCAGGTCAGGGTGTACCGGCCTGCTTCAACCGGTAGCAGATGCTCCCCAGCAGCCAGGCTCCAGGTATACGAAGCGAAGGTTCCAGCGGCATTCAGAGTCGCGCTCACTCCCGCCGGCAGCCCCTCTACCCGCACCCGCAGGCTGCCGGTCACGCGGGCGTACCGCACCTGGGTTACAGGGCGGTTGGCCCCGCCCACCGCTACGCTCAGGCTGGTGCCTTCTGGCGGGCTGGTAGGCCGGTAGACCACGAAGGGGAGAGCCGGATTAGTTACACTCGAGGCGCTCAAACTGTACTGCCCCTGCTGGAGGCCGCTCAAAGTAGTGCTGGCGGTCAGGGTGCGGGCAAAGCCAGCGGGGCCGGTCACGCTCACACTGGCCGGCACCCCAGGATCTAAGCCGGTGATCTCAATCCGCCAGTCCCCGGCGGCTACCGGCGCGGCTACGTCCAGAGGATTGCAGTCCAGGTGGCGCAGGCCCAGGCCGGCGTCGCCCTGGAAGAGCAGGTCGCTGGAAAGCTGGCGCTGGGCCTCTCTTGCACCCGCCCCCACCCGGGCCTGGAAGCCCAGGGCCAGGCCGGCCAGCTCAAACCGCTGGCCCCCGGTCTGCCGGAAAAGGGCCGGGCTCGTCTCGTGCAAGGTCTGCCCGTCAGCGGCTCGGAAGATATACCGGATGGCCGGTGCGCCGCTGCTCATCAGTACCTCGGGGCTCCCGTCGTCCTGCTGGAAGTAAAGCCGCTCTGCGCCCAGGGTCCCCTGCCCGGCAAAGCTGTTCAGGGCCGCCCCGCTGCCCAGCCGGGCCAGGCTGGCCCCCACCCCGCGCAGGCCCTGGCCGCCGGGTACAGCACAGGCTGTCCCTTCAAGCTGCCAGGTCCCGGTAGCGGCGTCCAGAGCTACCACCCGGCTTAAGGTGTAGACGTAGCCGTTGCCGCCCGAGTCCACCACCACCGCCCGGCGTAGGGGCCGGGGGTCGTAGGCCGGGTCCAGAAAGCGCACCGTGAGGCCGTTAGAACCCACTCCCAGCACCTTGAAGCGGCTCTGGTTAATTGCCTGGAGGAACTCCACTCCGGCAGGGCCGCCCCGCAGCGGCAGCAGGAACGGCTGCTCGGCCATTACCTGCTGCACTACACCGCTTGCCCGGCGCAGCTCGGCCTGCAAGCCGGTAGTTTGCAGTACCGCCTGCTGCTGCTCGTTGGTGGCCGTCGCCAGCCGGATGGTAGCGGTGGCTACCAGGCCGGCTAAGGCCATAGCCAGGAGTAGCTCAACGATGGTCAGTCCCTGTCTCAGCATCATCATCTACCTCGTCAGACTTACCAGACACGCGAGTAAGGCCGCCAGACCAGCTCACCCGTATAAACCTCCCCAGCCTGGGCAGTAAGCGGCAGGCCAGTGATACTGTGGACCTGCCAGTAGAAGGACTGGCGTTGTGTACACCACCACCAGAACCAGCGAATGCACTCTGTACCGATGTAGTGCCGCTGGTCCACATGACGATTCAGACTGTAGTTGTTGGTCGGCATCAGGTTAATGTTGTTGTGCTGACCCAGGCCGCCCTCCCAGACCCAGGCCCCGTTACGCAGCAGGGCGGTGGTGGGTGGCAGTGTGTTTACGAACCGCCAATGTACGTGATAATGCTCCCGGCGGATATTCAGGTTGAGCACCGCCCGGTGCTCGGGCACGTAGGTGATTACCGCCTCGCTGGCCTGGCCGCTTTGTACCTGCACTGCGCTCGGGCCCTGCGGCGTAAAGGTGATCCCATGGCGCTGGGTGGCGCGGGCCTGGATGGTGTGGTTCCCCGGCCAGAGGAAGTTGACCACATGCCGGCCCGGACTGGTGAAATGCACTCCGTTGAAGGTTACATCTACCGGCACTCCCGGAGCGGCGTTGATCTGCAAGATTGCCGAGCCGGTGCTGGCGTAATGTACATGCAGGTTAGCCAGCTGCCCGGCGGTAACTGTGGCCCGGAAAGTGGAGTGCAGCGGCGCTACCCGGATCTGGCTGAAGGTAGCGCTGCCACCCACGTTGCCATGCGGCCCGTTGATCTGCACCCAGGGCACCAGCCGCAGGTCGCTGCGGTTACTGGTGTGTACCACCGTGCTGATGCAACGGCTCTGGCCCGGGTAGACCCAGAGCCCGCCGGGCCAGCCTGAGCCCCGCCACTCCCACTGGTGGTTAGCCGTCCCGCCGGGGAAAGGGCCTTCCATAAAGCCTACCTGGGCTGGGTGGGCCGCTCGGTTATCAATGCAGGCAAAGACGCCTACTGGGGTGTTTGCTCCTACCGGGGTCCAGTTCCAGCCGGTGGGGAAGCCATCCCGTGTAGAGAGGGTGTAGCTGCTGTTACCGGCCAGGTCCCGGCCCGGCAGATACCTGTACTGGATACCGTGTCCAGCATATCGGTAGCGGTTGTTGGGATGAGCGGTGTACTCACCCGGCGCTAGATTGTCGAAGGTCTGGTCGGCCTGGCTGACGTGCAAGCCCTGTGGCCCGGTTATGCCGTAGCCGGGTGCGAAGGGCAGGCCGGTAGTGATGGCCCGTAGCCGCCCGGTGGTGGCGGTGTAGGTTACGGTAAGAGTGGTGACCTGACCTGCCGTGACGGTGAAACCGGCCTGACCACTGGGCACCCAGGTCATTCCATCATGGCTGATATTATCGGCCTGCACCGCATAGCCGCCGGGGGCCAGCTCAAAACCAGCGGTGCCGCTGAAGTTGTGCAGTACCGCCCCGCCCTGCACAATCCGCAGGGCCGGGGTTGCTCCTGCCGGCACTCCCAGCACGTTAACCTGTACCCGGCCAGTGATGGCGGCGTAGCTCAGGTTCACTGCTACGGTCTGGCCTTCGGCCAGCGAGTAGTGTCCAGCATTCCCGCTGGCCCGCCAGGTAAAGCCGTTGGCGGCGAAGTCCGGGGTGCTCAAAGTGTAATTACCCGGCAGCAGATATGGAGTGGTAGTGACTCCGTTACCCAGGGTTCCGCTATGGTTGCTGGGCCCGGCCAGGCTGAACGGGGCCTGAGTGTTTCCTGGCAGGCCGCTCACGTTGAAGCGGAAGTTTCCTGCCACTCGAGTGTAGACCAGCTCCACCACGATAGTCTGTCCAGGAGCCAGGCTGAAGCTACCGGGATTCACCGTAGCCCGGTAAACAAAGCCGCCGTGATTCAGGTTGGAGGCGGTCGCGGTGTAGCTGCCGCTAACGATTTCAAACCGGCCTGGGGCCGTGAAGGTGTAATCACGGGGGCCGCGCAGCGCCAGGCTGTAGGGAACCGGCGGCGCACCGGTCACTCGGAGTTCCACGAAGCCGGACTGCTTAACATAAACAGCACTGGCTGTAGCAGTCTGGCCGGCCACCACCGTTACCCGCTGTTCCGGCGCAAGGTAGTCGAAGCCAGCCGCATCCCGCACCGTGAGCGGCTCTATCCGGTACTCACCGGGCAAAATATCCTCAAGCAGTGTCCCAGGGCCGACTGTGGCTACCAGACTGCCGCCTAGCCAGACCCGGGCGCTGGGGGCCGGCATCCCTTCGGGGCCGCTCAGGTTGACCCGCAGAGCGCCCGTTGCTGGCGCATAGGCCACGCTCAGGCTGCGGTTCTCGCCGTGGGCCAGCGTGAAGCTCTGAGCAGTAGCTCGGAAGGTGTAACTGCCGTGGCGGACTGGCTCGGGGGTCAGGGTGTAGCTACCAGTGGGCAGAGGACTCAGCGAACCACCAGTAAAGCGGTGATCCAGGCCGCTGCCTACCAGCCGCAGGCTGGCGGTAGCGCCTGTGGGCAGGCCGGTTACAGCTACATTCAGACCAGCTTGCTGCCGTACATACCGCACCTCGGCCAGGCCCGTCTCCCCGGCGGCCAGGCTCAGGCTGACCGGGGCCGCCCGGTAGGTAAACCGGCCTGTCCCGACTGGGGTCGGTCTGTCGCGGGTTACATCGTGGGGGGTTAAGGTGTACGCACCGGGGGCCAGGAAGTCCAGGATGGTGCTGCTGTCCAGGGTGCGGCTGGTGGGGCCGCTCAGGGTCATGGGGGTTGGGCCCTCTACTCCAGTTACCCGGACCTCAAGACGGGCCGTGCTGCGGGTGTACCGCACGGTAGCGGTATGGGTCTGGCCTACTGCCAAACTGAAGCTGCCTCCTGTGATGGTGGGGGTGTAGCGGAAGCCGCCCTGGTCTACCGGGTCGGCACTTAACACATAATCACCGGGCAGCAGGCTGTAGCTGCCGCCGGTGCTCAGGGTCTTGTTCATGGGCCCGGACAGCCGCATCGGTGCGCTGCTGAGGCCGTCCAGCACCAGGTTCAGCGTACCGGCCTGGCGGGTGTAGTGTACCTCGATCCGCTGGGTCTGGCCGTGGGCCAGGGTGAAGCTGGCTGGGCTGGCTGCGGGCAGGTAGGTGAAGCCGCCGTGGGTGATGGGGTCGGCCTGCACGGTAAAGCTGCCGGTAGGTAGAGCATTGTTGGGGCCAGGGTTTAGCGGGATGCTGGTCCCGCCCCGTTGCAGCCGGATGGCAGGACTGGTCCCACCGGGCTGGCCGGAGATGGCTAGGTCCACGCTTCCCTCCTGGTGGGCGTAAACCACGGCTAAAGCATGGCGCTGGCCGGCCATCAGGTTCAGAGTGCGTGTGGCCGGACTGGGCAGGAAGGTGAATCCCCCAGCCTCTACCGCCTCAGCTCGGAACTCATACTGGCCGGGGGCCAGGCCGGTGATGCGCTGGCTGACCGGCAGGTTTTGCACAGAGCCGCCTGGCCCGTGCAGGCTGGCCCGGGCTGGAGTGCCCTGGGGCAGGCCGCTGACCTCGTACTCGAGCACCGCCGTGGCTCGGGCAAAGACTAGCCTGACCAGGCTGGTCTGGCCCGGGCGCACATCTACCTGCTGCTCCACCGCCTCGTAGCGGAAGTCGCCCCGGTTATAGCTGATAGGCTGCACCGTGTAGCGCTCAGGCGAGAGCTCCCACTCTCCCCCGGCCCGGCCAAAGCTGTGCAGGGCTGTAGCTCCGCGCAGAACCCGGCCTACCATCCCGTCGTGCTCGCTCACTACCTCTACCCGCAGCCGGCCCGTGACCGCCGTGTAGGTAACGGTGGCCTCGGCGGTCTGTCCGGCCACCACCGTGGCGGTAACCTCCTGGGCCCGCCAGGTGAAGCCGCCATAGCGTACCTCGCGGGGAGTAAGGGTATAGGCTCCTGGAGCCAGGTCGCGCAGGGTGGTGCTGGCGGTAATGGTGCGCTCAAAACCTGCGGGCCCGCGCACCACCACATCGCCGGTGGTTACCCCGGCAATGTTTATCCGCAGGTGGCCGCTGGCGTAACCGTAGGCTAAGGTCATGCTCTGGGTCTGGCCTGCGGCCAGACTGGTTGGAGAGCCCTCGATCCGGGCCGTACATACAAAATCGCCGCAGGGAATATCAGGTGCGGCCAAGGTGTAGGTTCCCGGTGCCAGGAAGGGAATCAAGACTGATTCGCGGACTACATGGTTGCCGCCGGGTCCGGTCAGGACTGCATTTACTGCTGCACCAGCCGGCGCACTTACCGTAATGTGGATAGCCCCGTCAATAGCCTGGTAACGCACCACGGCCCGCACTCCCTGGCCCGGGCCGAGATCAATCCCCACTGCCGGCTGAGCCTCATAAGTAAACCGCTCACCCCGAATGCCCACTGGGACTATGCTGTAGCTGCCAGAAGGGAGTCTTTCCAGCCGGGTTAGCCCCCAGCGCTGAACCTGATGGTTGACCTGGCCGTTAGTTACCAGGATATTTGGATTAGGCTGGGCCGGACCTTCGGCCAGTATCTCCAGCACACCCTGGCCGACCTGTACCTGTCCTGGTGGTCTGCTACCCACCCCGGCAATCGGTGCTGGACCCTGGGTACGTCCTTCAATACAACCATCTGCCCAGCAGACCTGCAGAACATAGTCGCGCAGCCCGGAAGGCTTATCCGAGGCCCGCACCTCCGCCCGGTAGCCGGTGGCATCCCGGCCTAAAAAACTTGTTAGCACCACTGCATCCAGCTCACGCACAGTTCCAGCGGGTACTACCTGGGGATTCCCCCGCTGAGCCTCGCTGCCCAGCCGGGCCAGGATCTGGGCCGCCTCGGTCTGGTGCTGGCCCTGGACTACCACCTCGCGGCTGCTCAAAGCAAGACTGCCGAGATAGGCGCCTACCAGTACGAGAATACCGGTAGCTACCAGAACCTCCACCAGAGTAAAACCGCGCTTCATGGATGCGCTCCAAGTTCACCCCAGGGGCTTATCTGAAAGGTGTGGCTTCGCCTATCCTGGATCAGTTGAAAGGTTCGTTCCCCCTCCACCCGGCCACTGGGCCGCCAGGTCAGAAAGGTTCCGCTGGTAAGATTGCCTGCGTGCAGCTGGCCTTGCAAACGTACCTGCAGATGAGGAGCAACCACCCGGCTACCCTGCAGGTGCAGGGCCTGACCTGCCTGGGCCAGATAGACCGTACTGCCACTGACTACCAGCTCTACCGGCCGGCCAGAGCTGCGGGCAAACTGACTGCCAGTACGTAGCAGGCCCTCCAGGTCGGCCACCTGCGCCCGCCAGGCTGAGGCCTGGCGATGCTGGACGATACTGTAGGCGCCTATGGATAACAGTATTCCGATGATGGCCAGCACCACCAGCATCTCTATCAATGTCAACCCTTTCTGCACGGCGCCCTCCAACAGAACATACCCTATCCTAATTCAATATATCAAACAATTTACCAGCATGGGCGTAACGGAGCATTCTGGCCCTCTCATACAGGTCGGACAACCTGCTATATTCCCGTATGATGTCCTGATGGAAGGCCGCCTACCACCCTATAATCTGGATGCCGAAGCCAGCCTGCTAGGCTCTGTCCTGCTGGATAGCACAGTGTACGAGAGCCTGGAGGGGCTAATCGCTCCAGAGGCTTTCTACAAGGAGGCCCATCGCCGAATCTGGGAGGCTATGGCCCGGCTGCGAGACCGCCGTGAGCCAGTAGACCTGGTAACGCTCTCCGAGCAGCTGCGCCGAGCCGGGGAGCTGGAAAAAATCGGTGGACTGTCCTACCTGGTAGCCCTGTCCGAGGCCACCCCCTCTGCCACTCATGCCGACCATTACAGCCGTATCGTGGCCGAAAAATGGGCCCTGCGCAGGCTAATTACAGCCGCAGGCGAGGCTATCAGGATGGCCCAGAATCAGGAGGGCAGCCTCGAGGAGATTCTCGATACCGCCGGACGCAAGGTGCTCGAGGTCTCCACCCAGGGGGCCCGGGTCGAGTTCCAGCAGATACGCGAGCTGGTGCATGAGACCTTTGGGCAGATTCAGCAGGCCGTTGACAACAAAGGGCAGCCGGCCGGAATCAAAACCGGATTCCGCGAGCTGGACGGCATGATCGGCGGCCTGACTCCAGGCTCGCTCAACATCATTGCCGCCCGGCCCAGCATGGGGAAAACTGCCTGGGCCCTAACCATCGCTCAGAATGCAGCCTTGCGAGATGGTGTGCCGGTAGCAATCTTCTCGCTAGAAATGCCCGCCGTACAACTCACCACCCGGATGCTCTGCTCGGAGGCCCGGGTAGACATGAACCGCCTGCGCCAGGGCCAGCTCACCAGTAATGACTTCTCCCGGATGGTAGAGGTAGCTGGCCGCATCTCTGAGGCCGCCATCCTGATTGACGATACCTCCGACCTGACCCTAATGGAGCTACGGGCCCGCGCCCGCCGCCTCCAGGCTCAGCACAGACTGGGCCTGATCGTGATTGACTACCTCCAGTTGATGTCCGGCTCCAGCAACGGTAAAAACAGCGGTGAAAACCGCCAGCAAGAAATTGCCCAGATTTCCCGTGGCCTGAAGGGGCTGGCCCGTGAACTCGAGGTGCCCGTAATCGCACTCTCGCAGCTCTCACGGGCGGTAGAGTCCCGACCTAACAAACGCCCGATGCTGTCAGACCTGAGGGAAAGCGGTTCCCTGGAGCAGGACGCGGATCTGGTCATGTTCATCTACCGAGACGACTACTACAATCCCCACTCCGAGAAGGCTGGGATTGCTGAGATTATTGTAGGTAAGCAGCGCAATGGGCCTATTGGTGCGGTGGAGGTACAGTTCCACGCCCAGCACGTGCGTTTCAATGAGCTGGCCAGGGACTTGTAGCTCTCTGCTACGGGCCATCAGGAGCATTAATCTAAGAAACCCGGCCGTACCGGCACAGTCTTACACCCACGGCCACCGTATGGGTGTAAGACGTACCCGCTACACCAGTGCTTCCAAAGATTAATTGCGTTGACCATTTATAAAATGCCGATCCAGCCCGTTCACCCAGGTATGCACCAGGAAGCGCCTGCCCACCCGTTCAGCCAGACACCCAATCTGCGGATTAGCCTCTCCCCAGCTCTGCGAGCCGCTCTCCATCCCGGCGCGGCTCAGGGTCGCAGCCCTGCGGCAATCAAACCCGCGCAAACCCACCACGCTAGCCGGTGCGCCGGTAGTGCTGCCGGCCGGCAAGGCCGCAGTCCAGTCATCCAGGTTGAGATCAATGTTCCGAATCAGGAAAGCGTTGATGCCCATGCTAACCTCACTGCCGTGAGAAGCGGCCTGGCTGTACAACCCTTGCTGCCGAGCCCCGCCAAAACCCCACATCAGCACTCCTATCAGAATGCCAATAATAGCCAGTACGAGCAGCACCTCCAGCAGGGTCAGGCCAGCATGACGAACCTGCAGACGGCTTGTGCGGTTACGCAAATGACACATATCTATATATTACTTCCTGACAGGCCTTCTGCCCAGGCACTTTACAAAAGTCGGTTTACCGCTGCGAAAAGTATGCGAACGATTAACTTTACATGCGAACGATTCAGCTTACCATGCAAAAAAACTCATCTGTTACAGGGTTTCTTCACTTTTAGCGGCTTAATTTAGAGGCGAAAGTGTTCAGTATATCGTTCGCAATGTTCATTTGGGGAAACAAGAAAGACTCAGAAGCAAGCGCCTGGTTTTGCATGAACAACGTCTGGGGCTGTGTTTTCACCCCAGACGTGCCAGAAGCTTTGCGAAAAGTAGGTTTACCGTTGCGAAAAGTATGCGAACGATTAACCTTACCTGCGAACGATTGACCTTGACCTCGACACGAATTAATTGCCCAGGGCCCCAATCATGTTGAAGAGCGGCAAGAAGAGGCCCGCCACAATCATACCAACCATACCCCCCAGGAGGATCATGGAGGCGGGCTCAATAATCTTGGGCAGGGCCCGGGCCCGCAGGCTGGACTCCTTCTCGTGGTCTTCCGCAATGTAGTTCATCATCTCGGGCAGGCGCGAACTCTGCTCCCCCACCATGATTTGCTGCAAGGCCGCTGCCGTAAAATACTCCTGCTGAGCACGGAATGCGTCAGCCACGCCCCGGGCCTTTACCCCGATCTGCTCACGGATCTGGCTGAACACCCGATCATAGACTGCATTCCCGGTGGATTGGCAGATGGTATTTAGGGCTTCCAGGATGGGAATACCCCCGGCTAGCATCATGGCCATGGTGCGCATGGCTTTGGAGATAGCCCGGTCACGCAGCAGATCACCCATTACCGGAATACGCAACAACAAGCCATCAACCTTCAGCCGCCCCTCTGGCCGGGCATAATAAGAGCGAAAAGCCAGAAAACCCAGCACCAGGACTACCGGAATCATAAAACCCAGGCGCTGTAAGAAGGAACTGATCCCAATCAGGATCTGCGTCAGCAAGGGCAGCTCTCCACCCAGACCAAGCAGGGTTTGGGCGAATCCGGGCACCAGGCTGGTAAACAGAAAATAGGTGATACCAAGGCCGATCACCATAACTATGATCGGGTAGGTGACCGCACCCCTGATCTCATCGGCCAGGTCCGCCTCGCGCTCGAGGAAAGCGGCCAACTGACGCATTACCGAGGCCATGTTACCAATCTTCTCGCCTGAAAGCACCAAGCCGGCATAAGGCTTTAGAAAAGGCTGTTTGAGCGCAGCTTCATAAAGCGAGCTGCCCGCCCCCACATCCTGAGCCATGGCCGCAATGTCCCGCTTGAGCCTGGGACTCTTGATGTCCCTGGCCAGCACCTCAAGGATGTCATGGGGCCGGATGCTGGACTCGGCCAGGATCGCGAACAGACGGGCAAAGCGAGCTATATCACGGGTCTTATAACCTCTGGTAAGCGGGGCGATCCGCCTGTCGGCCTTCTCCTCTTCAATCTCCAGCGGCACCATCCCACGAGCTTTAAGCTGGTCTATCACCAGGGCCCGGCTGGAAGCCTCTATGGTGCCGGTGCGGGCCTCTCCCCTTTCCAGGGCCATATAGCGGTACGATGGCATTAGTGCAGCCTCCACTCCTTTGTCAGAGTATGACCATCCAGCACCCATTCCAGCCGTAACCGCTCGCCGGCCAGGGACCCCAGCGCAATCCAGCCATACTCAGCCTGGCCTGGTTCAAGGAGGCCTGGCTTCCGTCCGGTGGTGCGCCGGGTCAAACGTCCACTAATAATCTCTCCATCCAGGTACAGCCGGATACCACTGGGAGGTGTAGCGATCTTAGCTCGTGCTAGCAGACTGTAGGCTATCTGCACTCCCCGTTCGCTCTGACGCAAAAAGAAGTGCGCAATTAGTGGATTCCTCATCACTCCGTGGGCAGGTCTAGTCCTGGCAGATACCGATGGTGCAACAGTTTCCGCCACAACAGGCGGTGCGGGTGCGGGTGCGGGTGCGGGTGCGGGTGCGGGTGCGGGTGCGGGTGCGGGGGTTGGGGTTGGGGTTGGGGTTGGGGTTGGGGTTGGGGCTATCTTACCAGCCTCCACCTTTTCCGCTTTCCCGGATGGCTGGACTGGCAGCGGCGCTTGTGTAGCCGGAGGACCTGCAACTACCGGTGTCTGGGGCCAGCCACTACCTAGCCGAATCAAAACGCTCGTCTTTCCCAGGGCTGGCTCAACCCGGTACGGCACCTCGAGCACTCCCATCGGTAGGCGCAGGCTAAATACCCCCGGGCCCCCAGGCCGACTCACACAAACCGGATCCCCCAGGAGCTGCCCCTGGTGCATAACCCGTAGGCAGGTATACGCCCCAAAGGTTAGCGGCTGGAGCTGCCCATCCGAACTATGTACCACGCTCTCTGTCTGGGCCAGGCCCAGGGCCAGGCCCAGGGCCCCCAGAGCAATCCAGCGCCGCATTACCGTACCTCCGCATAAGCAACACTGACTGCTGCGAAAGCCCCGGCCTCTACCGCCACCACTACTGTTTCCGGAGTCGGATTATGGGTACGCCCGTCAACCACCACCGGCTTAAAACGCACCTGGTAGCTGCCAGGGGCCAGACCTATCGGCTCAGCCGGGTTGAAGGGCACCTCCACCCCGGCTACACTCCGAACATACAATCGAGGTAGGCTACCAAAAGGCAGCCCGGTAGCGTTTACCCGCAAGCTGCCCGTAGTGGCACGATAGCTCCCAGCCAGCCTCAGGGTACGCTTATCAGTATCACGCACCTGGAAGTCTATGCTGTTAGCACGAGTTACGTTGCCATTGGCGTTGGTAAAGGCCAGCATCCCCTGGTAGTGGATGGGGCCGATGCTCAACGGACTCAGGGTGGCAGTATAGCTGCCAGGCCAGATGGTAACGGTGGCAGTCAGGCCCTGGCCATTATCGGTATAGACCTGGTTCAGGCCACTGCCACTGATGCTCAGACTGACCTCTCCCCCCGCCGGAGCCCGCAGTTCCACCCGCATCTCCAGGGGAGGAGTAAGCGCCCGCTCCAGATCACCGCAGGCCGCCAGAGCCACAGTTAACAGCAGCACCAGAGCGATCTTCACGGCCCGCCTCCGACGTTAACATCCCGCTCAAAACCAGTGGGGGGAACAGGTGGAGGCGGTGGGGTGCGCACCGGCGTGGCAGTGGTCGGGGCAGGTGGCTGGACTGGCTGCCCTACTACCGGTGCAGCAGGCCGAACCAGCACCGGCTGCGGGATCCGGCTCACGGCGGTAATCACGATCAGCAGATGATTCTGGTGATAGCTTCTGATGGTCTGGGAAAACAGGGCCCCGATCAAGGGAATATCCATCAGAATCGGCACCCCGGACCGAGTTTCCTGCTCGTCTACTGAGATAATCCCACCCAGCACCGCGCTGTTACCCGATTTCAGCAGCACATTGGAGGTAAGTTCTTGCTTGGGCACCATAATAGAGCCAGCAGGCCCAACCGTAGGAGTACCACCCAGGTTGATGGTTACCCCTAACTGAATTTTCTCGCCCGGAATCACCGTGGGGGTTAGCTCAAGCTCCAGGCCGAACTCCACATTTTGCAGGCCAGCAGCATTGTTATTGGCATTGTTATTGTTGTTGGCATTGTTATTCAGCGGGATCAGCAGACTGCCCCCGGAGAGCAACTTAACCGCCTCGCCGGAGGAGACCGTAAACCGGCTATCAATAACCGAGCGTCCTTTGCCTGCGGTCTGCAAGGCCCGCAGAGTTGCATCCAGCCTCAGCTGGCCGGTCCGCCCCACTTCCAAGCCCAGCCCAAACTGGCCGGCGCCGGGATCGGCGGTAAGGGACAGTGGGCCTAAAGCCGCCTCCAGAGCTGCGGCAATCTCCTTTCCATTGGCGCTACTGAGCTGTTCAACCCGCACATGCAGATCCACCTGGGGAATTGGCCGGTCCAGATCGGCCACCAGCTGCTCAATGGCCTGAATAGCTCTGGCTGGACCTCGCATCAGTACCGTATTGGTGCGCTCATCAGCCGCCAGCCGCACCTCCCGGCTCTCCGGCAGCAACTTGCCTACCAGCTCAATTACCCGGGGAGCCCGGGCATACCCCAGGGGCAGGGTACGCTCCACCGGCCTTTCGGCACCCTCATCCCGGGGCTTCGCAGGAGGACGAGCAGCCAGCAACTCCTGCACAAAGCTCCGAACGGCATCTGCCTGGGCTGGCTCAACCTGTAGCATCACCACACGTAGCGGCTCCAGAAAGTTGACCTTAGCAGAGCTGAACCGCAGAGTCAGGGCCTGGGCCATAGCCTGACCCCCCTCCGGCGCTGGAAAGAGCAGGGTCTTCAACACCTTCTCAGCAGGTGGGGTTGGGGCGGGGGGTGAAACAGGGGCTGGCGGTGCTGGAACTGGCGGTGTTGGAGCTGGAGCCGCGGCTTCCCGCTCCTTCCTGGTCTTCTCACTCAGGTGGGCCAAAAGACCTGCTACTACTCCATGGTCGTCATCAGTAGCCTGCACCACCAGGGCCCGAGGAGTGCTCAGGGCATGAACCCGGGCCTGGGGCAGCAGACTTGAGAGCAGGTTGGCCAGCACCATAGGGTCATCTACCGGATAGACCTGTACGCGCTGGGGAGGCGGTGATAAGGGCGGGGGCGACGGAGGCTCAACTACTGGCGGGGCCGGGGCCGGTGTTGGAAGTGGAGCAGGTGGGGCCGGTGGCGCAGGCATCCGGGCCCGGGCAAAAGCCTCAATCTGGTCTCTCGGCGCAACCACGATCAGCCCACCGGGCAGCACCCGATAGTCCAGTCCAGCCGCTGCACCCATAAACAGGCCTTTCCAGACCTGACGAAAGGGCTGCCCCTTTACATCCAGGGTGACACGCCGCTCAGCCTCGGGGGTCTGGGCAACCAGCACCGAGACCCCGGCGCTCCTGGCAATGATGCGAATAGCATCGCCCAGGGTGATGCCGGCCCGCACTTCGACGTTGATCCGGGTATCAAAAACCCGGTCAGGGGGCAGGCCGGGCGTTGCCCAGGCCAGCGAGAACATTACCAGAACAGCCAGTAAACGCTTCATAATTATCGTTGCACCTCCAGCACGGCCCGTTCAGCGCCTCGAGCCAGCACTACCCGGTCCGGGTCTATCCGTACAATTCTGATTGAGTTTTCCACGGTCTCACCCACCCGATAAAAGCCACTGTGTTCTCCCACACGCAACAGAACGCTGGTCTGGGCGCCTACCCCGATAGCTTCCACACTCCAGCCCGCCGTCCTGACCCATTCGGCCAGGGTCGGTGGAGCGGGTGGTCGAGACGGAGCAGGAGCCGCCGGGGTCGGGGGAACCGGCGGGGTAAAGGTTGGCATCGGCATAGGAGCAGGGGGTGGAGGCACAGGCAGGCGGTCAACCCTGACCGTTCCAGCGCCTGCTGGAGCAGCGCTATCCCCGGCAATCTGCTGGTAGGCCTGGAAGGGATCCACCAGCACAGGCTCCGGGGCCGGAACCGGCGCGGTCACGCTCTCAACTGGATGAACTGGTATCGGTGCAGGTGGTTCTACCACTACCACTACCGGCTCAGTTCTGGTGGTCTGCGGCAGCTCCACCACAGGCGCCGGGGCAGGAACCATACGCCACCAGCCCAGTCCTCCGATCACCCCCAGCAGGGCAACAGCGCCAATCAGCGCCAGCCGCCGCTTCCGGGCAGGCTCAGGGCTGACCCGGTTGGTAGTAGGCTTTGAGAACCATCTTTGCACGAACATTTCCTCCCTCTTCCAGGGCAACCGCTACATCTCTCAAGATAATCGCTCGGCCCGCATTCTGAAGTCGGTTCATGAGAGCGATCACCCGGGGAAAGGAACCGCTCATCTCAACTGGGGTAGTTATGTGGGCAAAAACCCCCTGGCCCGTCACCACCGCAGGATTCAGCGGGCCCAGCCTGACCCCCTCCGCCTGACTGAGACTTCCCAGCAGGCGCACCAGGCCCGCATAGTCCTGACCCTCTGGCAGCCGCGCCTGCCCCAGCTCCCAGGTATTGCTCAGCTCACGCAGCTGGTGTTCGAGCTGCTGATTGCTCGCCGCGACAAGCTCCAGCCGCTGGCGTTCACCGCGTATCTCCGCCAGCGCCTGCTGCTGAGCCAGTATCTGGCTAAACTGCCAGGAAAATAGACCTAACAGGCCCAGCAGGGCCAGGCCCAAAACCAGCAGCAGCCCGCTTCCCTCAGGCAGTCGTGCCAGGTCTTTGAGATCCAGCTTCAGCGGCTTATTCACCTCGGGCCCCCCGGTTTATCCTGACCGTAGCAGCAAACTCGTACCTGTTACCCTGTTTAGCCCAGCGCCCCAGCGTCACACTGCGCTCCGGCCGCCCTTCCCACTCTCGCAAGAAAGCCTCCAGGGCCGCGCGGCTAACCGCCATCCCTTCCAGGGAATACTGATACTGCTCCTGGTTATTCAACAGGCTCACCCGTCGTAAACCCACTCCCAGACCCCTATCCATAACGGGCAGACCGGCAAGCAGCGGCAAAAATTCCGCCCTCCAGTCCACCGGCTGCAACGCCTTCAGGGCCTCTACCCTGGTCTCCAGAGCCTGTATGCTGGCCTGCAAGGCTTGCTGTCGCTCCTCTTCGGGCCTCAGAGCAGTAACCCGGGCCCGCTCTGCGGTGATCTGCGCAGATAAAGACAGATTGTAAAAAAAGGCTCCCAGCACCAGGACGCCTGCCAGCGCCAGACTACCGGCCAGTAGCGGGCGCAGCCTCGTCCAGTCCTGCCGCGGCCCCGCCAGACCAAACCGACTTACCCGCTGACCATCCAACACTGCCAGCAGGGGACCGTATAACGCACCATCTTCCACCGGGGCCTCAATCCGCTCGAGACCGAACAAATACTGGTAATTCTCGACCAGACGGTCAAACAGACCTTGCTCAAGGACCCCCAGGCCGGTGATATACAGATGAGCCAGGTTCTGCTCATTAGCCGCCTTGGTCAGCTCAACCGATATGCCATCCTGGGCAATCCGCACCAGGGTCTCCTCCATAGCCTGGTTGATGCGCTCTATCACTGCGCTGCTATCCAGCCGGTGTGTGGAAGCGGCTAGGGCCTGCAACAATTCCAGTTCCCCGCCAGTCTGCTTCACCCAGGGATCCAGCAGGTCTACCAGAATGCGCGAACGTACCAGCTCCCGGCCCCAGAAGAAGGCCAGACTGCTATTGCCCGGCTCGAGGTGCAGCATCATCCACAACCCCTCGGTCTGCTGCTGCTGCGCCGCCTGGCGGATACAGAGGGCCTGTCCGGCCTGGTCAATATCCCACAGACGTAAGTGGTGCTCCTCAGCAATCTTGCTCAGGAGGTTGACAACTGGCTTAAAAACCTTGCCCAGCACCGCCTGCTTGCGTCTGCCCACACCGGGCTGCACACCGATCCGCAGCACTGCTTCCTCGCTGCGATCCGGCGGGATGCGCTCAGCCTCCAGAATCAGGGCCTTTTGCAGCTGCTCCCCTTCAATAGCCGGAGCGTCTCCTACCCGCAGGCTCATCAGCTCCGGTGGCAAGAGCCAGATCAGGTCACTGAAACCCCGGTGGCCTACCTCGCGCAAAGCCTGGCCCAGGGCCTGGCTCAGGTACTGGGGCTCCAGCAGCTCGCTGTTGCGCATCCAGCCAGACTGCACCGGTTTCCAGGCAGCCCCCAGCACGGCGCCCTCGCGCACCCACACCAGGCGTAGATGGGTCTGGGTCAACCAGACCACAACCTGGCTCTGACTAGCCAAGCGAGAGGAACCGCTGAATCTCTTTAGCATCATAAGCGCGGGCCTCCGCTGCGGCCTGGGAGATCCTGCCCTGCTTGATCAGGCCGGCCAGACTCATATCCATCGGGGTAAAGACCTCCCGGGCGGTGGAAAGGCTGGAGCGCATGGCATCCGCCCCCTTGCGGTCGCGGATCAGGTTGGCCACGTTAGGGGCGTTGGTCAGCAGCTCGTAGGCGGCAATGCGGCCTGGTCGGTCTATCCGGGGCACCAGCTGTTGGCTGACCACCCCCACCAGGTTGGAAGCCAGCTGCACTCCGATCTGGGCCTGCTGCTCAGGCGGGAAGACATCCAGGATACGCGACACAGTATCGGGAGCCCCTTTGGTGTGCAGCGTACCCAGCACCAGATGCCCGGTCTCAGCAGCGGTCAGAGCGGCGGCGATGGTCTCCAGATCCCGCATCTCCCCCACCAGGATTACATCCGGGTTCTGGCGCAGGGCATCCTTCAGAGCCTGCTTGAAACCGATGGTATCCCCGCCTACCTCGCGCTGTGAGACCACTGACTTTTTATTGGCGTGATGGAACTCGATAGGGTCTTCGATAGTAACGATATGCTTGGCAAACCGCTCGTTCAGGAAATCCACCAGAGTGTTGAGAGTGGTGGACTTGCCGCTCCCGGTAGGCCCGGTTACTAAAAACAAACCCCGGGGCATCTGGGCCAGATCAAACAGCCGCTCGGGCAGGCCCAGTTCAGCCAGGCCCCGGATCTCCGACGGGATGGTACGGATTACCGCACACCAGCGCCCCCGATCCATGAAGACATGCACCCGGAACCGTCCGGCCCGGCGCAAGTAGAAGCTGAAATCCAGGCTTTTCTGCTCCTTCCAGCGTAGCAGGCGCTCGTTGTTCATAGGGTCTGAACCCCGAGCGCTGGGGAAGCCGCTGACATCCTCGCCGTCTGCCAGGTTTAGTAGCGCCCTGACCGCTTCCTCGATGTCATTGCCCTGAAAAAACTCCCGGTTAGTCCAGGGAATCAGCTGCAACTCCCCATGTACCCGGGCTATCGGGGCCATGTCCGGTTTGATAATAATGTCGCTGGCCTCCAGGCCAATGCCGTATTCCAGCAGCTCCAAAAAGGCCACATATGCTTTTCCTCGGGTCATCATCGGTCTCTCCTCTCCGTGTCATCCGGCCATGGTCTTGGCCAGTACCTCTTCTGCCGTGCTGGTGCCCTGTTCTACCTTGAGCACCCCGTCCTCCATCAGTGATCGCATTCCCTGTTCGCGGGCTACCTCCCGGATGCGGTCCACCGTGGGATTCTGGGCCAGCAGACCCTGCATCTCCCGGTTTACCTCCATCAACTCAAAAATGCCGGTGCGGCCAGCATAGCCGCCATGGCAGTGGCGGCAGCCCTGCGGGCTAGCCAGCACTGCTTTCACTAAAGGACGGCCCAGCAGCTGCTCACTCTGCCGCTCCCGATCAGGTTTTGCGCAGTGCGGACAGACCTTGCGCACCAGACGCTGGGCCAGCACCCCCAGCAAGGCTGCCGAGACATTAGCCGGATCCACTCCCAGATCTACCAGGCGGGTGGTGCTGCTGGGAGCGTCATTGGTGTGCAGAGTGGCAATCACCAGGTGGCCGGTAAAGGCCGCCTGCACTGCAACCTGGGCAGTCTCCCGGTCCCGGATCTCACCCACGTAGATGATGTTGGGATCCTGCCGCAAAAAGGCCCGTAGCACATCCGCAAACTTGATCCCCGCCTGGGGATTGACCTGCACCTGGGTAATGCCGGGGATCTCATACTCCACCGGGTCCTCCACCGTCAGCACATTCACCTCTGGCCGGGCCAGCTCAGCCAGGGCAGCGATACCGGTACGGGTCTTGCCCGAGCCGGTAGGGCCGGTGATGAGAAACAACCCGTAGGGCCGCTGGATAATCCGGCGCAGCTGGGCCAGGGTATCGCCCTGAAAACCGGCCTCGGTTAACTGGGGGACTGTACCCTCGCTCTTGAGAAGGCGCATCACAGTCTTCTCGCCATACATACCCGGTACGGTAGAGACCCGGATGCTGGCTTCCAGACCCTGCTCCTTGAAGCGAAAACGGCCATCCTGGGGGCGCCGACGCTCAGCTAAATCAAGGTTAGCCTTGACTTTGATCTTCTGGATCACCGCCGGAGTGGAGCGCAGGGGCAGGGTAGTGTACTCATATAGCAGGCCGTCACGCCGCATCCGCACCACACCCTGGCCCTTATGGCTCTCGACATGAATGTCCGAGGCATCGCTCAGTACCGCCTCGCGCAAAAAAGAGTTGACCAGCCGGTCCAGCGCCCCGCCCTCAACCTCCAGGTCCTCGACCTCCTCCCCTTCCCCGCCTAAGAAACTGGTCACCTCCTGAAGATCCCGCTCCTGACCGTAGCTGCGGGTAATAAGCCGCTGGATGGCGCTGGGGCTGGCCAGGGCCAGTCGCAGCGGGGTATTGCGCAGGAGCATCTTCAGCTCATCATTACGCTGGATGTCCTCGGGGTCGCCCACCACCACCACCAGCTCCCCGGTCTCGTTGATATGGTGCGGGATAGCCCGGAGCGAGAGCGCGTAAGCATCGGAGATGCGCTTGCGCACCGCCGGATCGGGCGGTCGGTTCAGCAGGTCGATATACGGCATGTTCAGCACCTGCGCCAGGGCCTCGGTCAGCTGCTCCTCGCCAACCATCCCCCGCGCCAACAGCAGGCTCTCCCCCCGCCGGGAATCCTGCTGGTGCTGCTCAAAAAAAGCCCGGTCAATCCGGCCCTGCCGGTACAGAGCCTCCAGTACGCTGCGGGGTTTGCTCGACGGCCCCAGGGTGCGCTGGCTGGAACGGTATGCTACCTGCCACATCTCGGGATAGATCAGGGCCACCGGCCGCTTCTCCAGGCCAGAAGCAGCCAGTTCCTCGGCAATAAAAGCCCTGGGGGTCACATACCAGGCCTCCGCCCCCCGGCGTACCGGCAGAACCTGGAGCTGTGTAAACAACTCGCTGCTCAGCTTCTCCAGCACCAGCCCGTCCAGGCCGGCCCAGAGCGGGCAGCCGCTGGCCCGGGCCAGCTCCAGGTACAAAGCCC
Organism: Deinococcota bacterium; assembly: GCA_041695225.1. GTDB lineage: Bacteria > Deinococcota > Deinococci > Deinococcales > Thermaceae > Meiothermus. The sequence goes on from JBGFRI010000003.1 coordinate 25,133, forward strand.
GCTCAGTAATCTGCCCGCTTTCGATCAGGTATCGCTCCACCTCCTGGGCAGCGCTATCCGGTAGATCCAGCCGCAGCTGAAGGACCTGCAACACCTTAGCGGCCCGGGCTGGCAGACTTCTGGTAGCCACCGTTACCCCGCTGCCAGGAGAAGCCTGGGTCTGCCGGGTGGCCTCGGCCCGCACAACCTCGAGCAACCCCTCCTTAGCGGCATATCCCACACCAACTACACCCAGCTGCGAGGCCAGGTTGTGCAATCGCTGATCAAAAGGCTCGCTACAGGCCAGCCAGACCCCATCCGGCTGTACCACCGGAATAGCCTCCCACTCCACCCACTTTTCCAGGGTGAAACGGGCCAGAAGGTTCCGCTCAACTGTGCGCAGGACCAGAGGTGGAAACCCTATCGCGGTCAGGGCCTGCTCAATAGCGCTGGCCGAGATTCTGGCCAGCAGTCCAGCCACCAGAGGTTTACCGCTCTCTTTAAGTTGCTTGCGCTCAGCCGTAGCCCGCAAGGGCGCAAACGCCCGCACCTCCCGCACCAACGCTTCAAAAAACTGGTTCTCGCCAGGTACGCGCATAAGTATCACTTTAGACGGTAATCTCCTTTCGTCCGGTACATTTATGAGAACCCTTTACCGCTGCACCCAGTAAGCCAGCACCTGCCCCATCTCTGTCGGGGCGACCCGCCGGCCGGCGGCAAAATAGGTAGGAGTATGCTGGATGCGCCAGCGATTTACAGCCTGATTGTCGCTGGCCAGCCGGGCCAGGGTCGCCGGACTCTCTACGCAGGGTAGCAAAGCCTGGATCTCCTGCCGCTGACGCAGAGCCACCTCCGCCAGCTGACTCAGGGCAAAATACTCCTCAATCTGCTCGAAGGCCTTACCTGGAGGCTGGCAGTATAACAGCCCGCTGACCAGAGCCTCGCTCCTGGTACGGGCAATAGGGCGGAAAACCAGCCGGATCTCCCCCATCCTGGCCCGTTGCAGCAGGGCAGACCCCTGCTGCTGCCACATCCGCTGGCAGGATGGACAACCCCACCAGCTAAAAATGGTCAGGGCGGGTTTATCGGCCGGTCCCAGGGTCAGCGGATGCTGCTCCACCTCAACCCCCTCTGGTAACGGCGGCTCAGGCCAGAACCAGATCAGCAGGGCTGCCACAACCGCTATGCCCAGAACTACCCACTGGTCAGGTCGCACTCGTCTCAGCATTACCACTACCCCCCTCAAGCCTGAACCACCTGGCTGAAATTAGCCGAACCCTCCGGCTGCTGGTAGCCAAAGGCAGTCAGGTTAAAGCCGGCGGAAGTATCCTCTACCACCAGCCAGATCAGGCGGTCATCCCGCAGGGCAAAGCCGAAACCCCGGTGGTGAAGCCGGGCTTTAAGCAATTCCTCCAGATCGGCCTGGGGAAAAAACAACCCAGCGTCCAGGGCGCTCAGGGCGCAGAAGTGCAGGCTGTCTAGCCCTTCTTCCCGCCAGCCAAAGTGCAACGGAGCCTGCAAAGGTTTAATAATGCCCTGCTCCATCAGCGTCTCCACTGCCTGGTGAGCAAAGGTAGCAGCCCGGCTAGAGATACTTGCCGGCAGACGCTTCTGCCCCAGCCAGACTGCCCAGGCTTGCAGGACCAGGCCCTGACCGTTGCGCCGTCCCCAGGCCAGTACCCGGTGCCCACCCGGCTCAATGCCCGCGGCCAGAAAAGCCTGGGAGGACTGTGTAAAAGCTGACAGACCCTCCCAGCCCCTTACCAGCTTAGTAAGCTGCACCACCTCATCCTCAGAAAGCCCGTCAACCAGACCCTGGCCATCCGGCAGGTCTTCGCTGAGCAAAAGCAGCAGGCCCTGGCACCGGGTCAACAGGTCATACTCCCCGATCAGCACTGAGTCCAGCAGGCTGTAAACCTGGTTGCGAAGGGTCAATTGCCCACCCCCAGCTCCACCAGGCGCTCGAGCAGGGCCTGCTGGCCGCGCTCACGGACGAAACTCACCGGATCCAGCCTGCTGTCGGGAACCAGTTCGGGCAGCAGGATGGCCGGAAAACCCTGCTTGCGGAAAGGGTTGGCCCAGCGCTCCAGAATAGCCTGACGCTTTTCCTGGGGATCGGCGTAAAGGTAAACGTTCTGTAATGGCAGGCGCTTGAGAAACTCCTCCCCTGGATCATGTTGTACATCAGGCAGGCCAATCACTCCCAGCCCATCCTGACGGACCAGGCTCCAGACCAGCACCGCGTTCAGCACACCCTGCACCACGATGATGCCGCCCTGGGCCTGGGCCAGACCAGGCCCCAGCCAGGACGTAATCGCGTAGCCCGGGGTCATACTGTAAAGACCGTTATCCGATCCAGACCCACGCTGTAACTGGGCGCTAAGCGGGCGCCCTTCAAGGTCGGAATAAACGATAACCCCGTCGTCACTGCTGCTAGCCCCCAGACCAGCCTCCACCGCATCGCGGTAGCTAAAGCCAAGGGACTCAAAGGATTTTGGCAGCCTGCCCATGCTGCGCAGGCGGTGCTGAGCTTTACTCACCCGCTCGAGCATGGCCCCTTCCAGCGGTCGCACCAGTACCGGGGAACCCCTCCCCGGCAGCTCGGGCGGGGTATCATCCACTGCCAGACCTCCGTAGCCAATGCCCAGCCCGGCAATGACGGCCTTAATATCAGCCCCGGCATGGTCGTAAAGTAGAATCTGCCCATTGTCCAGCCGGATTGAAAGGCTGGCCTCGGTACCGCCCTTTCCTGGCAGACAAGCTACCCAGCGGTTCGGGCCAGTCTTACGAACACCCTCCAGGCTGGCCAGTAGCCGCTCCAGATTTTTGCCCGCCATATGGGCCTGGGGATCACCCCCACGCCGCTTGATCAGGCGCTCGAAGTCCCGCCGACAGTCACTGATAAACGCTTCCAGACGGGTAGGAGAGGTGCCCACCCGGGCTGGCGAGCCGGGCAGGTGTTTGCCGGTAAGGGCCACAAAGGGGTTGCGCCGGATGGCGATATTGCCCCAGGTAAGCGGCTTTTCTCCACCACCCTCATAAAGCATTACCAGCGAGTTGGGCATGATACCTTCCTCGGCGTAAGCGTTGAGAATATCAAAGTAACGCATCGTCCAGGGAGCCAGCTTTCCAGCTATGAGGGCGTTGTAAAAGGTAATGGTAACAATGGGCGTGTAGCGGCTATTGATATACGCCAGGCCCTGGCCCTTCCCCCGCAACACCGCCTCGTGAGCCTGACTGAAGGACGACCAGCTATACGGGTCTTCCACATTAGCGGCCTGCTCGGGGGCCGCAGCCTGGAATAAATCAATGGTCGGCCTCCCTTTTGGGGTCAGCTGCTTAGCTAGACGCCACAACGTCCAGCGATTTTCCCTGGTGAGCTTCTGCGGCAGCTCAAGCCAGGTGTCTGTAGTCTTTGTCTGCATACCTTTCTCCTATTAACCACTGTTGCTCTACTACCCCGTCCCGCACGTAAAGAACGAGCGGTCCCAGCCAGCAGTGTGCTGCCGCCTGTACCGCTGCTCTAAAAAGGCGCCGCTGTTGTTTGCCCGGACGCGGCCCGATCCACTCGGCCAGGCTCCCCTCCTCACCCGCCAGCCATCTGATAGCAGCAAACAGGCCGCTCAGATAAAGTACCGCCTCAGCCCGGCCAGGCAGGTGCGGAAACAACCAGCGCAGCTCAGCCTCCTCCCAGCAGCGCACCCGTTCTACCAGCTGCCCATCAGGGTCACACAACCCCTGCCAGAGAGGACTGAAGCCCCAACCACCTATGCGCTCCGCAATCATCATCACCAGCTGGCCGGTATGGAGCACTGCCAGCCGTACCTGGCACGGGTACTGGCCGTGCAAGGGTAGAGCTTCCAGTTTGATCCGGTCAACAATAGCAAACACCGGGGCCGCATGATCGGACAAAGCCCCCCGGCGGTACTCTTCCAGGCATTCCAGCAGGAGACCGGGGGTTCCCTGCCAGTGATACACCCCGGATACCTGGGTCAGATTGTGGTCATAGCGCACCCAGCCAGCCTGCAAGTTATAACAAGCCTCAATAGACAACCCACCCATGACCAGATACTATAACGAAATCTGACAGGGAGTTGACGCTGTATGAGAGACGACCTAATCGCATCCGCGCTTGTATTTCTAGCAAAATACAGTATAGTAAAAAAATCACTCCCCGCTTCGACTCGGGGAGCGATTAACTGGTAGGTGTGTGCCCAGTCCTCGGTCTCTAAACTGTGGGACATTCTAGCACACCTTCCACGGAGGTGCAATATGTCCCAAAACCAACCCGATCTTCCCGCACAAAACAGCCCCTACTGGCATGGCCTCCCGGCCGAGATACGCCTGGTGTTCAACCACTCGAGCGCACAACGCTACCTGCTCCTCCTGCCCGAAACAGTGCGGGTGGTGCATGGCCATGCGGGAGCAGCCATTTTGCTGACGTTCTTTCTGTTCCGTATGCGCTATAGCGCTGACACCGAGGGATGGTTCCAGGCCACCCGGGAGGGGATTGAGGCATGGACCGGCATGGCTCGGGATGGCCAGGAGTCAGCGCGGGGTCGCCTGCGCAAACTGGGGCTGGTAGCGGAGGCCGTCCGGGGACTTCCAGGTAAGCTATGCTTCCGCGTTAATGTCGAGGTGCTTTATACCCGAATGCTGGAACTGGAGAATGGCCACACTCAAGCTGGTGGGACTAAGCCCCCCAACCAAGAAGACGGGCTAAACCCTACCAACAAGAAGGGGGCTAAAACCCACAAGCAAGGAGGTGGGCTAATCCTGACCACCAAGGAGGCGGTCAACCCCCACATCCCAGCTGGCGGGGCTGAGCCCCCCAAACTAGCTGGGGTTGAGGATGCGCTCGAGGCCAACACGACTGGAACGACAAAAACCGCCGCTTCGCACGACGCCAGCATTAAAGAATTAAATACAAAAGAATTAAATGCAAATACAATTAGTCTTGATACTTCGTATCAAGACCTTTTAAGTGGCGAATCCAACAAAGTTGTAGTTTCCCCAGACACCCCAGAAAAGACAGCAAATACAACGGGGACACTTCCCAGCCTAATAGCTCAGTCCAGCTCCCCGGCTGGAAAGCCAACAGTGAGTAGCGAGCACCCAAAATCTTCCCGGCGGGCCGCCGACGCGGTGCGGGCCATGTGCGAGGAGTTGAACCTGGTCGGCTGGCGGCTGAATTTCGCCCGAGTAGCAGTGAAAGATGCGGCGAGCCGCGCCGCCTGGTGGCAGCTGGCACGGCACCACCCCGAGCTGCTCCGGGCCAGCTACCGCCTGGTGGACAAAACCGGGGAGCGAGTGCCGGTAACCTGGATGGCCTGGCTGCCTGAGCTGGTGCAGGAGGTGCAGGGACACGGCGAGGGAGCGGTGCTGGCGGCCATAAATCGTGCCATTACGGAAGGCACTTCCCGGGGCTGCTGGAATTTTTTCCGCACGTTATTGCGGCCTCGCAATGGCCAGAGCACCCCAGCTCGTCCCCCCCAGACTTCCGGCCCAGAGCAGACCCGCACGGATCTGAATCACCTGCGGCAGGACTGGGAAGAGCGGGCGAAGCAGTTTGCGGCCCAGTGGGGAGTACAGTAATGCGTTCTGCTACAGCACTAACAAAGCAGGCTGTCCTTCCCTGCTGCCCGCTTTGCGCAGCACCAGCCCTGAACACCAGCTGGCGGTTTGCTACCGAACCCGACCATGACTGCCACTGCCGCTACCAGAACGAGGCTGCTTATACACGAGCCATGGCGGTACTGTGGCGCGAACACCAGGCAACGCGCCTGCTGTTAGAAAAAATTCCCCCAGGCTACCAGCATTGTGCTTTCGAGAATTACCGCGTTGACGCGACTAACCGCCTGGCCTGGGAAGCCGCTAAACATTTAGAGCGGGGGCAATTTTTGTACCTCTGGGGGGGTACAAGGTTGGGGAAAACCCATCTGGCAGTAGCAACACTCCGACGCCTGGCTACGCCGGGACGGCCGGTAAAATTCTGGGGCGAGGTCGAATTGTTTACGCAATTTTATAGCGCTTACCAGAACAACCAGCAGCCTCCCGACCCCACCATCTACGATCTCCTGGTACTGGACGATATTGGCAAAATTAAACCCTCTGATTATGTCTACACCCAGATGTATGCTTTAATTGAAACATTTCACGCCCACCAGAAAACCCTGATCCTGACCAGCAATTACGACCCGCTCACAGCCGCTACACGGCTGGCCCGGGGAGACGCTGATGCAGCAGGGCCAATTGCAGCCCGGTTGGGTAAAGACCTGGTCATCCAAATGGGTGTAAGAATGGCCAAAAAAGAGGTCCCTTAGGGACCTGTCCTTTAGCTGTTTCTTCATGCCAGGCTTTCTTCAACAGCCCGGCGCTCGCGGGTCCTCCGGCTCCGGCGCCGCTTATGCCGCCGGTCAAGATGCGTCTGGGTGCCCCGGCCGCGAGCCCAGTCATGACCGCGAGGGACGATGATTCTCTTCATCGGGCCCCCTCCAGTACCCAGTCCGGTCGGTGCGCCAGAAGCCACTCCAACGCCTCGGTCTCGCCGTCGAATTCTACCTCAGGCCGAGCCTCGTGCCAGCGCTTGCGGCCTTCCAGCTCTGGCCTGGAGGCATCCTCCGGGTTGAAGTCCTCTGGAAAAGTGAAGCTGGGCAGCCAGGGAAGCTCAACTTCCTGGATGTTGGCCTCGATGCCCAGGCCCTGGAGCACCCTGCCCACAGTGTGCAGGGCTATATCTGGCCTCTCGTCTGCATAGACAAAGGCCAGGAACTTCCAGCCGCCCTGGATCTGACCGAAAAGCCAGATGTCTCGTTCTCTTATTGCCAGTATCTTCTTCATACTATCCTCCTATCAATAACCAGTATACAACACGAGACCGGCGGAGATTACCCCGCCGGTGATCAACTCTGTAGCTAGAACTGCGCCAGCAGTGCCGCCGAGACCTGCGAGCACAGGGTCTCGCGCCAGTCTCCTGGCAGCTCAACCGACGCCCCGTCTTCCAGCGCAAGCGCCCTCAGCTCGAGGCGCCACTTTTTCTTCTTGGGCAGTTTGCTCCGACCCGGAAACCTGATCTCCAGGAAACCTTCCGGCTGCTGGACTGCTCTGCCCCAGCCGCCCTCTACCGAAACCTGAAAACCCAGTCGGGCCAGACCCAGCAGAGCCTCCCGGTCCTCGGGCTCCAGCACCTCAACCTCGCAGCTGGCCCAGACCCCGCAAGGCTGTCGCCACAGGGTACGGCCTTTAGGATCCAGCTTTAACCAGCCATCCCGGTGGATTAAAACCGCCGGATGGCCCCGATTCGGGCTGATATTGGGTACCACACGCTCAAAGGGGAGCAACCCCACCCAAGTAGAGGCCCGGACTACGTGCGCCCTGGGGGCTACCTGCTCTGACCACTCGACCTGCAAGATGGAGTAATCGTAGCTGAAGCTCCCTTTGGTCCTCACTTCTGGCCGGGTAATGTACTTGGCCAGGGTGTACTCCACCATGGCTTTCTCCAAAGCTTCCCGGTCCGGCATAACAGCGGTACGAACCCGGTAGCGGCGGGCGTCTTCCACTACCAGGGCCTCGATTTCCTGCATTAGTTTCTCCATGCCTCCTCCTATCATGACAAACTATATCATGCTCAGGCAGGAAAAAAGCAGGAGCCGGGGAAACCCGGCTCCTGTGCTGCGCCTCCCGGTAGTTCCAGCTCTACCTCGACTCTCTTACCGCCCCCGGCGATACTCCCAGGGTGGCACAAACGAACCCTGCCAGAGACCGCTGCGCTTCTGCTGGGCCCGCTGCTGGCTGTCGGCATAATGCCCTTGGCTGAACCGGGCGAAGTCCAGCGCCCAGCCCTGCTCCACCAGCCAGCGGTTGATCTCCACCCCGCCTACGCTGCACACCGCCACCATCCGGCCATGTCGGTCGGTGCTGCGCCTCTGGCAGTGTACGGTGCGCTGCCCCAGATAGTCGCTCAGGGCGAAAGCTGCCCGGCGTCCGCAGGGCCAGACCCTGCCTGCTGCGTCCAGACAGGTCTGGTTGCCTTCCGGAGCATCTATCCCCCACAGACGTATGCGCACCCCCTGGATCTCCAGGGTATCGCCGTCCACCACCGAGGCCCGGCCCCCCAGCTGACTCTGCCCGGCCACCTCACCAGGCCAGACCAGCAGGACAACCATCAGTACGAGAATTCTCAGCATCAGCGTCCTCAGTCAGTTGCCCGGTAGCGTTCCCGAGCCGTGAGCGTCTCGATCTCCGGGGCCTGCCCCGAGAGTACCTCGCTCTGCAGAAAGGCTACCTCCGCCTCCTGCTCCTCCGCTCCTACCTCTTTCCACCAGCAACGGGCCTCTCCGTCCCACCGATACTGCCGGCTCTTAAGCAGATCTTTAGCCGCAAAGGGCGCCCCAACTGCCCGCAGCCGGTAACTGGGTTTGCGGGCACTATCCAGCAGGGCAGCCAGGGTCGTGGCTCCGGTCCCGGGTAGGAGCTGGGCCAGCAGATGTACAGCTACACGGCAATCATCAAGGGCTCGGTGACCGTTGTAAAAAAAGCCATAGCGATACGCCAGGAACTCCAGTTTGGAGCTTTCCAGACCAGACTCCTGCCACGGCACCTCACGCTGACTGCAGGCCCACGGCTTAGCCGCCAGACCTAGCCGGCCTTCAACAAACGGCCGATCAAAAGCAGCGTTGTGGGCGATGATCAGATCAGCCTGGCCCAGTAGCTGTTCAAGCCGGGCTTTGTCAAGCCGCTGACCACGAACCATCTCATCGGTGATCCCGGTGAGCTGCGTGATACGAGATGGAATAGGACTGCCCGGATCCTCAAAGCCAGAGTATTCGTCCTCGACCCGTACTACCTGGCCGTCCGGGGTATAGGCAAAAAGCACTGCCCCGAGTTCAATTACCGCGTTACGACGCGGATCCAGCCCCGTAGTCTCTACATCAATGAAAACCGCTTTGCGCAGGGTATCACCCTCTACTAAAGCGTAGTATTCCTGACGGGGAACAAACTGCTCGAGCACCCGGTAGCGCCCGCTATCTACAAGGATTTTTCGGTAGTGCTCGTAGTCGTGCATACAGATATTATATCTCCTATCGGGAAATAGTATATCATAAACTCTTTTGGATTTATATATATAATGGGATGCGATAGGAGGTTATGTATGAATGCAGAGAACCAAGCAGCTGGCCTGGCCCTCGCGGCCAACATCCCCGTCCACCTGGTGGGCATTCCGGGGGTGGGAAAAACTGAGTTGGCGAAAGCCCTGACCGCCCGGCTGGGTCTCCACCTGGAGACTCTGATCGCCTCGGTGCGGGACCGCACCGACTTCGGCGGGCTGCCCTACCCCGCCGACGGCCAGGTGAAGCTCCTTCACCTGCCCTGGGTGGAGCGGTTGATTCGGGCTCCCCAGGGTGCCCTGCTCTTCCTCGATGAGCTGGGCACGGCGCCGGCGGACGTGCGCCCCGCCCTGCTCCGGGTCATCCTGGAGCGGGTAGTGGGGGACACCCAACTAGACCCAACCCGGGTCCAGTTGATGGCAGCCTCCAACCCCTCGGAGCTGGGAGAAGGCGAGGGACCGGAAAGCTGGTCACTGGCTCTAAAAACCCGGATGTGCCACATCCGGTACCCAGCCCCCCCAGCAGAGACATTCGCCGATGCCCAGATCAGAGGCTGGGGGGACCCGCTGGGGGGAATGGAGCTTCCCTCCCGGAAGGCAGTGGAGGCTGCCCTACCAGAAGCAAAGGCTCTGGTAGCGGCGTTTATCCGCCGCCATCCTGAGGCCCTGGCTCCACTTCCCAACCCAGGGCAGGAGGTCTGGGGCTGGGCCAACCCCAGGACCTGGCAGGACTTCGGCGGCCGGGCCCTGGCTGCCTGGACGGCTCTGGGCCGGCCGGAGAACTTGCGGGAGGTGCTCCACATAGTCCTGGTGGGCTGCCTGGGCCCCTACGGCGAGACCTTCGCCGCCTGGGTCAAGGAACAGACTCTACCAGATCCGGAGGAGATCCTGCGGGATCCGGAACGGTTCCCGCTGCCCGACCGCGTGGACATCCTCCACGTCGTAGTGGGCAGCGTGGCCGCGGCTGCCATCCGCCAGCCCACCCCGGCCCGCTGGGAGGCGGCCTGGACCTTCATCCGGCGCCTCCCCCAGGACATGGGCATCCTGGGGGCCAGGAGCCTGGCCCTGGCCTACCAGGAGGGGACCTGGAAGGGCCTGCAGATTCCACCCTGGATTAAGGACTTCCTGGACATCCTGAACCAGGTGGAAAAGGCAAAGGCGTAAAAAAAAGGGGGGGTTATCCCCCCCTACTTCTTTTTAAATTCGTCGCAGTGGAATCCCGTCCAGTGCCAGATGCGCCCACTGCGACAGATAATAACCCAGTAGAGCGCCCCACAGGGCTGCTGCCGGAGGCAGCAGCCCAAACTGCGCCAGCCCCCACCACAGCAGCAGGCCCAGAGGGCCCAGGTAGACCAGCCGGGTCAGCGGCCCTAACAGCCAGTTGTGGGAGATGCCCCGGTGACGAAAAAGGAGCCCGTAAAAAACCCAGATAAATCCCAGCCGGCCCCAGCTTTGCACCGCACTGGTGCGGCGGTGCGGGTAGTAGTCCACATCCGGATTCACAAAGAAAGTGCCGGCCAGATAACCGATGGCTGCTCCCTGCCAGAAAGGCTGTTCCCAGGCAACTCCAATCAGGGTTCCCAGCAGGGCGCCTGCCCCGCCGAGCAGCAGGTTGAAGCGTTCGTGAACTACTCCTTCAGGCACAGGATACCGCCACCAACTGGTCGTGGATGGTTTCCCAGCTCTTTCCCTGGCTACGGGCCACCACTACCTCCCTGATTACATCGGCGTGGCAGGCCTCCGGCGCACACCAGCAGGCCAGGGCCAGAGCCATCTCCCCCTTTAGGAGTTCAGCCAAATGCTCCAACGCCAGCCGCTGCGGACTATCCAGCAGAAGTTTCTCGGCAAGCCAGTAGCGATATTTCTCGATAACCTTCTCCCGCTCCCCAGCTACCCCTATCTGAAAAGGATTGCCCAGAACGGTAGGACGGCCGACGTAAAAACCGTTTTTCTGGCTGCGCTGGTTAACTACCAGAACTTGCATGGTGGAACTCCCTGACCTGGCCGTGGGATTGATGCTCAAACACCTTTTGTTTTCTCGTATAGTATTTAGGAGCACTCACGCCTGCCAGGCGGCTGATACGCCTGAAACTCAAAGGCTCGGATACAGCAGCACCCTGTAACCAGTCCGCCATATACTCGAACCTCTCCTTAGCCGAACCGTATGACTGAACCAGGATATGCTCTTGCTGCTGGCGCATCTGCTTTGCCAGGAATACCAGCAGCTGCCTGAGCACCTCTGGACTGCGGGCATAACCCTGCCAGGTACCAGCATCCCAGAACAGCAGATGCGCTTCCTGCCAGACCTCAGCCTGCCTCGAGGCGGGCTGGCCATCCAGCAATGCCGGATCGAGAACCCACTCGCCAGGTCCCACCAGCCCTACTGGGCACTTGTGGTCAACGCGATCCCGGTAGAGCCCGACCAGGCCAGTCTCTACCAGGTAAAGTCCCGGAATCTCCTGTCCCTGATCCCAGAGAAGCTCTTTCGCTGCAACCTTCCGACTGCGGCCTTCACCTATGAAACGGCCCCACAACGCACTCATAGGCTTTTCTAGGATGCAGCCTGCAGCTGGCCAGAAACACTCAAGGAGTCGCTTACGAACTCCACTCCATCCAGGCTGCCCCGCACTACTGCGCCGTCCCAGCGTCCGACATAGAGCGCAACTGGCTTTCCCCAGTGCAGCTCGTAATCGGCCAGGTAAGCCAGGTCCGCCTCATAGATCTGATCGGAAGATCCCCGGGCCCGCAGATCCTGCAGAAGCAGCCGGGGTGGATCCAGGATGATGGGCTCATTTACCAGCCACATCATGAAATCAGGACCGGATTTACGGGCAAAGCTCTGCTCGGCCTCAGCTATCAGGCCCCGGTAGTACCGCATGGAGCTAAGGAGCAAAACCCCCTCACGCCCGTCTCGAAAAACAGCCCGGGTTGCCGCTTGATGGTTCAGGATCACTGACATGTAGCCTCCTATACGACTTAGATATATCATTATTTCAGCCAGCCTGCAAGTACCCTTGACTGAAATACTCATCTGTGCTACGCTTCAATCAAGCCGCTGGAGGTAGCGGCCCGTTACTCCGAAAGGAGAACCTCCTATCACAAGCAGGCACCCCTGAATTGGGGTGCCTGCTTGCTTGTACTGCAACTAACCCTCCCTGACAGAGCGGGGCGGGAGACCCTACCTCGCTTTTTGCTATACTGAACCCTGATAGGAGGTTAATATATGGACCCATCAAAACACCTAGACGGTCCAGCCCTGGTTTTTGCAGGGGCTGGCGCAGGCAAGACCCGGAACCTGATCCACCGGGTCAGAAACCTGGTAGAGGGAGGGGTTGATCCCCACAGCATCACCCTGATCACCTTTACCAACAAGGCGGCTGGGGAGATGCGCTCCCGGCTGGTAGGTCTGGTGGAAGAGCCCCAGGCTGAGGCAGTCTGGGTGGGCACCTTTCACCGCTTCTGCCTCCAGGCCCTGACGGTCTATGGGGCAGAGATCGGTCTGGGGAGCTTCGCGTTGCTGGACACCTCCAGCCAGCAGCGGCTGGCCGAGCGCCTGATAAAGGAGATCTTCCTGGAAGGGAAGGGTAAGCCGAAGGGCTTTACCGCCCAGGCCGCCCTGTCAGCGGCCTCGCGGGCAGCCAATAGCCGCTGGGATGACCTCCAGCTGGCTACCATGTACGCAGACCTGACAGAGAAAATTGTCTCTTTCAGGTATGCCTACATAGATGCCAAAAAGGAGCTGGGGGTCCTCGACTATGATGACCTCTTGCTCCAGGGTATCCGGCTGTTCAAGCTCTCCCAGAAGGCGGCCGGGATGGCCCGCCGGCGCTGCATCTACCTGATGGTGGATGAGTTCCAGGACACTAACACCGTCCAGTTAGAACTCATCCAGAGCCTGGCCCCGGGAGCCAGCCCCAACCTGATGGTGGTGGGCGACCCCGACCAGTCGATCTATGGCTGGCGGGGTGCAGACTACCGCACCATCCTCAACTTCCAGAGGATCTACCCCACCGCCCAGGTCTACGGCCTCTACACCAACTACCGCTCCACAGCGGCAGTGGTGGAGTTGGCAAACCGGGTAATCCAGGGCAACCGGGAACGCAAACCCGGGGTCCAGACTGCCCACCACCCAGGAGGTGAGGAACCGGTGTTGATGGCCGCAGGTGATCGCGCAGCTGAAGCCCAGTTCGTGGCTCAGGCCGTGGACTACTACCACCGCCAGGGAATCCCCTATGAGGAGATGGCCGTCTTAATGCGGGCCAACTTCCTCAGCCTGGACGTGGAGCAGGCCTTCCGCAGCCGGAAGATCCCCTACCGCTTCAGCGGCGGGCAGAGCTTCTTCGACCGAGCGGAGGTGCGACTCGCCATGGCTGTACTCAGGGTTCTGATCAGCCCTGCCGATGTCCTGAGCATCGGCCACCTGGTGGAGGAGTTGGTGGAAGGGGCCGGCTCTGTCGGGATAGAGAAGGTGCTTCAGCGAGGCAAGGAACAGGGTCTCTCCCCGCTGGAAAGCCTGCAGGATCCTGAGGCCCTTAAAGGGCTACGAGGGGAGGCCACCCGGAAAGGAGCCCAGGAGCTGGGCCGTGTGCTCAGCGCCCAGGCCCTCCTGCTTCAGGATCCAGCCAGGGTAGACCAGGTGCTTCAGGACACCCTGGAAGCCCTGCCGGTAGATGCCTGGCTGAAAAAGCAGGCCCAGGGCTCGGAGGAAAACCTGCTGGTGCGCCGGAAGAACCGGGACCGCTTCCTGGAAGTGGTGAGAGCCTGGCAGGAGAGCAACTCCGAGGCGCCGCTGAGCGAGCTGCTGGCCAGCCTGGTGCTGGAGGCCCTGGAGAAAGAGCCCGAGCAGAAGGGGATTTACGTGATGACTATCCATGCCTCCAAGGGCATGGAGTTTCGCGTAACCTTCGTGGTCGGCCTGAACGAGGGTGTGTTCCCTCTGCAAAAGGCCACCAACGACCTCCAGCAGCTCGAAGAGGAGCGCCGGCTCTTCTACGTTGCCATAACCCGGGCTAAGGAGTACCTCCATCTCAGTTGTGCTGAGAAGGGTTTCCGCGGAGACTGGCAGCGGCCGTCCCTCTTTTGCCAGGAGGCCCGGCTGGAGATCATGAAATACGATCCCCGGCTGGGTTTCCACGGCACCGAGACCAACCAGGCCCTGACCGGCCTGCTGAATCTCTAGGCACAGACTCTCACAGACTCCCCGGTTTTTACCGGGGAGTTGCTTTTGCCTGTGGCATCATAAGCAGGTATGGATAAGCTGTCGTTCTGGCAAAGATTTTTTACCGATACCAACGGCGATCTGATCAAGGAGATGATCCACAGCATCAAGGCTGCTGAGGCCCAGCAGTTGTACGAGGAAGGAACAGCCCTGCGCTACATTCTCGAACAGGCCGGCCCACTCGACGTACTGGACTATCTGGGAAAAGATGCTGTTCACGCAGTGCTGTACCGGAACGGTCAGCCCTGCCTGGAAGGCGAGCTGATCGAGATCGCTCTCTTCCTGGAGGAGCTGGATGATTTATCTGGCTATGTTGTAACGGCAGCCCCGCTTCCGAAATCGGCATAGTGTGTGGTAAACTTCGCCACGACACGGATCGAAGGAGGAGTGTATGGACAAGTTTGCAGTGAGCAGTTTCGGCTGGGGTAGTCTAGAAAACAGCTACGTGGGAGTCACTGATGAGCGTAACCAGGTAGTCTGCCTGGTAAGCCCGCTGGCTGCAGAGATGGATCAAACCGATCTGGAACGCGCCGAGCGCATCCGCCTGGCCCTTGAGCTGACCGATGAAATCCCCATCGATCTCCTGCGGGAGATCCACCAGCGCCAGTTCGATGTCGAGCAGCGGGCCGAGATCCTGCGCTGTCTGCGCGTAACCTGGTATAGCTCCCAGCGGATCAACCGGCTGCCTCTGCGGCACATCCAGCCAGCTGAGAACGAGAAAGGCTCTCTTTAACCAACTCCCAACTCTACCTAACCAGCCCCACCGGGCTGGTTGTTTCTTTCTGCAGCGCCCGCATATACTCGTAAGCCAGATGGTGGATAGGGCCCAGCCGGCTGCGGGCCACCCAGCGTACCCGCACCCACTCAAATCCGCCCCTGAAACCGTAGTAAAGCGCCCATAACGGCAGGTCCAGCTCCTGGCGGGAGGTAAGGGCATCAATGCCGCTGGCATTCAGAGCCCGCACCAGGGTCTGGGCGTCAGTGCGGATCAGTACCTGCCGGTGCCCTGCCAGCCGGGCCTGGTACAGCCCCTGTATTACCGCAATCAGCTCAGCCCGGTGGGGATGCACCCAGCCCTCGAGCCGGGGCAGGGCCAGGGCCTGTGCTGAGCCATGGCCGTCCCGATGATTCCACCCCACCAGGGTGCGCTTGGCCTGGCCGGTGCGTCCCAGGGCCAGTGCCCAGACCGCGTACTGGCTGGCCTCTCCCGCCAGCACAGAACCATCGGTCCAGAGCGTAATCATCCAGGTACCTTACCAACAACTATTCCTGTTTGGCGGTTATACTGCACCACACACTTATGATATGTTATTTAGCGATAGGAGGTATAAGATGATGATAGCTTTCGGAAAGGGGCTGGTTGAACTCGAGCAGCCAGCCCTCGAACTCTCCCTAAAAGACCTGGCCCAGGCCCTTTCCCGGATCCATCGCTGGAACGGGAACAGCCCCATCACCGTGGCCCAGCACTCGGTGATGGCAAGTTACCTGGCGCGGGGCTTTCCCCGCGAAGCCCTGCTGCACGATGCAGCAGAGGCCCTAATAGGGGATCTGGCCACCCCGCTAAAGGCCCTGGCCCCGGAACTGCTGGCCCTGGAGAACCGGGTGCTGGAACGGATCTTCCGGGCGCATCGGCTTATCTGGCCGGTCCCGGTAGAGGTCAAGTGGGTAGACAGCCGGCTGGCGGCCACCGAGGGTCGGGACTTCTTTGGCCTGAACGGGGAGGTCCGGCCCTATCCCCTGGCTATACAGGCCTGGGGGCCGGAGCAAGCCCGGACCCGGTTCCTCGAGCGAGCCTACCGGCTGGGCCTGTAACCACAGGAAAAACAAGGGGGGCGCCGCCCCCCTTAATGTTTTAAGGTCTCAGCTCCCGGCCCGAGGCAAAGGCCGGCCCAAGCTGCATAATCTCCGCCAGCAGTCCCATAGCGGGACGGGGCAGTTCAATGACTTGAATATCGCCGCTGGCCTCCACACCCGGACCCAGCAAAAGGTAGCCATGGCGCAGGCCTTCTACCAGCAACATTCCCCCAGCAATCCTGCTGCCCACATCGCTGACCCGGCCCTGACTCTCCCCACGCCTAAAGGCGGGGGGTTCTAAGAGCGTCTCCCAGGGGGTCTCGCAGACTGACTGCTTCTGCGCCGTAACCCTGGGCTGGCCCTCTTTGACGCACGATGCGCTCTGGCGCAGGCAGCGATATTGCTGTCCGCGCGGTCGGAAGCCTATGGCCCCCAACGCTCGCGCATTGATCCATCGCCCATCCCGTGCGTCGTAGCAGCGAGTGCGCAGCCACCCAGGTCTCGACGATTCCATCAAAGATCTGGGAAGGATGGGCATGGTTCCCGGCAGAAACACACACCTGCTTCGCCAGGAATGCCGAGTAGATGTCGCGCTGGACCATACCACTACCATCACCCAGCAGGTGCCAGCGCTCGTTGAGCGCCTTTTTCTGAAAGGTGGCAGTGGTGTGGTCGAACTGCGAGAGCCGCAGCTTCCAGGTCTCCAATCTCACGAACTTTCCGCCGGCGCTTTCAGCCTTGCGAGTAAGTTGCGTGATCAGTGATCCTGGTGCGCGAACCTTGACCGAGCGGCCATAGGTTTTTTGGAAGGCTTTGTAGGAGAGACTCTCGGCCTGGATAACATTGCCCTGGGCCAGGATCTGGTTACACAGCCGCCCGTGGTCGCGGCTGCGCCGCTGGGCCAGCACCCGCTCGGTCTCGGCCAGCTCCTTGCGTACCGCCTCGTACCGCTGCGAGCGCACCGTAAGCGTCGCCCCGCGCTTCCAGGTCCCGTCGGCATTGAAACAGTCTGGATTGGTAGCGCGGCGCGAACGATCCAGTCTGCGCTGTAAGCGCCGGACCTTCCTCCAGGGCTGCTCAACGCTGGGCGCAAGCCTGACCAGATCAGCAGCCCTATCGCCCACCACGGCCACACTGCTGGGGCCGATGTCGATGCCCACGCGAACGCCCTCCACCGTGGCGTATCTGCGCGGTGGCTGGCCTTCCTGTACAAGCTGGACAAACCAGCGACGCTTACCACTGACTACCCGCCAGAGCAGGCGGCAGTATTTGGTGCGCCGGGTAAGCGCCTCCTGCACATAGTTATATTTGTCCTTAGACTCACCGGGCACCAGGACCGGCAGCACCAGCCCATTCCACTCCACTATCCGGGACTCAGCCCGCCAGCGGATACCGGCATTGTTGGTCTTGGACTCCATCGAGTGCAGCGGACGCCTCGCGCCCTTGAAGCGGGGACGACCTCGCTTGCCGAAGGAATACTCCTGAGCAGCATTGAAAGCCCGCTCAGCGGTACGCTGGGTATCATGCGCTCCTAGACGGTCCTGCCAGCCGGCCCGGTTTTTACACTGTGTTCCAAATGCAGAGATCTCTGCGGAGGTGAACCGGTGCTCCCTGATTGCAAGTTTGAAAGCTGCACGCCGCTCGGGATTGCGTTTTTTGTCCACCCATTTCGGCAGGGCCTGGGCTATACGCCAGGCTTCCGAGCTGCGCATCTGGTCTAACCGCTCCAGGGCCTGACCCAGGCAGGCGTTGTATAGCCGTCGACCGGCCTCGAACGAGGCCAGGAGTTTACGCTCCTCACGTGGGTGTACTACCAGCGGTAGTTCCAGGACAAAGCTGGGGGTTGAGCTGCGTTTCATGACGCTCCCGCCCATTTTTGCTGCTCAACATACTGCTTTAGAACCGCTAGTGGCGCACCACCGCAGGTAGCCACAAAGTAGCTGTTGCTCCAGAGTGACGGCAGGCGGCTTCTCAGCCAGGGAAACTCCGTCCTCAACAACCGGCTGGATCGGCCTTTGACTGCCTTTACCAGGCGATGAATACCAAACTGCGGGTCCACCTCTACTACCAGGTGTACATGATCGGGCATGACCTCCAAGGCGGCTACCTCAGACCTGGTCTCCGAGCAGATTTCCCGAATGATAGTTTCTAGTCTAATATCTACTCCTTCAATTAATACAGAGCGGCGGTATTTAGGACAGAAGACAACATGGTAAGTACAGGCATAAACTACGTTGTTATTAGATCTGTAGTTAACCCTGTACTCAGGCACAAAATGATTATACCATAGAAGATTATCTAATACCAGCCCTGACGGGCCATCCGCTTACCCCATACCTGAAGGCAGGGGCTTGCGCGGATGAGTTGGTCAGGTAAACGTAAGCCTCAAGTACCAACCGGTGCTGGCCATTATCAGCTACTCCTAACGGTACAGTTGCCAGGCTTCCAGCCGTACAGACCAGGCCCTGGCTGTTATAGGTATGGTTTGCCCGGCGCAAACGTGCGGTGTGCTCCACCAGCCGGACCTCCCCGATAGCCGACAGACTCACCTGAAGGCGGTATGACCCTCCAACAAACTCACGGGGCGCCTGCAAACTGAGCGTCGCCGAAGGCGGGGTTGTGGGCAGGCGGGCCAGGTCAACCTGGCAGCCCTGCGCCAGGCTGGGTGCGAACAGAGGAATAAATACAGCAAAGAATCGCAACATATTGCCTATAATATAGTAGACTGAGTTGTGATAGGAGACAGGATGAAAGCAAAAAAGTGAAGCCGAAACAAAGACCATATCAGAATCCCAAATGGCTACGGCGCGAATTAAAACGCTTCGGTAGCCTGTCGACCCTATGCAAAGCGCATCAATTATCGGAGGGAACAGTAGTTAGTTATCTGAGGCGACACCCGGAGGTCAAGAGCCAAGTTGAGGACTTATTAAAAAAGCCGCAGTCCCTGCTCAAAAGCGGTAAAAAACGGCAGGAAGTAGGGCAGACCCGGCTGGCCACACTTAAACGGCACAAACGGGACTGGACCGTCGAGGAACTCCAGGCGCAGAATCTGCCCCTCTACTGGAACCATAACTGGCTGGTTGAGAAACTCACAGAGCTGCGCACCGTAACGGCAGTCTGCCAGAAATATGGCTACACCGTTAATGCTGTGCTGCGTTACATCAGCCGCCAGCCAGACCTGCTCAACATGGTCCAGCAGGCCCGGGAGGAGATGCGAACCGATCAATCGCCGATCTTTCTGCATCTTCCCCCCGAACTGGCGGATGCGCTGGAAACAGCACCTACCCAGCGGGAGGTGCTGGTAGCTGCCGTCCGGCGGGGTATCCAACGTGCAAAAAGTAGAAAAGGAGGCACAGATGAAAAAGAAGGGCAAGTATGACCTGGTTAAGTTAGGGCGGGCGCTCTTCCCCACCCGCAGCAGCTGGGAGATCAGCGACCTGGAGGCCCAGGGCCTGCCGCTGTACTGGAACCGGGACTGGCTGAAGGAACAGCTAGACCAGACCGGGTCCACTTATTACCTGGCCCGGAAGTGGAACTACCCCTGGGGCGAGGTGAAGCGCCTGGCAGAGCATTTTGGTATCACCAGCCCTACCCAGAGGGGCTGGGTCGGCAAGTATTTCCTGCTGGACAAGCAGCTGTTGCGCGATATTGCCGACGTTAAGCCAGCCCACCAGTCCCGCAACCGCTGGATTGTAGAGGCCCTTCAGGCCTATCTTGAGGAGCAGAAAAGCCAGAAAAAAGAGGGGCAGGGCCTCAACGAAGAGGGCCTACGTCTACGCCAGGCCAATTAATCCCCGCAGGGGCCAGGGCCCAGAACCACCTGTGAGTACAGAAAGCCCTGGCCCCAGACAAAGCCCAGCGCTCGAAGCTGCTCGGCCTGCGCTGGAGTCTCAATACCTTCCACCACCAACGGCAGCCTCAGGCCGCGAGCGATAGACAGTATTCCCAGGGCCACCTGCTGGTTGCGCTCATCGCCCAGGCTGCGAGCAAAACCATGCGATAGCTTAAAGCCGTCAATAGGTAGCTCGGACAGCCGCTCCAGGCTGGAGTGGCCGTTACCGAAATCATCCAGCCAGACCTGCACCCCCAGTCCGCGCAGCTCCCGGAGCACCTCTTTGATGCAGGTGTTCTCCGCAGCCGCGGCCTCAGTAATCTCAACCACCAGCCGGGAGCCCGGCAGGCCGTACTGCCGCAGCATACTCTGGACAACCTCCAGCAGCGCCGGCTGGACCAGCTGGGCAGGCGAGAGATTAACCGAGACGCTCACCCCGCGCCGCCTGGCCTCCCTTAGGGCAGTGCTCACCACCTGCTCGGTCAGAGGGTGGAGCAGGTGGTACTGCTCGGCCAGGGCCAGCACCTCCAGGGGCGGGGCCCCCGCAAAGCGCAGCAGGGCTTCTATAAACAGAATCTGATACGGGCTGTCCAGCTGCACCACCGGCTGGTAGTCCAGTCGGAAGGCCTTCAGGTCTCCAGGCCGGGCCCCAAAGGCCCCCTCGAGGGCCTCGACTACCTGGCGCTGGCGCTCGTAAAGCGGTTTCAACTGGTCGAAGCGCTGGATGCCGCCACGGATCTTGGCCTGTCGCAGGGCAAAGTCGGCATGTACCAGACTCTGCTCCCAACTGTCTCCAATACCCGCTATCCCAGCAGAAAAACCCAGCGGTACCTGCGAGCTAATCCCGGCAAGATACTCCTCGAGCGCCTCCTCGGGAATTGCCAGCACAAACTCATCACCACCCCAGCGACACAGCAGACTCCGCGCAGGCAGACCAGCCTGCATAGCTGCCACAACTTGCCGCAAAACCGTATCGCCGGCCAGATGGCCGTAGCGCTGATTCACCAGCCGGAACCTCTTCAGGTCAAACATCACCACGGCATGCGAGGCCATATCCAGACGCGACACCGCCTCCTCCAGCCCACGCCGATTGAGCAGATCAGTTAGCGGATCGTGAAAAGCCAGTCGGCGGATCTGCTCCTGTAGATGCTGCCGATCTACCAGCAGGCTGAGCTGGCGGGCAAAGGCCTCGGTCAGCTCTAAGGCGGTCTGGGGAAAACTGCTGGAAGAAAAGCTATCCAGGTACAAGTACGCGCTCTCCTTCCCCCGAAGCCGGACCGGGGCGACCAGCACCCCCTGTAATTCCCGTATGCGTCCAGCCTTTTCCAGGATGCTGCGGCGCCCAGAATCATAGCGTTGCGCCCGGATCTCGGCCTGGGACAACACCCGCAGGCTCTGGCCGTTCCGGCCGAAGCCCCACTGCTCCTCAGGGGCAAAATCCACTGCCCGCAGGGCCGACAAGTCATAGCCCAGCGCAGCCACAAAACGAAACCGCCCCCCATGCAAAACTGTGATACTTCCAGCCTCCACCCCCGGCACCGTAGCCACCGCTGCCTCTAAAAGCTGCTGGTAGAGATCCTGCTCCTGCATCACCGCAAGGTTCTCCCACAGTGGCAGCATGGCTGTACAAAAATCGTGCCACCAGAAGGGCTGGCCTGGAGTAACAGCAGATCTGGTCAGCTCAAACATAAACATATCTCCCTATTTCTTTCTGTTATATCACAAAAAAGATCAGGGGGCCAAAGCCCCCTGTGCCTGTTGCTCATGCCGCAGTCGCGGCGGCCTCTTTTTTGGCCAGCCACTCCTGTAGGGCAGCCAGCTTCTGGCCAGCCTCCTCCTCGGTCATCCCCCCTACCGCTCCCACCATCTCCCGGTAACGGGAAGCATACTGGGGTGGGATCCTGCCGGACTGAAGCACCTCATCCAGCTTGAGGGCCAGGGCAGCCCGCTTCTCGACCGGCTCCTGTACCGGAAGCTCCGGGGTGGAGATGACCTCCCCATCTCCGTTGATCACCGCATAGCCCCGGACCTCTTCCAGGGTGGCAGTGCGGGGGTAGCGGGCGCCCCCTTGCAACACCTGGGCAGTCTCGGGAGCGTCAACCAGGGTGAACCGGCTGGTAGGAAAGCCGTCCTTACCCCGGACCTGCTCCACCTTGAGCAGGAAGGGCACTCCCTGGAGGCTGCCTCCGGCCACCTGCTGAAGCCGCCGCAGGTAGCCATCCACCCGCTCAATTGAGGGTAGACCCCGGATGCTGGCCTGGTAGACCCCGGCCCCGGGCACCCCCACTACCTGGAAGGAGAGAATGCCGACCGGCTTGCAGGCCGGTGGCTGCTCCTTTCCGTTTTTCTGGGTAGGCTGGGCAAAAGGGCAGCCACGCTGGGCGCAGTCCCTGGGCTTGAGGCCTTCAGGCCCCATCTCCTGGCCGACCAGCCCATCCCCCTTACACTGGAGCCCTGAAGCGCCGTAGCGCTTATAAAAAGGGTCCCAGACTTCCGGACCGAGGTCCAGGGGCAGGTAGACCGTCACCGCCCGGGGCTTGGGGCCGTAGATCGCCTCCACCACCTCCGCACCACCCACGATGCGGAAATGGTCAAGGGCCTTGGGGAAGCCCTTCTCAGTTTTCTCCCCGATCTTGAACTGCCCGGTGCGGGCGAGCCGCACCCGCTCGGAAATTCCGACGATTGCCATGCTTATCACCTCCGATAGGTAAACCCCTATCAGTAAAGATTATAGCATAAACTGGCCTTCAAGACACTCTGTCCGGTGCCTTTAATTGCGCTGCAGGAGCGGTAGAAACTGGAGAATCTTACACCCATGTTGAAAGCATGGGTGTAAGAAAGAAGGGGGAATTATCCCCCCTGCACCACCTGCCACTGTTGTTCCGGCGAAAGCCGCAGCCGGCACAGCCCAAGAAAGCAGTCCCAGCCATCGAACCGCCTGGCAGTTATCAGCCAGCCCCGGCGGCTCACCACCTCAAACTGGCTACACTGGGTACGATCCGAAAACCGAACCGGATCCAGGGTAACGAACCGTACCCTCGGCTTCAGAGCTGCCAGCCCTCCCTGCTTCTCCAGACGCTGATAGCATCTGAACCGCCACTCCAGAGCGCTGGCGTTGGTGGTCGAAGTCAGGACTTCCAGGATACGTCTGGGACAGTTGTAGTAGTAGGGCAGCATGGTTTCGTCCATACTTTTATAACCCAACTTCCCGTCCCGCGTGAACTGAAGCAGGCTCACCAGCGCGATCACCTCACGCTGGCCATTACGCTCAATCTCCAGAGCGATGTACGCCTGCTATCAAGAAGGTACGCTAATGTGTGCATCCTTCTCTTCCTGCCCCGAACCGGCCTGGCGACCGTACTCGTATCTGACAGGCGTAACTTTCCCGACCAGACCTAACGCCATGCCAGATCCAGCGCCGCCATTGCTGGGCGGACTCGCCACGGGTAGCGCAGTTGCGGTTGCGAGCCGTTTGAGATTGAGCGCTGCGTTCTGATCGCGGTCATGTTCCGTACCGCACTGAGGGCAGTGCCACTGCCGCTCGCTCAAGGTCAGCGCCTCATTTTTGCAGGCGCAGACTGAGCACAGGCGGCTACTGGGATACCAGGTGTCGGCAACGATCAGCTGGACGCCGTAGCGCTGCGCTTTATACTCCATCTGCTGACGGAACAGGCCAAAGCCCGCGTCGCTGATGGCCCGGGCCAGCCGCCGATTAGCCAGCATCCCTTTGACCTGTAGGTCCTCGATCACTACCGATTGGTTCTCTCGGCATAGCCGGGTGGTCAGCTGGTGCATGAACTCCGCCCTGAGCCGGGCAGTACGGGCGTGTAGCCTGGCTAGCTGATCTGCTGCCTTCTTGCGATTCTGCGAGGCCGGTAGCCTGGCACCCTTCGGCAGCGGCGCTCCGGGCGCGAAGCCAGCCGGTACTTTGGCTGCCTCTTGCTTGCGGCTCAGCCGACGGCTACGGATCCTCAGCCGCCGTAACGCTGCTTTGAGCGGCTTCGGCCCTTTGATCACCTCCCCGCTGGAGAGTACGGCGGTAGACTGGAGACCCAGATCAATGCCGGTAATGCCGCTACCTGTGCGGGCACGGTAGAACTGGTGGTCTGCAACCTCTACCTGGATAGCTACGAACCAGCGATCCGCCGTGCGTGAGATGGTCGCCCCCCGGATCGGGCCCGCAAAGCGCAAGGCTTCGGTCATGGCTACTGTACCTACCTTGGGCAGGCGAATAGTCTTATCCGAGAGACTAAATTTGTCGTTGGCAAGGTAGAAGCTATCGCGGCACCGGCTTTTCTTCTTGAAGACCGGAGGATAGGCCAGCCTGACCCCGCGCTGACGCAGCGAGCGTCGCAGCTGAGGGTCCTCCGGTGCGATCTGCGCCCCGGATTTCAACTCCTCAAAGAACCTGGCCCAGGCCCGGGCCAGGTGTTTGAACGGCTGGGCGTGGGCATCACGGTGGATCTCCTGCAGCCAGGGGTATTGCTGATACTTGATGGCGTTGAACTGTTTCTTAAGCACCATCGCGTTGGGTCTCTGCCCAGCCCGGTACTGAGCGTTCCATTCGGCTAGCGCCCAGTTCCAGACCATACGGGCAGTACCACAGGCCCGCTTGAAGTAGTCTGCCTGTTCGGGTGTGGGTATGAGTTCGATACGGTGAGATAGCTGCATCGCTTTTTCACTCCCATCCCCGACCGCTTTATCCAGTCTATCACTCGCTTTGCAGCCCAGCTGGGCTGCTGACTCTGACTCCGGTTGAAGAAAGCGCCTCACTTAGCTTCTTCCGATAGTTTCTCAGTCCATACAGCCGCGAGGAAAAGCAGTGTAGGATGGTCATCAGGTCCTGTACCAGCTCCTGCTCCGGCGAGAGGCGTTCCTGGTTAAGCACCAGCACCTCGCAGCCATGTGTCCGGGCATGATGCTCGAACCACTCGAAACCAAAGCGGGTCAGACGGTCACGATGGGCCAGGATCAGCATCCTGACCTCCCGCCGACCGATCTCATCCATCAGGGCCAGGAACCGCTTGCGCTTGAAGTTGAGCCCGCCGCCCACCTCCTCGATAAACTCCACGTTAGCCAGACCTCTGGCGGTCACAAACTCCTCCAGCACTCTGCGCTGATTTACCAGGTCTGGCCTCTGGGCTGCGCTGGAGACCCGGCAGTAAGCCACCAGTCGGGTTGGGGCCACCCCACCCGTCTGCCTCAGACCCTGGAACTCTCGCAGCTGGCTCTCGGTGTAGAGTCTGCGATTGGTACGCGAGCGGGCCACCGGAATCAGCCTCCCTTCCCGCTCCCAGCGCTGCATAGTCTTGACGGTGACGCCTAGTATTTTCGCGGCTGTGCTGATGGTCAAAGTGCTTTCTATGGAGCCTAATATACACTATAGGGTAGGGTATGCGCAACTAGAGTAGACTCCTTCATGTTCACCACTGCCACATCCAGTACCTGCTGGCTAGAGCTACCCATCTCGTAGTTGTACAGTCCTGCGAAAAACTTGCGCAGATCCGTTGGTTTGGGGCCGTATGTCCATCCCATATACTGTCCTCCTATCGGAAACCAGTATACTACTTGGCGATAGGAGGTAACAATGGAATACCGGATACAGGTACGCCAGGAACAGGAAAACAGCTCCTGGCGCATAACAGCAGCAGGCCGACAGGCCGGCGGCACAGCCACTTTCACCGCTGGAAACCGAGACTGGCGCAAGATCACAGGCAGGGAGCTGGTCTTCCTGAACGGCGTCGGCCGCTTCTGGCACGAGCGGCAGGGACTCGAGACCAGCTTCTGCCAGGCAGCCGGGGTTCCCTACCTGCCGGTGAATTTTGTCCTAGGCCGGGCAGTTCAGGACGGGTTCATCGAGGGAGCCAGGCTGGCCTCCAATTACCAGGAGGAAGGATGCTGGTGGTTGCCAGCAGCCGCCGCCTGGCTGATCGTAGCGGGCGGGCAGGTAACCCTGGATGCTGCACAGGCCTGGAACCACGCCCTGGCCAGGACACAGCTGGATGGTACATTCAGCTTGCTGTACAGCCGGGGGCGTATCCTGCCCAGCGGTGAAGGCAAGCGCCTGGTCTACACCGAACCACAAGACCAGGAGCCCAGCACCAGGCGGCTAAAGCGGTTGGAACACAGCTGGGCGGTACAACGCCTGGCCAGACTCTAGGCACAAAAAAACAGATAGGGGGCGCAAGTGCGCCCCCTAATATATACCAGCCGACTAGCTAGAAATAATATATACTCAACCCATGAAACTGTTCCTTCTTGCCGCTGTTCCACTGGTCTTTCTGCTCGGCTGCACCGCTGCACCCATCACCATCCCCTTGCAGGACTTCCAGTTCAACAATCCAACACCGCACAGCGATACCAGCCGGGTGGTCTTTGTCGCGCAGGAGTTTACCCGCCCGCCGGTCCCTCTGGCCTCGGCCAGCCTGGACGGCAACATCACCTACCAGCAAGGTGATTTCGCCCTGAGCTTCTACGCCAGTGCCACCGCTCCTTCCTGTCCATCGCCGCAGCCGGGGGTGTACATCTGCTCGAGTGCGGGTGTGCCCAGCATTGGCCGGGTAGACTTCCTGGCCGGGCCAACCCAGTCCTTCCGGCTCTCCGGCAGCCAGCTTACCAGCGGGATCAACAACGGCAGCCTCTGGCTGGGAGTGCGCCTCGAGCGCGGTACGGCCCCGGTGGGGACCATCCGTCTGCACAACATGGTAGCCAGGGCGGCGATACTGCCTTAACAACAAAAAAAAGGGGGCGGAAGGCCCCCTTTCTTCTCTCCTGTACCTAGTGCGGGATGTCCACCCGCCGGATCCAGTCAGGGACTGGAAACCCAGCCGAGTCTCCTCCAATGATCCCGGCCACCACTGGGATGGAGGGGGCCTTCTGGGGCCAGGGGGTGATCCCGTCGGTGAGGACCACAATCAGGTCCACCCTGGGCCGTAGCTTCAGGGCTGCCTGGATCCCCACCCCCATATCGGTACCACCACCGCCGTAAAGGCGGATCTGGCGGGCCTGGCTGACTCGCTGAGCCTGGGCGGCTGCAGCGTCGACCGCCAGGACAAACACCTCAGCCTGGACACGCCGGAGCAGGCCACCAACCTCGGCTGCCGCCTGGCCCAGCATCCGGTTGGTCATAGACCCCGAAGTATCCATGACCACCGCAACCCTGGGCCGCAGGTCGTAGCTGCCGGCCAGCCAGATCCCGGCCGGGGCATACGCTCCGTGCCGGCGATGCACCCGTTCATAGGTGGAGCGGGTGCGGCCCAGCACCGGACGAACCCCCTGGCGGACCTGGTGCGCCAGCAGCCGCTGCCAGGGCACGGTGGGGTTGTACTCCCCCTCAGCCCAGCGCAGGATGCCTGCCGGCACAGAGCCCCGGCTCTGCTGGTGCTCCATTACCTGCCGGGCCACCTCCCGGCGGATGATATTGCCGTCCACTTCGCCCATTGCGGGGTGGGTGGGGTTATCCACCGGAAGCTCCCAGGCCTTCCTCTCCTCTGGCGAGGCGTGGGTATCCGACATCCCACTCTCCGGCCCGGAACCCGAGGATCCATCCTGGCCCTGGTAGCCAGCAACACTAATTTGTTGCTCCAACAGGGCCCAGTAGTAGGCCTCCTCTAGCCCCCCCCGCTCCAACCCAAACTGCTCGGGGTACAACACCCCGGCAGGAAGCTGGAACCCGGCCTCCGCCGCGCCATCATTAATGGCGCAATCGGTGGCCACGTTCCAGACCTTGTAGAGGCTTTTATCAACCTCCACCCCGAGGGCTTTCCCCCGAGAGAAGTGGCGACGGAGCAGGTGCTCCATCTCATGCCAGAGCACCCCGACGCACTCCTGGGGAGCCAGCCGGGCGGTGTACTCCGGGTTGGCATAAAGCCGCCAACCCTCGTCCACTGCCATGGTATGCACCTGGTCAGTGACGACCAGGCGCATGGCCCAGGCCGCCGGCGCGAAGTAGGGGTGCTTTCGCGCCAGGGCCAGGCGAGCTATCCGTATCTGTTCCATAACGTCCTCCTATCACGTCCCATTATATAAGTAAAAGCTATAAAAAAAACGGGCCCCTTTAGGGGCCCTGACACGGATCATCGGGGGAGAACCCGTATGAACCAGTCTCAATATAACATAGCACGACAGTAGATGCAAGAAAAACCCCCGCTTTGAAGGCGGGGGGTTTGTGTCTGTTCCTGCCTAGATAGGGGGCAGGTCTGGAGTCCTGGTTGCTACTGCAACCAGCTCAGACTCCGGCTCAGCCGCGGCCTTACCGGGCCGGATCAGTGGCAGGAGCCGGACCACCTCTACCCGAGTGGCGTACCGCTTGGTGCCGTCCTGGGCCTCCCAGGACTCGCCTACCAGGCGACCCTCCAGGAAGACAGGCTCGCCCTTAGTCAGGCCCATGAGCACCTGGCCCTGGCCGTTCCAGGCGGAAATGTCGAAGAAGTGGGCCTTCTCGTGCCCCTTTTCGCCATTCCTGCTTGGGACCCACTCAGTAATCGCAATCGCGGTCTTGGCGGGTCCCCGCTCCCCCTGCTCGGGATCGCGGGTCAGGTTACCGGCCAGCACCACGCGGTTAACCGCGCCTGCCGCCAGCCGGGGATTCCCTCCCTGGTCGTAGTCCAGCTGGTCGCCCTGGGGCGCGAAGACCTCGAGGGCCTCGGCCTGCACCGAGACCTTTGAGCGCTTACTGCCGTCCGGGGCCTCCCAGGACCGGTAGTCCAGGCGGCCAGAGGCAATAGCCCCCGCCCCCGGAGCCAGCAGGCCAGCAACGTGCTCAGCCCGCTTGCCCAGGTAGTTCACCTGGTGATACCAGGCGAACCGCCGGTCGCCAACCACATCAACCCCGGCCAGGGTTAACTCCAACACCGGGGTCAGTTTTGCCGTGGTGCGCAGCTCGTGCCGCACCACGGCGCCAACTAGATTGACTGTATTTAGCATGGATAGCCTCCTATCCGAGATTAGCATATCACAAGCTCTCGACCCAGACTCTCATAATTGGTCCCAAACGCCGGATACATGCGCTAGAATCGCTTTCGATGAAACTGCTGGTCCTGGTCTTATTACTACTTGCCAGCAGCGCCCTGGCCTGCGGCCTGACCCCGCAGATGTGGCAGAAAACCCGTGTTTACGCCCAGGCCTTCGGCCTCGAGCCCGAACTCCTGGCAGCAGTAGTCTGGGTAGAAAGCCGTTTCTGTCCCCAGGCAGTCTCGCCCAGAGGCGCACGGGGGCTGGGCCAGCTAATGCCTGCTACTGCGCGTGGTATGGGAATTCAGAAAGAGTGGTTGCACGA
Source organism: Deinococcota bacterium (assembly GCA_041695225.1). Classification (GTDB taxonomy): domain Bacteria; phylum Deinococcota; class Deinococci; order Deinococcales; family Thermaceae; genus Meiothermus. The sequence continues at coordinate 54,339 of JBGFRI010000003.1, forward strand.
TCCCCACTGGAATCTATGGGGCGCCGCCCGTTACCTCCGACAACAGTGGAATACCTTCCGCAACTGGGAACTGGCCCCGGCCGCCTATAACGCAGGGGCTGGCGCAGTGCGCCGGTTTGGGGGCATCCCCCCTTTCCCGGAAACTCAGAATTATGTGCGGAAAGTGCTGGCAGTCTACTGGCATCTAAAACAGCAGAGGCAACGCTAACTGCTACTGCCCCTGGCAGATTACGCCCTGCTTGACCATCTCAAGCACACCCCGACCGACAGCAACTGTCTCAATTCGCTGGGCATAGTCGTCCGGTAGCCCATCCTGCATCAATACCGACTGCCATAAGGTCTGGGTCACAGCCGGGCTCAGGCCTACCATCCGCCAGCCCTGCACCACCCCATCCTCGCTTCCCGTCACAATCACCTGGAGCAGGGCCCGCGAACTCTCGCTGATCAAGCTCAGCCGTACCGGCCTGCGCTGCTCTTCAAGCCGACGATGATATGCGGTATACGACCAGGAAAAAGCCTTGCCAAAGCGGTACAGAAAAAACAGTACCCCTTCCTCCTCGTAAACCCCGAACCAGCAGCGGTCCTGGCAGATAGCCTGAACCTCCCGGGCACTCAGGCCCGGCATATAAACCAGCAGGACAGGGCTCGAGTCCCCCAGGATCAGGCTGACGCCCTGTGCCGCAAAAACGTGAAGGTCTGGTCTCTGGTGTAGTCGTAGCTGCACAGGATCAATATACCGCATTCTTACAGGATCTGCGCCAGAAAGCCTCGCGCTTTAGCGCGGGGAGTATGTCATACCCAACCCAAATGACAAAAGTTTTATGTGACACTCCCGCCCCCTAAAGGGGACGGGCTTCCTGGTTCAGCGTCTCCTGCCTGCTCAGTGCAGGGCTTACAAAGACTCCCCAGGCGTTAGGTTCGGCTGTGTCCCAGCCTACCATCTGTAGCCCTCGTTGCAGGATGTTTATGGCCGCATTGTGATCGCGGCTCATCTTCCTGCCCGAGGCGGTGACGTGAACCCTGTCACCAAGGGTTTTGTTGCTGAGTATCTCCCCCGACTCGTGGTCTATCTGGGTCGTGCCCCGAGGATCTACCGCAACTACTACCGTGCCGTAAACCTCCCCGTAGTACATAGCCCAGCGCCGGAAGATGCCCCAGCCTGCATCGTTGATGCTCTTGGCAAGGTTGCCTCTAACCATATCCTTGATCCTGAGATTCTCCAGGGCTACCAGGTCGTTGGACCTGACTACGCACCGCGCCAGCTTTATGGCGTGGTCTTTACGCTGCCGCTGTATCCTCAGGTGGAGTCTGGCTAAGCGCTGCCTTGCTTTCTTGTAGTTGCTGCTCTGAGGTTTTCCCTTTTTCCGTCGTTTGCTAACCTTTCTTTGCACCCGCCTGATCTGTTTCTGAGACCTGCGATAGTACTGAGGATTATCTTCAACCTTACCGTTGGAATCAGTGTAGAAGTGCAAGAGTCCTACATCCAGGCCGATGGTAGTTCCACTGGGCTCAACCGCTATCCTGCGTTTTACCCGTATGCAGAACTGGGCGTAATATCCATCAGCCCGTCTGAGGATACGCACTCGTTTAACTTTGTCGAGGTTGTAGTCCTGAAGCGCCTTATATCCCTTGAGTCTAAGAGTCCCGATCCCAAGCCCATCGGTCAGCGTCAGCCGACTGTAGGAGTCGTCCAGCTTCCAAGCCTGCTTGCTTGTACTCGATGCTGCGATTGTCCTTCTGGAATCTGGGGTAACCGACAGGCTTAAGTCCCTCCTGGCAACGTTTATAGAACCGGGATATAGCACTCCAGGCCCGTTCCGCCGCAGCCTGCCGGGCCTGGCTGCCCAGATTAGCAACAAAAGGATACTCGGCGGCCAGGAGTGTACACAGCTTGTTCAGATCATATTTGCCTACCTTGCCGTTCCTGCCGGCATCCATCCAGAGCCTGAGTGCCTTGTTTCTGACGAACTGGCCTGCCCGAATGCCTTCGTCTATCGCCCTGAACTGCTGTTCAGTGCCGTAGAGTTTGCATTCCAAAACGACCATATTATGATTATATCGTAACTCTTATACTGGCAATGTCTGAGCAAGAACCTGTCTCAGGTCTGTTCAGAGTAAGCTGGCTATCCTGCTTGCAATGTCCGCTTGCAGCGGACGTGGGAGAGTCCATGTATCCCGCTCCTGAAGGAGCCGGGTTTTATAGCTCCCCCACACTCCCTCGTTTTTATAATATAATGATTGCTGATAGGAGGGATATGAAAAAGTCAGCAACCACCCTGCCGCCCCCCCGCTCCCCCGAGGAGCAGGCCGCCAACCGCGAGGCCGCCACCCGGCTGGCCCTGCTATTCCAGCAGCAGCAGCAGGCCCGCAGCCGCCAGGTGAAGCGCCTGGTAGTCATGCGCCTCGCCCCAGAGGCGGCGCTCCCAGGCATCTGCGTCGGGGCGGACCTTACCTTTTTGGCCCGCCTCTACCCCGAGGCGGAGATCCTCTGTCTGGACCTGCAGCTAGAGGCGCTCCAGAAACGGTGGCCCCGGGCTGCCGTCAAAAAGGTTGACAATCCGCCCCCGCCCCGTCCTGGGGACCGCTGGGTCTACTACGACCCCGCCGCCCTCGAGAGCAAGGGAGGCTGGCGGATGGCCCGGCCAACAGAAGTCGGCGGGCGGCCCGACCAGCAGGAACAGTAGCAACGAAGGGGAGGCTCAGCCTCCCCTTCCCTCATCCGGCCTGTTCAGTCCAGCCAGTGGGCGCCGGGCGCCGATAAAGCGGCCCTGATAAACAGCTATTCGCTCAACCACCACCCGCCCATGCCGGTAACTGGCATGTATCATGTAGCCTCCCCACAAAACAATCCCAACATGGTCCACAGGCCGGCCAGGAGCGGTAAAAAAAACCAGATCACCCGGCAACAGGTAAGGGGTTCTGACCGGTGCTAGCCTGTGAAACTGCTCTGCAGCAGTACGGGGAATGCGCCAGCCCAGATGAGCGTACACCCGTTGAACAAAAGCCGAGCAGTCCAGACCCCGCCGGGGATCCGTACCGCCCCACAAATAAGGTACGCCATGGTAGACGCTAACCAGACTGTGCAGGCGCTGAAGGTCCACCGGAAGCTGGCCGGCAGGCCGGGCCAGCGCCAGGGAAAGCAGAACAGCCAGAAAGAACAGTAGGCGCATAACCTCAGTCTAGAAGCCAGCAACGTCCTGCACTAACTCAGATGAGAAAAGCCGGGCAGTGCCCGGCCATTCCTTTCCTGTGGCTCTACCGCATGGTCTGCGCAGCCTGCTCAAACCAGCGGAGGAAGTCCTGGAGCCTTCCCTTATCCCAGGCTTCGATAGCCCGGCCCAGATCCTGGGAAGCCTCTACCGCCTTTTCGTAGAGGTCTTCATAAGGGATTGGGGGTCGGCTCAGAGGTCCATCGGAAGGCAATTCAATGCGCCTCATTCGGCCACCTCGCTCTCCCTTTCCCCAGCAGGCTGCACCTGCTCCAGAATCTGCCGCGCAGTGGCCAGGATGCGCTCGAGGGAACCCTCCAGGCTCCCGGGACTACCCTGCCAGTGCAGGATGTAGTCCCGACTGCCTTCCATGCCCAGGCCCAGCTCCCGGCCCACGACATAGGCCACTGCCTCCCCTTCCAGTTCCCTCAGCTGTGGAACTGCACCGCTGGGGGCGGGAAAGTGCATCAGGCAGTGCGCCCACTCGTGGAGCAGGGTGGACGCTTTCTGGGTGGGCTCTCCCGGAGCCAGCTCAATGGTCTGGCCATCAGTCGACCCCAGCCGTCCGACAGGGCCGGGGACCTCCCGCACCGGGAAAGGGCAGCAGGCCACCAGCCGGTCAAAGACCGAGCTGTCCCCACTGATCGGAGGGGGAACCGGGAGAGGCTCCCCCTCCGTTTGTGAGACATCGAAGACGTAGCCGCTGCGAAAGCCGACAAGCTTTCGCACCTCCACCCCGTCTTCCTCGACCTTTTTGAGCAAGGGAACTAAAATTGGAATCCCCCGCTCCCCTTTCCTGACCCGCCGACCCATCTGGTTCCACCGACGCAGGCCAGCTACCTGGCTGGCATCAGGCCGGTGAATCAAGATGCTGAGGGTGTTGAGGAAGCTATAGCGGTGGAACTTCCCCACCATCTCTAGCCACCTCAGAAAGGCCTGGGTCTGGCCCTTCTCCATCTCCTGGCCCAGCGTCTCCGCCCAGGCCTGGAGCTTCCGTCGAATCGCTGTTGTTTCCATATTACCTCCTATCAGGGTTTAGTATAGCAGGAGAAATTGTGGTAAGGTGGTACAGAGACTGCTCACCAAGCAGCCGCGCATCTTGACAAAAGACTTCCAGGGGGTCAATAGGGCAGATATGCCGTGTTGATCAAGTGTTCTCCCTACGCATGTGGGGGTTAACCGCGGGGTAAGCCCTCGGGAAAACGAGCTGGATGGTTCTCCCTACGCATGTGGGGGTTAACCGCGTTGTCACAATTTTTTTCTTCTGTTGAGGATCGTTCTCCCTACGCATGTGGGGGTTAACCGTATCGCTAGGACCAGGATACCCAGCACTAGCAGTTCTCCCTACGCATGTGGGGGTTAACCGGACGCTGGAACCTTCATCTACATCACCAAAGACGTTCTCCCTACGCATGTGGGGGTTAACCGGTAACACTGGCGACACCAGCCGGGATCCGTTCCGTTCTCCCTACGCATGTGGGGGTTAACCGCGCTCAACAAAGCAATTTCCGACCTCAATGACCGTTCTCCCTACGCATGTGGGGGTTAACCGCCCAGCAGGGTAATGGGCTGGCAAAGTCGGTACGTTCTCCCTACGCATGTGGGGGTTAACCAAGCAACAAGAACGCCTTCGGTGCCCGTATCTCGTTCTCCCTACGCATGTGGGGGTTAACCGTCTAGGAGGAAAAAATGCGACAGGCTCGTTATGTTCTCCCTACGCATGTGGGGGTTAACCAGGATGATTGGGAGTTTTAGTGAACATACAACGCTCCTCCCTACGCACGTGGGGGTGTACCGTCCGGCCATGCCGCCAGAGGAAATCCTGCACAATTCTCCCTACCCACGTGGGGGCAAAAACCATGCCTTGCGTTACCATGCGTCACACTGATAACGTGGTCTGGTGACGCGGTGACGCATGATTGCCACATCTGTTCGTTTGCGGTAAAATGCAAACCAGACCACTTCCTGCATAAGCGGGAGTTACCCATAGTCCAGTTAATTAGAAATATGATCCCCGCTTGCGGGGGAAAACAGACTGGCGGGGTTTTTGTTCCTACATTTATTTCTAAGTAACTTGACTATCTACAGTCTAAGCAGTACACTCTACCCATGCACCTCCACCTTAGCCAGTTCAGGGCTCCTCTAAGCCTGGACCGCGAGACCATCCATAAAATTTTGGCGGAGAACGATGTTGGCCCAGATCGCATTTTGTTCAGGGTTGAACTACGCTCGAAGCACCAGGTGGTTCTGGTGCAGAATACCTTAGTCCCATCCTGGACCCCTGCTGCCGGTCTCGACCTGGTAGGCAGTAAACATATTGAGCTGGCCCTGGCCGAAGGAATGCGGCTACGTTACTACCTGGTAGCAAACCCCATCCGCAAATCCCGCCCTGTACCAGACGGGAAAATCATCGAGATTCCAGTCCACGGCCAGGCCCTGGAGGACTGGTGGGCCAGACAGGCCGAGCGCGGCGGCTTCCAGCCTGAGACCACCCAGATCATGGTAGTAGACCCCGCCCGCCGTTATCGAAAAAAGGATGCCTCCAGAATGGGTATCCACGAGGTACACTTCACCGGCATTTTGCGTATCGTTGACCTGGACAGGTTTTACCGCTGCCTGGCCGGCGGGATTGGTAAAAACAAGCATCTGGGCTATGGGCTATTAAGCGTAGCTAGAATTGTCCCCAGGGGGCAGCCGTGAATCTGGTCACCGATCCCTGGATCCCTACCACCGCAGGCAATAAAGGCCTGCATGAGGCCCTTACCCGTACCCAGGAGATCCAGGGCCTGACCCACTCGAATCCACTTTATGTAGCGGCCTCCCTGCGTATCCTGCTGGCTATTATCTACCGTGCTGCTGGTCCCTTTGAGCAGCTCGAGGAACTTCCCCAGGCGGCCATAGAGCACTACCTGGACGACAACCTGGAAAACCTCGAGCTGGGCAACTTTCTCCAGTGCGACCTCCACGACCTCCCCGGCGAACCCAAGCCCTGGATGGTCATTGCCTTTGACCGGGCCAGCGCCAATACCAAATTGCAATGGGACCATACCCCCTGGTATGACCCGCCCCCGGTCTCCCAGGCCGAGTGGGCCCGGCTGCTGGCCGCCTTCCAGACCTTCTGCGTCAGCGCCGGGGTCAGCCTTACCGGCTCTACCTCCGGTTCACCCCTGGGACGGCAGGTGGTGGGCTGGATCGAGGGAACCAACCTGGAAGAGACCCTGCTGCTCAACCTTCTCCCCTACCCCGAGCCGGAGGCCGGTAGAGACCGGGCTACCTGGGAGCAGCCCCGCCCCACCCTGGAGGATCTCGAGAACTACCGTATGCGTGAGCCGCTGGGCCGGGTGGAACGGATGACCTGGCTGAGCCGGGCCCTGGAGATTGTCTCTGACCGCCGGGTGCTGCTGACCCAGGGCTTCAAAACACAACCAGCCGAACGTGACCTGATGGCTACCACCCATGAGCGGCCCTTCCTGGCCCACCCCGGCCAGCCCCCGACCTCACCGTGGTGGGCAGCCCAGCTTTACCAGCGGGGCTTCCCGGCTAAGAGCCGGGCCCGCGACGGTCTGACCCTGCGGGCGGTAGGACTGATCAACGAGCAGGCCAACATCCAGGGCTGGGTAGATAGCTCACTCAGACTCTCTCCTGAGACTCCGGCCTGGCTCGAGGCTTTTAACGCCCAGCAGGAACGACTGCGTAACTACGCCTACAAAAACGGCTTGCAGGCTACTAAAGCCGCTTACGAGCTGGCCCTGCGGATGAGCGATCTCAGTGCAGACCAGCTTGAAGCTGAGGCAGATCGGCTCATCGAGGGGATGCGGCTGCTCATCCCCAGCCACCAGCTCATGGAGGACCGCGCATGGTAACACCTGTCGAGCAACGCCTGGTAAGCCGGCTCTACCGGCTTACCCCACCTGAGCGGCATGTCCTGAAGCGACAGGTAGGCCGGCCCGGCCTGAGCCCAGAGGCTATAGTCCTGCTGAGCATCCTGGGCCAGTATCCCCAGCCCCCGGAGATCGTCAACCGCTGGGCCACTTTATGGTCGCTCTGGCCCATTGATAACCCCCAACGCCCCCTTCCGCTGGCCCTGCGCCAGGGCAATACTGCCCGGTCCGAGTTTCAACGCCTGCTGGGTGCAGCCAGTCCCCAGGAAGTCCTGGCCCGGCTGGAGCATCTCTTCAAAGCAGAGAAAGTGTTGGGAGGGCTGGACTATAACGGCCTGCTCAACGACCTGACCCGGTGGTACGAGCCTGGCCGCCCGGTCCAGCTAAACTGGGCTCAAACCTGGAGAAATACATGATCAAACAGAGACTACCCCGTATCGAGATACACGTCATCCAGACCCTGCCCCCTGGCCGTTACAACAGCGGCGAGAGCGGGGAGCAGAAGACCGCCCGCTTCGGCGGCACCCGGCGCACCCGGATCAGCAGCCAGAGCTGGGGCCGGGCTATGCGGGAGCGGCTGCGGGAACTGAGCCACCCCACCGCCGAGCAGACCCGCCACCTGGTAGGCTGGATCAACCAGCACCTGCGGCAGCGCGGCATCATGGAAAGCGGCCTGGCCAGGCTGGTTGTCGGGGCCATCATCGCCACCGAGACCACCACCCGCCAGGGACGCATTGTCTACAAAACCAACACGAACCTCACGCTGATGCCCTCTGAGGCCCTGGCTCTGGTAGACCTGATCGAGGCCAACCAGGAAGCGCTAAGCAAGCTCCTCGAGCAGGATGTGTCCAGTCGAGGCAAGAGCCGCACTGAACTGGAAGCCCAGCTCCGCGAGGCAGAAGCAAAATACGGTGAAAAACCGCCTCGGGGTAGCGAGGGCGCTAAAATCCTGGGCAAGCTGCGCCGCATTCTGGAAGAGATCCAGGCTGAGGCGGAGCCGACCGTCAAGCTGCCCGAGCACCTGATCCAGGCCGTACAAAGCGTCTTCGGCAAAGGACCGATGTCGCTGGACGTAGCCCTGTTTGGCCGGATGATGGCCGAGATTCCCACTGCCAAACGCATCGAGGGGGCGCTGGACTACGCCGATGCCCTGAGTGTCCACGCCACTGAGCCCGAGGTAGACTACTTTATCGCTGCCGATACCTTAAGCCAGGAGTTTGAGCAAGAGGCGAGTAATGCGATGGTAGGCAACACTTCCTTCGAGTCTGGCACCACCTTCTACCGGTATCTCAAGCTCGAGACCAGCCGCTTGCGGACCAACCTGGCCGACGGCTACCGCCCGGAGTATGCCGGAGATGTGATCAAAGCTATCCTGACTGCTCTACCCAGAGCTGGAACCAGCCGCCACGGCAACTTCGGCAGTCCCAACTATGTCCTGGTCAAGATCGGTGACCACACCCCGCTCAACCTGATGGGGGCCTTTGAACGCCCAGTTGAACCAGCCCTGGCCGGAGGTATCGTAGACACAGCCATCCAGGCCCTGCTGGCCCACGAGCAGCTGATCCGCCGTAAGCTGGCCAGCCTGGGCCGCCCGCTGGAAACAGTCGTTCTGGACTTTACCGACCGCCACCCCGCTTTTACTACAGTCGCCGACCTGGACGATCTATCCGACCGGGTAGTGCAGACCCTCAAGGCACAGGTTGTCGAGGTGGCCTGATGCCCACGCCTCACCAGGAAGCCACCCTGGTAATCCGCCTGGCCGGCCCCCAGCAGTCCTGGGGAGTGGCCGGTATTGGCGATGTCCGGCCCAGCGCTACCAGACCGACTAAAAGCGGGGTGGCCGGACTTATTGCTGCCGCCCTGGGCCGCAGCACTGAGGAGCCCAGAGATGATCTGATGGCTCTAAGAATGGAGGTTCATGTAGTACGTCCGGGCTATCTGGAGGAAGACTTCCAGGTCACACAGAACATCATCCGCACCGATCAGAGCGGGCGTCAGCCCACCGCTATCAGCTGGCGGCAGTACCTGGCAGATGCCGAGTTTCTGGTAGCTTTGACCGGTGACCGGGCACTCCTCAAGCAAATTGAGGCAGCCCTTCAACGTCCTGTTATCGCGCCATCGCTAGGACGACGCGGATATTTTCCGACCAAGCCTCTACTGGCCGGTAAAGCTGGTAAGATGTCAGCCGGCATAGCCTTTAACCGTGCTATCGAGGAAGATATTTTTGCCGGGAATTGAGCTGCCTGCTACCCGGTAATCGTGTACCTTGACAAAGAGACTTCAGGGGGGCTGACAGGGCAATTATGCCGTGTTGGTCAAGGGTCTCCCTACGGGCGTGGGGGTGTACCGCTGTAAGCGAGCCGGGGCGAACTATGGCTAGTCCTCTCCCTACGTGAGTGGGGGTTTACCGACCAGAGCTGCAGCGGTTCATGTCCTGTTTTCGTCTTCCCTACAGGTGTGGGAGTGTACCCGAGCGCAACCAAGTCTTCAGCTCAGCAGAAGTTCTTCTCCCTACAGATGTGGGGGTTATTAACCCAATCATCCGCGCAAGCCCCTACCTTCAGGTATTTGCGCGGATGATCTGGTCACCAGATTCCTGCATCAAAGATCCGATACCCACCAGCATTTTCCCCACACACATGGGCATATACCAAGAAACTGCTTGTGCTTGTCTTCGCTACCGCATGATAGACTATTTCATGATAGGAGGAGATGATAATGAAAATAGTCTATGGCGACCGCGGCCCCGAGATCTGGTCCCGGGGCAGCCTGGTGGGGTACCACTACGAACGGGGTCCTCAGGTACCGCTAGAAATAAGCGGTGGGAACCTCGAGACCATTAAGCAAGTAGCTCTTGAGCTACACAAGCAGCCTGCACACCGGCTTATGGCCCATCAGCTATACTTCTGGCTCATGGGCGCGAAACTCCCTGAGGGATATAAACCTTTAGGGGATGCTCTGGGAGTTGCCGATGGTCAGTTGTATTTCTTAGGGGCTCTAGCCAGCCGCCAGGCCATCCGAGAGAACTGGGCTCTGGCCTTGAAAAACTTCCCAATGGACTGGTGGCCAGCATTGCGGCTGTGGCTGCTCTTCCCCTGGAGAGGGCTTGATCAGAGGGTTGTAGATGGCCTGCCAGGCGGGGTTCTCTGTAATGAGCGTCTCCTCCTCTCACAGGATGGCACCCTTCTTTACGAGGAAGGAGACCTCGATCCCTACTCGGACCTTCTGGAGTGGTTGGAGGGCCAGCCCCTTGAGGCCGCCCTTGAGCTGAATATACCGGCAGTAGCTGGATGGAAAGTCAATCCAGAGGCGCCACCTATCGCTGGCGTACTGGCACACTGGTACAGGGATGGAAAACCCTGGTTGCTGGGATCGGCCTTCAATAAGGTCTGGCTCCTGGGGCCCAGAGTAACAGTCTGCCTGAAGCCATCCGCCAAAAAGGTGCTTCGGGAAGCACTCGAGGCCGATCATCTATCACCAGATGACCCCACCTGTGTCTTCTGGGCGCAAGCCACTACCGGAAAAGGTCTTGCCGTAAAGCCAGGTCATGCAAACCTTGTCAGGCGCCTGGATTCTTTCCAGTTGTTTTCTGGCAAGAAAACTCGCTGGGTTACGTTGAACAATCAGGCCTACGAAACGTCAGTACCCTTCACCAGGGCCCTGGAGGAGGGATGGCTAAATCCCGGTGAGATGTCTACCTGGTTGCTTCGTGAGGGTGGGCAAAAGGCTCTTGAACACTCACACAAGCACCCAATGGAGTACGTTGGCCAGCTGCAAGGGAACAACGTATACCTGGGCAAAGCGTTCGACCGATGGGAGCTGAGAACTAGTAGCCATCGTATTGGCATCTACTCTTCTCGGCAAGATGCCCATACTGCGGTAGTCCGGAACGGCCTGGCCAGCCTGTGGGCCATGGAGCGCTTGGTGGCGCTCTAAGTAGCTACATCAGCTATGCGGTGCCATACCCAAAGGTATGGCGCCGCTCTGCTTAATCACAAAAAAGAGACCCCAAAAGGTCTCTTTTTGCTCCTGCTGCGCCTACGGCAAAGTCGCCCAGAGAGGCCTCATCTCCCTCGAGCCGGAGTAAGAGGGCTCAAGGGTATGCCCCTCCAGCGAGGCCTCCCCTTTGTGCAGGACAACTGTAATCAGGGCCTCCTGGGCCTCGATTCCGCTCAGCCTGTCCAGTAGCTCCTGTAAGGGAAGGTCTTCCAGGTCGGCGAAGTCACCGAGCCCCTCAATCTCTGCAGCGCTGTAGACCGACGCCTCAATCTTCCGAGGCGACTTTAGAATCACCTCGAGGCCCTGGCCCTGCTCCTCCAGAACCTGGGCGGCTCTTTTTAGAAGCGCCAGCTCCTGCTGGACAGCTCCCCAGCTAGTCTCGTCCAGGGCCACTACAATTTGCCCGGACATTTGTTCGTCTGCCGTAAACCCGTATCCATGAATGAACATGCTCACCTCCGATAGGGGTCTCCTATCGGCATATATTATACATCTGGCTTCCTGGTATGATCCGTTCTTTCTTACACCCAAACCCTAACCATGGGTGTAAGACGCTGCCATCTCCCACTCTGATATATAATGCTCCCCGATAGGAGGAGTAATGGAAAACAAACTCAGTTTCAAGCAGTTCATAGAGCGATTCGGCACCGAGCTGGTAGCCCAGGCCGAGGCCGCCCTCCCACCCATAGTCACCCAGCCCCTGTATCGGAAGTCTGGGCGCACTCCCAAGGGCCAGCAGGCCCTGGCTTCTGCCGGGTTGCTCCAGCGGCTTCAACAGGGCCAGGCCATCACCTATCTCCCTGCCGAGATGTCTACGGGTAAAAGCAAAATTGCCCTGGACGCAGTGCTGGCCTACCAGCCCCAAGGGCGCACCCTGGTTCTCTGCCCACCCCACCTCGTAGAGAAGTGGAAAAGGGAGGCCGAACTCGAGGGTGCCAGGGGAATAATTCTCAACTCCCCTGCTGACGTGAGGGCCCTGGCCTCAATGGATGGCCCGTTGGTGGCCGTCCTCTCGCGGGAGAAGGCCAAGCTCGGCTCTGGGTGGAAGCCCGCCGTAACCTGGCGGCGAGGGCTCCCCACCTGCCCCGACTGCTCCCGGCTGGTTATCGACAAGGACAGGCTGCCCCTAACCCAGTCCGCACTTGAGCGAAAACGCCACTTCTGCAAGTGCGGCTCTGCCCTCTGGCAGCAGGTAGGCTCAGCCCGGGTTCCCCTGGCCGATTACCTGAAGCGCATCATCCCCAGGGGTTTCTTCAAGACTATGATCCTTGACGAGGCCCACGAGTACAAAGCAGGGGACAGCGCTCAGGGTATCGTAGCAGGCAGCCTGGGCTTCTGGGTCGGCCAGGTGCTGGCCCTCACCGGAACCCTGTTTGGCGGCTACGCCAGCAACCTGTTCCACCTGTTATGGCGGTACATGCCCGAGTTCCGGGCGAAGTACCGCCATAACGAGGCCGCTCGCTTCGTGGCCGAGTATGGCCTGCTCGAGCGGGTCACCCGCGAGGCAGACTACCGGGATGGCCGGGTCAGCCGGCGCAAGGAGCGTAGCAGCCATACCAGGGAGCGGCCGGGGCTCTCCCCCTTGTTGCTGCCCTGGCTACTACCAGCCAGCGCCTTTGTGCGTCTGACCGATGTGGTGGAGGGTCTGCCGCCCTACGAAGAGCAAGTGCAACTGCTCCAGATGGACGGATTCCACCAGGGGCAGATAAAGCACTTCTACGACGACCTCAAAGAAGCGGTAAACGCAGCCCTCGTCCGGGGCTCCAGGCGGCTGCTGGGAGCCTATCTGCAAGCTGGCCTATCGGTACCAGATGCACCCTGGGAACCCACCGAGGTAGTCGAGCCCGATACCAAGAGGGTAGTGGCCTCCTACGACCCTCTGCCAGGCGAGTACCAGCACGCCAAGGAGCGCGAGCTTCTGGATCTGGTTTGCCGTGAGCAAGCAGGGGGCCGCCGGGTGCTGGTCTACGTCCAGAACACCCGGGTGCGTGACCAGCTCAGCCGCCTGAAGGCCCAGCTCGAGAACCAGGGCCTCCGGGTAGCGGTACTGCGGGCCGAGACCGTACCCGCAGCCAGGCGGGAGGCCTGGCTGGCCCAACAGGTGAACCAGGGAGTGGACGTGGTGCTCGCCCACCCCCGCCTGGTGCAGACCGGCCTGGATCTGATCGATTTCCCCACCCTGGTCTTTTACCAGGTGGAGTATTCGGTCTACACCCTGCGCCAGGCTGCCCGTCGCAGCTGGCGGATCGGGCAGACCCAGCCGGTGCGGGTAGTCTTCATGGGCTACCAGCAGACCCTGCAGGCAGGGGCTTACAGCCTGATCGCCACCAAGGCCCGCAGTAGTCTAGCCCTCGAGGGGGAGCTGGTAGAGGGTGGCCTGGTAGCCGCGGCGGAGGAGGATCCCCTGCTCCTGCTGGCCCGCAGTCTGATCAGTCAGACTGATCTGGACTGGCGGGGCAGCCGCCTGGGACTCGAGAAACTACCAGACCGACAGGTAGAGCTGCCTCTGCTTGCCACCCCCCGCTGGGTCGGTGCAGGCAAAAGCCGGGTACTCCTGCCGGCCGGGCAGCCGGTCCTGTTTTCCTGATCAAGCAGCCACAGCAGAAAAACCGGGGCTTCGGCCCCGGTCTTGTTGTTAATAGCGCTACAGGAATATATACTACATCGTGATAGGAGGAGAAGAATATGCGAATAGCCGCCAAAGCAAAAGCTGGTTTCTACCCCACCCCCCGGAGGGTGGTTGAACTCATCCAGTCCCGCATTGCAGGACTGGGAGATCTGCTGGATCCCTGCGCCGGAGAGGGGGATGCCATCAAGGCCCTCTCCATCAGCACCCAGTGTAGGGCACTGGCCATTGAGTTATCCCAAACCCGGGCTGCCAGGTGCCGCGAGAAGGGGCTCCAGACCCAGCAGGGAGATTCCCTGCAATACGAAGGAGGCGGCTTCGGCTTGCTCTACCTCAACCCCCCCTACGACGATGGGGAAGGTGAGCGACTTGAGTACACCTTCCTCAAACACTGGACGCCCGCCCTGCGACCCAGTGGATTGCTGGTGTACTTGATCCCGGAACGGATTCTGCCCCGGGTGGCCGACTTCCTGACTGCCTGGTACGGCGACCTCAGGGCAGTACGTTTTCCTGAGCCGGAGTACCAGGCCTTTAAGCAGATAGTCGTCTTCGGGAAAAAGCGGGAGGCGGTAGCCGCACCGGAAAGCCTCCAGGTTCAAGGGGTACTCGAGACCGGTAAAGACTGGAGCTACTGGTTTCCCGGAGGCACTGGCTGGCTGATGCAGAAAACCGTCCCGGTGGAAGAAGCCCTGGCCCTAGCCAGCAAAAGCCCGCTCTGGGAGCCTTACCAAAGCCGCGCTCTCGAGGCGTTCCGGCCCCTCCTGCCTCTAAAACAGGCCCACCTGGCCCTACTAATCGCAGGTGGCATCATGGACAACCAGGTCGTGAACCTGGACGGAATGCCTCATCTCATCAAAGGCCAGGTTCAAAAGACCGAAACCTTTGTGGAGGAAGAGGAAGAGGACGGCGGGACCAAAACGGTAGCCCGCGAGCGGTTTGAGGTCCAGGTAATAGCCCTGAACATGGCTACTGCTGAGATCCTGGAGGTGTCCTGATGAAGGTCACGATCAACGGGATCCCGGTAGTGCTGGATCGGCTGGCGGTGCATCACGCCACTGGCATCCTGGTCTCAGTCGTGGGCGCTCGTGAGGCGGTTTATGCTGCCTACGGCGCCTACCAGCGTGCGCAAGGAATTACCTTGCCTCTTGACGGCCGGGACATCCGTGTAAACAGCCCCAGCCCGGTCAAAGGCCGCTTCACTACCCTGGCCCGAGGAGTAGTTCACGGTCTGTTCGTGAGGGAGAACCTTTCCGAATACTATCTGGTTCTCGAGCCCAACAACCCCGACCTGGCGGCAGAAGCCCGCTGGCTCTCCAACCAGATCGGACTACCCATTCTGCCTCACTGGGTACCAGAAGTGCGCAAGCTGCTGCCAAACCAGGCTTTAACCAGCTGGCGCATGGAGGTGTACTACCTCCCACGCTTCCGAGCCGAGGAAGTCAAGAAGGCAGTACAGAGCGCAGTAAGGAAGGGCCACCTGACGCTCCCACAGTAGCCACAGCCCCAAAAAGAAGGAGTCCCTTTCGGGGACTCCTTCCTGCTGAGATGGCGGCTAATCCTGCTATCAAGCCGCCACTGCAGCCAGCCGCTCCTCCGGCCTATGTGCTTCAACTGCCCGGCAGACTGCCTCGAGGAACAGCCGGGGCAGGCGCGAGTAGTGCGCCAGCAGCCGCTGGCCCCGACCGGGCTGCTCCAGCCGACTGCTCACCAAAAGATCAAACTCCAGCCAGGCCCGCTCACGCACCAGCTTCTCGCTGGCTGCAAGCTGGTTGATCCAGTCCTGCGAGAGGGGCTCCTTCAAGCACCGCCTGGCGATTCCCACGGCCTCGGCCCGCTGCCACAGAACCTGGGGATCGCGCAGCGGCAGTCCCTCGGCCAGGTCGAGTTGCAGCAGGTCGGACAGACGGTACTCGATTCTGGGGTACTGGCCATTCTTTTGCAGGGCCCCATCCCGGACCAGATCCAGCAGGGCAGTGAGAATCGTGGCCTCAGCCAGCGATCCTCTGAGTCCCCAGTTATCGTGGGCGATCTTGTAGACTTGATCAAGGGTTTTCGGGCCGTCAGCAATAAGTTGTAGCAGCTGTTCACGCATGGTCATACCTCTGTATCTCCTCCTGCACCCTGCGGTGCAGGGCTAGATGTGCTGGTGTACTGGTTGGAGCTATCTTGTAGACAAACTCCCGCCGGGCCTGGTGGTAAGCAGTCTCGCCCCAGAAGTTGCGGCCCATCTGGGCCAGCTCCTCAATCCGGTAACGCTCAAGGCTCTTGCGCTCTCGGTCTGCCTTTAGGCCCTGCTGCTTCAAGGCTAGAGTAGCTGAGAGGATGTCCGGGTGCAGGGCCTGCCATAGCTGTTCCTGTACCTTCTCGGCAAAAGCCCCCCTGTCTCCAGGCAGCAAAACATCTACCAGGCCAATCCGCAGCGCTTCTTCATCACCCAGGGGCAGCAAGCCGTTGGTTAATTGCTGGGCAGTGCGCTGGCCAACCCGGCGCGGCAACAGATAAGTCCAGTATTCCGAGCCATACAGGCCCCCCATCCCCTTGTAGTGGGGATTCAGCACCACACCCCGGCGCAGCAGCACCCGGTCAGCGGCCAGGGCCAGGATCACTCCACCCGCACCGGCATTTCCTCGCACCGCCGAGAAGACCAGCTGCTGCTCCATTTCCAGCAGCTCCAGCACCACGTCGTTGATAGCATTGATGCTCTCCCAGCTCTCCAGGGCTGGATCTTTCGCCGCCTCGATGGCCCCCAGATGGATGCCGTTGCAAAAAGCGTCATGGCCGCCCCACAGCACCAGGGCTGCGATGGGCCGCTGTTTAGCCGTCCGTATCGCTTCCCGCAGACTCCGAGCCTGCTCAGTGTTGAAAGCCCCGCCCTGGAACTCCCAGGCCAGGTGCCCTACCAGCTGATGGTAGGGGGCACAGTTCACTGTCTCTTCCCAGTAGCGGATCTCCTGGTAGCCAGCAGCGCCCCACCGCTCCGGTATCCCGGCCAGGCGGTCCCCCAGCACCTGAGTAGCCGGCAGTTTAATACCGCCTTTGGTCTTCAGATGGCTGATCCATACTGCGCCATCCAGTGTCCGCCGCAGGATCGCGCCGTTCTGGTGAGCCAGCACCTCACCCGGCCTACCCTGGCCTACCGGCTCGTAGTGCACCTGGGCCCCGTAGAGATAGCAGGTAAGGTCCAGCACCTGATCCAGTACACCAGGGGAGCCATCTGCCGCCTGGATGCGCCGGATAACCTCCTGGGTTGGCATTGTAGCCCAGTCAATCGCCCGGTCTTTCTGCTTGATCACCGGGTGCAGCACCCCCCAGGCCCCCTCGAGGTCCTTCAAAGGAGTAGGCTGCCACTCACCCTGCCGCCAGGCTGGAAAGTGGTGAAGGGCCTCGAGGACACACTCCACCGCCGCCTCTACTACCTCATTCTGGTAGATCGAGCTTTTAGGAGCCTGGCGCATGGGAAACTCCCGCCAGGCCCAGACATCCCCGGCATCCATCTCGGCGTTGGCCTGCAACAGGGTCACTCCCCAGCGGGGCTGGCCCTGCATGATGGCGTAATCCAGGCTGTACGCGCCTCGATCTCCGCGCACCCCAGGATGCACAATCAGGGTTGGATAGCGGCTCCAGATGCTCTCCGGCACTGCCGCTTTGAGAAATGGCGCAAGGATCAGATCGGGCTGGAAGAGTGCCACCGCCTCCTCCATCAGCACATCACTGATAGCAAATTCAACACTCACGGTATGCCCCAGCCGGGTTAGCTCGATCTGGAAGCGCTGGCTCATCGAATTGTGGGATGTAGTCAGGAACAGAACACGCATCTGTAAACCTCAATCGGCAAAACACTCTGAAGGTGGTGTGACAGCATCTCTACCCCAGGATCGCCACCCCCAGAACAACCAGCACAAGACCGGCCACGAACAACACTGGCCCAAGCCAGCGTGTCACCAGTGCTTCCAGCCGGGAACCACCCTGCACCGACGGCTGAAAAAATCCCGGTAGGGCGATAATCGCTGTCAACACCATGAACAACCCCACTACGATCAAGGGCCAGGCCAGCAACGTAAGCATCTCTCACTCTCCTATCAACAGAGTATATATCAGCAAAACTGGAGAGCACTACCAGCGTCTCATAAACAAAAAAGAGCAGGACATCCTGCTCTTTTTCTCAGCGTCTCTTGCTATACCCGAGCCAGCCGGTGAGCCATAATCTCACCATGATGGCGGTCCTGCGCAATTGTCGCACCAATTGCTTCCAGGCTACCAGTCAGTAGGACATGGGTGTTGACCTGCTTCACCGCTGGCTCCAGGACAGCCAGACGGTACTGGTCATCCCCGCTATCCCTTTCCAGGATAGCCAGTGGCACACCACAAACTATGCCCAGGTAGACATATACCCGGGTTTTAGCCAGGCTGGAAAGGACCCCGAGATGACCACCCTGCCCGAACAGCTCAATGTCCTCAAGCGTCAGGCTGGAGAGAGCTTCCCAGGCGGTAGCGCCAGTCCGGTACAGAAGCCACAGCGGAATATCCCTCGCATTAGGCTCAGTGTACCTCACTGCAATTATCTGGGAGTTTGGCGCAACTACCTCCTGAGCCTGCTTGTCCACAGTGCTCGTTAGCAATTTTCCGCTAACAGCTCTCAGCCAGTACAGGCAGGTTGGATCATCAGGACGAAGGTGGCCCGCACGCAGCAACTTTTTCAGCCGCGGCAAGTGGGCCACCGCCTCCTGGACTTCCGGGGCCTACCAGAATAGGTTCAGAACCGGCGTAAAAGAGCCCCCAACGGCCGTCATCCCGCATCCAGGAAGCAACATTATCCCAGCTTGGAGGAACCTCAGGCCACTCCTTCCAGTGTACCAGACGCCAGTTGTCCAGCTGCCTGACCTCCTCCAGGGTATGGTCATCCAGCCAGGCCTGCATAGCCGGGGAAAGCTCTTGGTCCTCAGTGTGGTATAGCGTTCGTCCGTTGCGATCCAATATCTCGCTGTCAACGACATACAGGTCGTCAACCGGCTTGAACTTATACCGAGGCTGCAGGCCGTGCTGGGGAAAAAGCCGCCAGACCTGCAGTCCAAGAAGCTGTGAGCTGTTTAGGCCATGTGCAGCCAGGGCCAGAGTAGGCGCTCCTCTGGCCTCGAGCTGCTCCAGGCTGACCGGCTGGCCCAGGTAGTAAACCTGCGTATAGGAGCAGCCCAACGCTGGACCGTAAGGCCGGTAGCCAGGTACTTCCCTCTCCCGCCCCCTCACCCAGAAAAAGAATCGGTGCAGAAAGTCCAGTGGAACCGGCCCGCCCGCCCGGTACTGCTGAACCAGGATGGCCAGCTCCTCCTCAGTTGCCTGGGGTGGCAGAAGCGGCTGGGTATCCCAGATGTGGGCGATAAGCTCATCCTTCCAGAAAACCTGACCCCGGATAACTTCAAGTAATTTCATTCTGTCCTCCTATCGGCAATTACTATACCACTCTCTTGACAACCTACCTTGAATATACTACCATATATTTCAAGTATCGAGCAGGAAATAACATGACACCCGAACAGCGCCTCAACGCAGAACTTGACGAAGCCCAGGCCAAAGCCTGGGATGCCCTCAGTCGCTACAAATTCCAAATGTTCGGCTACTGGGCTGCCATCTGGGTACACCTCAACCGGATCAGCGATCAGAAGCGCCCGAACCCCTGGCGGGATCTGGTGCTAACCGCCAGAAACCGCACTCCAGCTGCTCATCAAGGAGAAGACACATGCACGGCCTCTTCCTGACCTTTGAAGGCCCCGAGGGCGCGGGGAAATCTACCCAGGTCCAGCTCCTGGCTGCCTGGTTACAAGAGCAAGGATTGCCAGTGGTTCAGACCCGGGAGCCTGGTGGCACCAGGCTGGGGCAGGACATTCGTCAACTGCTGCTGCACCAGGGTCAGATGTGCGCCGAGGCCGAGTATCTGCTTTACTCCGCCGACCGCGCCGAACACATGCGAACTCTCATCCGGCCCGCCCTGGCCCAGGGCCAGATTGTGCTGTGTGACCGCTGGCTCGATTCGTCGCTGGCTTACCAGGGCTTTGGACGGGGGTTAGACCTGGACTGGTTACGGACCGTGGCCGAGAAGACAATCCAGACCGTCTGGATCGGACGCCGCTTTGCTTTCCGCCCAGACAAAACTTTCCTGTTCGATCTGCCACCCGAGGTTGGCTTAGCGCGGCTCGCCAACCCGGACCGGCTGGAGCACGAGAGCATCGAGTTTCACCGGCGGGTGCGGCAGGGCTACTTAACGCTGGCCGCCGCTGAACCCGAGCGCTTTGTGGTGCTGGATGCAACCCAGGCTCCACAGGCCCTGCAAGCCCAGCTGCGTAAGCAGCTACTAGATCTACTGCCTGCTGTACTAATCGGAGGTTGCAGATGAACCGTGAAACAATAGCAGAACAAGCATACAGGCGATTTACCAAGCACATGGAGCGCTGCCAGCAGTGTGCTCAGGATGATCTGTGTCCTACCGGCCGTATACTCGAGTCCACCTGGTCACAGGCTGAGGACTCAGCTCAGCAGGTATTGTCAAATTGGTTTCCTGTCGAAGGGCAAGTTGTTTTTATAACTGGGCCCAGACCTTTATGCAGAACCGCGTCTGGCCTGGCTAACCCCGCTTTTCCTGGTGTTTTCATCTGCCAGCTTGAGCCGTTACAACGCTGGTACCTGATTCATCGGCAGAGTGGGCTAACAATTACTATAGCCGGCTACGCCACAGCCAATGAGGCTATAGCTGCCGCAGCTGCGTTGCAACATATAGACTGGCAGCGTTCTGCTACAGATTTCCAACGAGACGCCGAGGTCAGACGCACTGTAAGAAATATCAGCTAAAAGGAGCAGTGTATGGATCACAAAACAAGGCAGGCATTTACCACAGCCCACCGACTGGCCCAGTTTTACGGGCACGAATGGGCCCAGCGGGAACTGGAATTCCCAACCTGGGCTAAAAGCCCGCGTGACCTTCAGGCCCACATCCGGGTAGAGACCCTGAAGGCCCGGGGTAATAACCTGCCCGGTATTGCAGAGCCAAACCTGCACTGGGAACACCGGGCCCAGATGTGGGCAATATCCCACACGACCGCTACGGGCCGGACTATGTACCACATCACATGGGGAAAGGACAACCCCGCATGTCTCACCGTTAACGTTTTCAGGCCGAATGACCTCGGGATGATTTACTACCGTCACCAAGCTGGAGCATCTGATGCAGAGGGATGGTGTAGCGGCACCCTCGAGGCCCGCCACTGGCTGGCCCTGGTCGAACCAATACACTGGCTCGACGGCAACCTGAACCAGCTCAAGATGGCCTTCCCAGACCGGCCCTGGGAGGCCTTCATTGAACCCTACGAGGAGGGGGAAGTCAGCTGGTGCAGCTATGCCATCAAGACACCCTAACTGGGGTGGACGCCGGCCCGGCGCCGGTCGTCCACCTACCCTTAGCAAAAAGCGCATCACCGCTATTGCCCTCTCCCCTGCTCTGCTGCAAGAGCTGGATAAGCTACGCGGGAGTATGTCCCGCTCAGCCTTTATCGAGCAGCTGCTGCGCGATGCCCTGGCCGGCAGACAGACCGAACAACCTTAACTGCCCGCCTTGCCAGGCGCCAGTTTTTTCTGCGCCAGATAATGGGCCCTGGTAATACCCACCAGAAAAGCATCGAAGGCCTGGTAAGCGGTCTCCGGGCTTTTCCAGCGTTTCTTAGCCCGGTCCAGAATCCGCTCGCAGAGATAGACCTCGCCGGTAGTTAGTTTGGTGATGGTCTTGCGAGTCCGGGCGAGCTGTTCCTCAGGTACAGTCCCGACCAGCGTAGTCACGTAGTCCAGCAGTTTTTTGCGATACCGGACAGAGATATAACGCCGGTAACTGCGCCCACCCAGATAGCGTGTAGCCTCCTGCAACGCTAGCTCGGTAGCTTCCCGCAGGGAAAAACCCATGTACTGAGGGGCCTCGAGCTGCACCGCCATCTGCCAGCGCTGCCACGGCTTCAGGTGTTCTAAAGCCAGCAGGAACGTATGGGCAGTAGAATACTCTTCTGCCGAAAGAGCCAGCAAAATCGCTTCCTCCACAATAGCCCGGGAGTCCAAACGCCGGGTGTGGGCAATTAGAGCGTAAAGCAGATCACAGGCTACTGTCGGCATCTTACACTCCTTGCTGCAGCCAGGTTTCACGCTGGCTGGCCCGGCGGGTCAGGGCAGCCTGGTAGGCTTCCAGGTCACCATAGAGCCAGGCGCTCTGCTGGGCCCGGGTCAGGGCGGTATACAGCATCTCCCGGTTAGGAAAATGACCCTGCTCAGAGGAAAGGGCTATCAGGATATGAGGCCACTGGCTGCCCTGGGAACGGTGGATACTGATCGCATAGGCGTGGCGCAGGTGCTTGACGGCCTGGTGGGGAATGTGCTGACGACTGCTATCATCCAGCCGTACCAGCAGGGTATCCCTGTCCACCGCCTCCACCTCCATCATCTGCCCGTTGGCCAGGCCTAAGCTGTAATCATTACGCAGCTGGATCAGCGGATCGCCTACCGCCACTGGCAGCCCATTCAACCAGAGAGACTCCCCACCAGGGTTCAGCTGTTCTTTGAGCGCTTTGTTCAGAGCGTCGATCCCCAGCTCACCCCGGTAAACCGGAGAAAGCACCTGAGGCCGGGTACCCTGCTGGTGCAAACGCCTTACATCCTCCAGAAGAGCAGCCTGGGCCTCGATAGGTTTACCCAGCCGCCAGGCCAGTCCCGGCTGGTTATGCAGGGGTGGCAGTCGGCCCGCCTTGATCTCATAGGAGGCCAGGGTTACCGGGTGCTGCTGGCTACGCCGCTGTAGCTGGGTCAGCTGCACCTGTGGCATACTCAACCGTAGCAGATCCTGAAAGGGAGCACCTGGCCCCACCGGGGGCAGCTGATCGGCATCTCCCACCAGCAACAGATGGGCCTGGGGAGGCAGGGCCCGCACCAGCGATGCCAGCAGCTCCACATCCGCCATGCTGGCCTCATCCACCACCACCAGATCGGCCTGGAGGGGGTTCTCTGCGGTATGGGCAAAGCTCTCCCCGTTCCAGCCCAGCTGGGCATGGATGGTATGGGCACCCCGCCGGGTCAGCTCCATCAGACGTACCGCAGCCTTACCGGTAGGAGCTAACAAAAGTACCTCCTGCCGGGCTCGTTCGGCAGCCTCCACCAGGGCTGCACAGGTGAAGCTCTTGCCGGTACCAGGACCGCCGGTAAGCAGGGCGTGGCCGCGCTCCACCAGGGGCCACAGGCTGCGCTGTTCCCCGGTCAACCCAGACGGAGGTGTAGTCAGCCGCAAGGGCGCTAGAGCGCGACGGCGGAAAAAGTCCAGTATGGTCCGCTCAGACTGAAAGTAACGCTCCAGGCCGAGGCGGGAACCTTTTTGGTGTATCACCGAGCCTACCAGGGGCCGGGCCCCCTCAGGCAACGGCTGGGAGTAGTCAGGCAGGGTGTGCCCTTGCTGGGACTGCTCTAGTAGCCAGACCAGCACCACTCCTTGAGGACGTAAGTGCTGTAGCTGGCGCCGCTGGGCCACCTGGTCTGCTTCAGCCAGGGGAAGGCCCTCGAGTACAAACAGATAAGGATTCTGAGCCAGCCGGCCCAGGTCTACCCGCCATAAGACGCGAGCCGACTCGGGAGACAGGCCCTGTTCCAACAGTGCGTACTCATTCTGAATACGCGGCCAGTCGGTCAGAATCTGCTGCAAGCGACGGCTGCTGGCAAAAGGTGCCAGTGCCATAGGATTACCTTTCAATGCCTCACAGGCCACTGCCTCGCTCGGCCTGCGACGCAGATCCAGGCGCTCCTCAAGCCAGGCGGCAGCCTCGAGGCTTACCTCGACCTCCTTCAAGGCCCGCACCTGGTAGGTCAGGCCATAACGCGGATGCTCAAAACTGCTGAATATACCCTGCACCCAGGTTCCCGGCAACAGCGGAGGCAGCTCTCCTGCCAGCCGCACCCGTGCCCCTTCGAGCAGGATCTCCAGAACGGCAAAACTACCCTGGCGGTAGATTTCCTTTTCAACACGGGCCCGGCCAGAGGAAGCTTCTACCATAACTATATGGTATATGAAGTGTCTACAGGAGACTGGGTAGCGTGAGAAGGTACTGGTATGGGTGTAAGAAAACTAACGGCTCTGCACGCAGAAACAGGCATGTCCCCCACACAGTAGGGAAACAACAAACAGCTCGAGATCAGTCCTCGTCAGCTTGGTTTACCCCCACGGACGTAGGGAGAACGGTGTTGATGTAAATCCCCAGTGCAGTAGCGACGGTACACCCCCACGCACGTAGGGGACATGAAACACACCGACTTCGCTAGGGTCATAGCGCGGTAAACCCCCACGCACGTAGGGAACACCTGGGTGTGATCCTGGCGCTGACCTGGCCGCACGGTACACCCCCACGCACGTAGGGAACATCAGGTTGCTTCTGCTGGGCATTCACGTCCGGGCGGTACACCCCCACGCACGTAGGGAACACACTTGACCAGCACAGCAATCACGCCGTGCTAACCCCCTGAAGTCTCCACCCTGTCAAAATCCGCAGGCCTGAAGCGTTGCCTGGCTAACAGCATATCACCATCTACCCAGCCCGCAAGGAAGTTTCTGAGACCTCCCACAAACGATGCAATGCAATTCCCACCATCATGGCATCGCGCTCATCGGCATTGCTGCGCGGTAGCCCTACCACTAGCCGCTCCAGGATAGCCCGCGAAGTACGATCCGCCTCAGCAGCCCGCAGGAAGCTGCCTTTCCCCAACAACAAGCGCCGCCAGGAAAGAGGGCCGCTCGAAGGCACTCCCCGGTAGCCCAAGGCCAGCAGTCCCCCCACCGTGTAGGCAGTACGGTACAGGGCAGCCACCCGGGCCCCCCGTGGCAGATATTCTCCCAACAACTCCACCCCTGGCCGTGCCCCAGGAAAACGTTTTAGCAGCTCCTGGCCAGCCTGTAAAACCTGGCCGGCATCTTCCAGAAGCACCCGGCCCTTGTCCAGAAGTAAATAACGCCCACCTCTGGGCTCCAGTGCAGCCCAGGCAAATCCTAGTGGGCGGGGATCAACCCCGAGTAGAACCATGCTACTAAACATTATAGTATACTGTTTGACGATAGGAGGAAGAAAAATGGGAACAGACTGCTACTATAACCTAAGCCAGGTTCAGGTGATGCCCGAAAAGCGGGCAATACTTGAGACACTGATCACCTCCGCCGGACAGAATACGCTCGGCCAGGATCACCTGCTCCTGGCGGCCCCCGCACTGCCAGCAGAAATGGCAGACGACATGCGTCTCGAGCCGTTAGCCCGTCTGGTGATTGAACCAGACGGTTCGCTGATCTTCGAGACAGAGGATCTGCCATGGAGAAACCTCTCCCCCGGCTCTATGGCAACGTTTTTGTCACACTTCTGCCAGCCGGGAGGGGTGCTGCTCGTCACAGTTGATGACGAGCACTGGGGGTACCGACTCGAGGGAGCTGGCGCAATAAAACGCCTGGAACCGGCGCTAGTAGATCCGGACACGAAGGAGTTCGTGGAATGGCTCTACTAGCACTTGCTGGGACTGGGAGGGAGATCCGCCAGGGCCGGCTCTACACCCTGGCCCGGTTCAAGCGCCTTCCCAGGCCCCCAATTCAGCTAACGCGGCAAAGCCGGAGAAGGGAGATGCTCCATGCTGATCCTGGGCCTCGACCCTGATCCGGTGGGCGCCACCATCGTGTTTCTGCAGCCGGCCGGGGAGGCCTTCCGGCTGGTACGCTGGGGACTGGTGCGACCCCCAGGCGCCCCCAGCCAGCACACCTACCAGATCACCCCGGAGGAGTTGCAGGCTCTCCTCCCGGGGACGGTGGTGGGCGTCGAAGTCATCGACAAGCTCTTCTCCCCCACCAAAGAGGAGGTGGCCCAGCTGCAGGCCACCCGGCAGATGGGCCAGAGCCTGGCCGAGCTGGCTGAGGAGACCGCCCTGGCCTGCTACACCTTCCCCGGATGCTTCCGGGGCCAGGAAGAGGAGCTTTTCACCGGGGGCTCCTGGCCCAGCCGCCTCACCGGCCTGCGCTACCCTGGCGCAAAGGATGTCCGGCGGGAAATCCGCCAGCAGGTGCCTACCATTGCCCGCTGGCTGAGCAATCCCCATGTCCGGGACGCCCTGGGAGTAGCCCTGCTGGCCGCCCGGCTGGCCCAGCGGGAGGGCCGCTGGACAGCCTGCTGAAGCCACAGCAATAACAGAAGGCCCCTCACCGGGGCCTTCCTTTTTCGTCTTCTTCAGGCCGCCTCGTAGCCAAACCCGGTCTTGCGCACCAAGTTTTTGGCCTCGAGGGCCCCGCAGATCCCGATAATGTCCCTGGTCTGAAGCCTGGTCCTGCCCGCCAGCTCGGTTATATCGTAGATTCCCTGGGCAATCAGGCCCATCACCAGCCGCTCAGGCCCATTCAGCGCAGCCTCCGCACCAGGCTGGGCCTGGGTGTGTATGTGATTCTCCACCCGCACCATAGCCGCGGCAACCGCCCCGGCCTGGGCCGGCGGGGCCAAGCTAGAGGACTGGCTCGAGCGCACCCCCATCTGGATGGCGGTCTCCTCCTCCGGCGCCTCGCTCAAGGCACCCAGCACCTGGCCGATCCGCATGGCCGTGAGAGGCACGAAGGTCGAAAGAATAAAGCCCACCGCCGCATCAGCCCAGCGGGCCGCCAGCAGGTGGTCCCAGACCATCGAGTAGGCCACCGCAAACCAGACCAGCAGCATTGCCGAGACCGCCGCCTGCTTGGCCATCGCCGCCCCCATCCCCCGCAAACGCACCGAAAGGTACGAAAAATACAGGATGGCCATATCCAGGCCCAGCGCCACCCCCACCGCCCCGATCCAGCCAGGAATCATCAGATCCCCCAGCTGCACCGGGTGCGAGTAGCGCAGCAGCGCATGTAGCAGGTGCAAAAACGAGGTCACCAGAATGGTGGTGTAGACGAACAGGCCAATCCAGATCAACTGTCTCTTGTTCATACTGCGCCATCTCCTGTGCAACCATTATATATCATATTTTCTGCCCTCTCATCCGTCTCAGGCCATATTGGGCCTGGGCAGCAGTCGGCGCCCTCTGAGGCAATGAGGTCCTTCCCTCTCTCATACTGTCTCATCAAGTGGTGAGCAAAAACGACCTCTTTTTCCCGTCCCAGACGGCAGTATTCTCCAAACGGGCCACACCCATCCAGCCCCATCACCCCGCCCGCTTCCGCATCACCCAGGGATCCACCCCGTAGCCACCAAACACCCGTTCCAGGGCAGCAAATGCCTGCTCCGCTGTCCGCAGCATCTCCTCCGCCTCCTCCCGCTGCTGGGGGTCCAGGATATGCCGCAGATTCCGGCGCAGCTGCCGCAGCCCTGCCATCATCCGTGTGCGTTGCACGGGCTCGGAGCGCTGCCCCAGCAGGCGGCGGCGCTCCTGCTCCAGTGTTTTGACCAGATCCCCCCGCCGGCCCTCCTCCCGAATAAACTCGGCGAGCACCTCATCCTCGAGGTCGGGATGGTCGGGTAGGGCCCGCCTCATTTTTTTGATCCAGGCGCTCATCCGCCGGCCAGGCTCCCAGGCCAGATGCCCCTCCTGCAGGGCCTCCTGTACCAGGGGGTGCAGGTTCTGGTAGGCAGCCAGATAAGCGGCCATCTCCTCCAGCTCCAGCCCCTGCAGAGCGAACATCTGCCGCAGCTCCTGCCGCAGCCAGGCGTACCGCTCCAGCACCCAGTCGGGAGGCGGGGGCACCCGCGCCTTCTCGGGATCGACCACATACCGGACGATGTTAGCCCACTCCTCGCGGGAGAGTGTTTGCCCCGAGGCTGCATTGATAAAGTCCAGGCTGTGGCCCCAGGCCATCCAAAACTCCTCGAAGACCTCCAGCCGGGTCTGGCGGTTGCTGGCCGTCAGAATCTCCTTTCCCATACTGGTCTCGAACAGGACGCAGGGCACGAACCGCAACCCGGCCGCTTTTGCCGCCCGCCAGCGCCGCTCGCCAGAAACGATATAGCAGCGGTTGTTCACCACCGAGATCACCAGTGGGGTCAGGACGCCCACATCGCGGATGCTCTCCTCCAGCTCCCGCATCAGAACGGGATCAAAAGTCTTGCGGGGCTGGTGAGGGTGGGGCTCGAGGTCATTCACATTCATGGGAAAAATCTTGCGGTCGTTCTCCTGGGCGTACAGGTCAGGGATGGCACGTACAAACTCCAGCTCAGGGTTGTCAGTTTTATCAGGCATAACCTTCCTCCAACGCAGAGTTTAGCAACTATGAGATTCGATTGTCTACTATCACAACCGGGTATATAATTAACCCATGAAGCTATCCACCCTCTCCAAAACCACCGGCATCTCCGAACGCACCATCAACCGCGCCGTCAAACAGCTGGCCCAGAGTGACGGCCTGGCCCTGAGCAATGGGGAGGTATCCGGGCCGGACCTCCCTTACTTGCTGGCTACCCTGGACGAGCTGAAGGGGATGCCAGCCTCCGCACGGCTGCCGGTAGTAGAGCGCTTCCGGGAGTTGAAGCAGCGGGGTGGCGGCCAGACTCCTGCCCCCTCCGGGGAAACAGGCCAGGCCGGGCCTGGTGGTGAGCAGCAGGTACAGCAGGTGCTGGCAGAGCTGCGCCAGGCGGTTGCGGGCCTCGAGAAAAACCAGCGCAGCCAGCAGGCTGATCTGCACAAGCGGCTGGTGGCGCTCGAGGAGCGGTTTGCCCGGGTGAATAAAGCCATGACCGCTATTGAGCTGATGCTGGAGGATGAGGATGTGGACAATAACCTCTATAACATCCTGGTTGGGCATATCGGGGCCTTCAACCACCGGCTGACCCGGAATGAGCAATACTGGAGTGAGCTAGGGCGGGGGTTGACCGCGGCCTACGTGAAGCTGGCGGATGACAAGCGGGAGATCAAGAACTTGATCAAAGATTTGATCGCACTCCTGAGCCCCAAGTAGAGCCTGGCTGGCCCGGAAAGTTTAGACCGGCGTGTCACGGCGCGTTGGTCTAATTTCGTCTGGGGAGGCAGAGCAGTTGGGAGGAGTGGGGGTATGTCGGAAGCGCTCGAGCGACAAAATGACCAACGTGTCATGACAGGTTGGTCAAACTCTCTGGAAAAAAAGGTTTGAGTTTGGGGGGTGGTTGGATGCCCTGGAGAGGGGCAGGCCGCCCTCCCCGGCATCGCCAGCTGAACCTGTCCCGCTATGGCTGCCTCTGTCGTTGTCCCGGTGGTGGCTGCTGTGGTCGCAGTCTTTCCAGCTGTTGCCGCGGCTGTTCTGGTTGAAAATGCTGGGCGCCATTTCGCAGCACCTCCTTCGCCTCCTCCCACCCTACTCTTTCCCTCTCTCATACTGTCTCATCAAGTGGTGAGCAAAAACGACCTCTTTTTCCCGTCCCAGACGGCAGTATTCTCCAAACGGGCCACACCCATCCAGCCCCATCACCCCGCCCGCTTCCGCATCACCCAGGGATCCCCCATACCCGCAGAATGTCCGCACCAGATATATGAAGTCTTGGGTCTGGGATCGCGGTACCATTTCTTACACCCATACCGCTGAGACGAGGCACAAGTATCAGGACTTTTTGCACCACATTCCGCACCGGCCCTCGCCTTCAAAGCGGATCAGGGTGACATAGCCCTGGCGCTTACCTTCGACGCCTTCTTCTTCAAACTGCCAGGCGCCACGGGAATACTTGGTGACCTCGGGCAGGCCATTACGGGCGCTCAAGAAGCGTTTCCGCCAGTGGTAGCCAAAGGCGGTAACTGTCCCGTTGGTATCCTGTGTGGCTCCCAGAAACGCCCAGTCAAAGCAGTCGTGGCAGGCTTTAGGTAGTACAAAACCACCAGGGGGCGGGCCAGCCGAACGGAAGCCTTTCTTCCCCCAGATCCGGAGGGTCTCGAGCCAGTTGTCTTCAGTAGTCTCGACCTCAATGATATGTCCTAGCGGGCTAAACAGCTCGATGCGCACAGCATCAGTTTAGCACCACTCATCCAGTTTGACAGATGCGTTGCGATCTGTTAATCTTGTGTTATGGTACGACGACGTAGAGGATCTAAAACCCCGGCCCGTACCCTGGCAGCAGCTAAGGCCCGCTCCCATATCACCAGCCGGGCCCCACTGCCGGGCCATATCCGGCGTCAGCTCTGGGTCTATGCGCCGGAGAAGGCAGTGTTGTGGTTTCGGAGTCTGGGCTCGAGGGAGATGGGTCGGATTATTGCCCGGTTGTATCAAGAGCGGGAGGACGCAAAATGAACCGTGAAGCAACAACGTTACATCGCCAGGCCATGGAGGCTGCCGATAAAGCCTTTTTAGCCAAGTTGCGCGGTGATTTGGAGGTAGCCCAGGAGTTTGCCGCGAAAGCCTTTGAGTTGGAAAAGCGAGCCGCTGAGCAGCTTATTAATAGTCAGCCTGGGGCTGAACCATCAAGATCAGTGTTGTTGCGTAGTGCAGCAGCACTGGCCTTGGCTATTGCAAACTACCAGGAAGCTCGTCGCCTGGTTCATATTGCACTTGAGGGTAATCCACCCGCTGAGATTGCCGTTGAGCTGGGTGATCTCAAAGAAGAGATAGACCGACATTGTTTCTAGGAACCGCTGTGAACTACCCCCACCCAGCCCTGCCAGCAGTGATAACGAGCCTGCGTGAACTCGAGCAGGACCGCGCCCTGGTGGTAGACCTGAGTAAGGTAATCTACCAGGAGCAGCCCAGGCACCCGGCAGTGCCAATAACGGTAAGCCAGGTCTTCGAGCTTCTAGCAAAGCACGGCTACC
The DNA here is from genome assembly GCA_041695225.1 of Deinococcota bacterium. Lineage (GTDB taxonomy): Bacteria > Deinococcota > Deinococci > Deinococcales > Thermaceae > Meiothermus. The sequence goes on from JBGFRI010000003.1 coordinate 84,824, forward strand.
ACCGGCTGCCCATGCCCTCGGCTCTGATGTTCGGCTCGGTAGCCGCCGCCCTGGCTACCTGGCGGCTCACCAAAGGAGCTTACCTATTCGATGCCAGCATCTGGGAGCAGATCCGGGAGACGCCTTTGACGAAGCTACCCCAGGCCCTGCTCCAGCGCCTGCCCGAGCCAGCGCCGCTTTTGCTCTTCCCTACCCCACTGGACTGGTTAGGCCACCAGGTAGATGCCGCCCACGCCTACTTTGACTGGGACAGCCGGGGCGAGCCTCACCTGGAGCTGCGCTTTCTCTGCTGGGTACGCCAGGAAGTAGGGCATACAACTCTCTCGGTCGTCCTGGATCTGGACGCCGAGACCCTGGACGACTGCCTGGAGCGCACCATGCAGCGCACCTGGAAGGAGCTGGCTGGTGTTCCCAGGTCGGATAAGCTGGTGGGAACCCTTGAGGAGTCGAAGGCATCGGTACGTAACTTGCTCCTGGCACTGCTCAACACTGTGCTATTTCTCTGTCAGGAGGAGCCGGATCTCTCCGATACACCCCGCCAGCGGCCTCCATCACGAGCCAAGCTCAAGCTGTTGCAGACTCCCAGGACGCCAAGGGTCATTCAGACCGGTTGGCGGTGGGGTGCTGCGCTGCGCCAGCACCAGGACGAGCAAGCAGCCCAGGCTGGTAAAAAGACGCTACCCACCGGACGGTCGGTGCAGCCCCATGTACGCAGAGCGCACTGGCATCTGTACTGGACAGGGGAAGGTAGCCGTAAAGACCCCAACAAGGCAACACCCCGGCTGAAGTGGGTGGGGGCTACGCTAGTTGGAGGCGAGGTCGAGGCTGTGACGGTGCGCAAAATGGAGGCGTCATGAGCAGTGCTCCCACTTATAAGGCTACCCTCGAGCTCTTCGAGCTGCTTTCAGGCTCTCCCGCCGATACCCACTGGCGGGCCCTGCTCAGAATAGCCACCGCCAGCGATGCAGCCTGGACGCTCTTTGAGCCATTCCTGGAGATGGAGCAGCGCCGGGTGGAGATGGAAGAGATCGAGCAGGCCCTCCCCGGGCTGAACCTGATCCAGGCCCGGCTGGTGGGGCTGGCCCTGCATTTTTACCAGGGCTACGGGGCGGTGGATATGGCCGCCCTGGCCGAGGGCCTGGATACCCAGCACTGGGAGGCGGTGCTGGAGGCCCTGGAGATCTACCGTGCTGGTTTTGTGGAACATTAGGCACCTAGTAGATGACGGTGGGGCCTGCATTGAAACGTTTAAGCCAGGTCCTATTTTGGACCTGGCCCCAGGATGCAGTCGCCAGTTGCATCCCGTTCCCCTTCCCCTCTGGCCTTTTGGCCAGAGCGCCGGCCATCGTCGTGCCTTGATCAGGCTGCCGGCTTCAGGTTTGTAGCGGTAGCGGGGCCTTAGGGTGTGGCCCTGGTGCAGCCGCGCCTTTGGTACTGCCAGAGACGGACATCGGCCAGCCCGCCCTCCATTCCCGCTCCACCAGGTGGCGTATAGCTAGCAGGCAAGAGGCCTGTCTACTTAGCCTTCCCATTCCTGGTGTCCTCATGGGAGCCGCAGCTCCCTTAGCCCTACTAGGTATCCGGTCTTCGTAGGCCCAGAAGGGGGCCCGCCGGACTTGCAACCCGCCTCGGGACGGCAAGGCTCATGGAAATGCAGATGGGAGATTACCCGAGAAGCCCCCTCCACCTGCTACCGACCACTCACCGTTTGCTAAGCTTTATTGTTTAGCCCAGCAGGCTTCTTTGCGTCTTTACCCCTTTCCCGGTAGCGAAAGGGGAACTCAGGCACAGGACTAACCCGTTAAACTACCTGAGCGACCATAAGTCTGTAATATACCCAACCCACACTGGATGTCAAGTGGAGCTACAGGGTGTCTGTCATGATGTCGGACTGGACCCATAACAGCTTCAGTCTAGGCAGTGGTCGTATTAGCGATATAATGCACTGTGATAGGAGGTAATATATGCTGGAAATCAGAAAAGGCATAATGTACTGGAAAGAAGACTCGCTCGGTCCAATATGGGCTGAAAAACCGACCCAGGCAGTTCAGGCAACTGAAGAGGAGCTGGCCACCCTGGCCACAAGCCACGGTGAGGAAGGCCCCATCCCCCGCCATCTCCTGCACCAGTGCTTCTTCTGGGTCAGGGGGGAGAGCGTGCCAGAGGACTATATCCCCTTCAGCAGCACCCTGGGGGTGGGAGTCCCGGGCGTCTACTTCCTGGGCCGCAAGATACAGCCCAGGGATCTGGAAAGTGCTGATGTGCTGAGACTGGCTCAGTACAAGCTGCACCCCAATCAGCACCAGGGTCTAGCCGCCTGGCGGAGGTTTCCTTGGCTGGGACTACACGACAGAGTCGACTTTCGGGCGGTGGAGGGAGGCATCTATAAGTGCGATGGCCTCCTGTTGGACTCGAGTGGCGATGTAATCTACCAGTCTGGTGTAGCCCAGCCTAGCGCAGCCTTGCTAGACTGGTTGGCCCAACAACCGCTATGGGCAGTTAAGGAGTTAAAGACCCGGGCAATCACTGGGTGGAAGATTCACCCGGAGGTACATCCAGGGTGGAAAGAACTTGCCACCTGGGAACGAAACCAGGGTAGAGAAGCCTGGGGCCTGTACCAGCATGAGTCCTCGCTTTACCTGGCAGGACCGGGAGTGCTGGTAGAACACAAAACCAGCAAGCGCAGCCTCCAGCGTATGCTGGAGGCTGGCTACCTGCGCCCTAACGATCCTACCCGCCTGCTCTGGTTGGAGGCCGTTACGGGTAAGCGGCTGGCAGACGCCCAGCACGGACACACGCAACCAACGGAGGTTTTGTTGCTGGGGGAAAATCTCCTCCTGACGCATTACCATTTTTGGCGTGCGTGTCGTCCCAAGCAAAAACGCTGGGTCGTAAATTACTCCGGCAACGAGCAGCTGACCCCAGAAGAAATAGACCTGATTGGTCAGCATAATCTGGAGGCGCTTAAAGACTGGGCGGGGGGTTCCTACGCTTTCCAGGCCTACCTCGGTCTGGTGCGGGGCCAGCCACTGGCTATCTGGAAGCACCGGAACGGGGATCCAGGCTGCAGTACGGTACTGACAGCGCTCGACAAAAAGCCAGGCCATGGGCGAGTGTTGCTGCAAGGCTCGCTGAAGGAGGTTGTCGCAGCCGACCACGAAAGCCTCCTGGCCATGGAGATGCTGACCAGGATCTAGGCAAGGCACAGGTAGAGCACCCGGCTAAGGCTTGTCCCTAGCCGGGTTCTTGTCTAGTTTGCTCCCGCTCATCCCTGGAAATAAAGTTACCCCAATTCCTTCTTCTGTAGTATCGCCTTGTCCATCCACGCCGCCCCGGTCTGCAGCCGGCGCAGTTGCGCCACTAGCTGCTTCACGCCAAGAGTTCATCGATTTCTTTAAGTAAGCGGTCAAGTTTGCGGTGCTGTGAAGGTGTCAACTTGCCAACCTTTGCCGGTGCTAGCTTCCGCTTTACCCTGGTTAGGAAGGAACTAAGCTCGGCTGCAGGCTGCCGATTCAAGCCTTGTTTCAAGACCGCTATCTCGTTCTGTAGTTGCTGTCGGCTAAGGCCCTCGTCGATTGCCCGCCGGAGTAACAGTGATCGTGGCTCATCTTCCAGTCCTACCAGGAGCTTCGCCTTTGAGTATTCGATCTGACCCTCGCGCACTGCCTTAAGCACCTCACCGGGGAACTTAAGGATCGGAAGCCGGTGACTGTAGAACGAACTGACGGTAAAGCGCCCAATGGCCTCAAAGAAGCGCTCAACCTCGGCAATAGCCGCATTGTAAACACCGGTGTTTACATCTCTTCCTTGAGCCCTATAATAGCCAACACGAACAATCTCGATTATCTCTTCCACGGGCTTCTTGAGCTTCAGACTAAGCAGTTTGAGGGTGCTGTCGGTCTCGTCGATTGGGTTCAGATCTTCTCTGTTGAGATTCTCCATCAAAGCGATTTCGAGCGCCTCTTCATCGGTAAGGTCCAGGACAATTGCAGGTACGGTGTCCAGGCCAATAAGCTTGGCTGCATGGTAGCGTCTCTCCCCCGCCACAAGCTCAAACCCCTCGGCGGCCTCACGAACAAGTAGTGGCTGCAACACGCCTTTCGCCTTGATACTGGCTGCAAGCTTGTCAAGCATTTCCTGGTCCAGGTACCGGCGGGGTTGGCTAGGACCTGGCCGAAGCTCGGCCACGGGGATCTGGCGCACGACACTACGCTCGGTCGGCACGCGCGTTTTGCTAAGGATCGCGGTGAATAAATCGCCGCGGTTGATCTTAGGCTTGGTGGCCATGTCAGCGGGCAACCTCTATACCCAAGACTTCAAGGAGATCGTTTGTGGCAGAGCGAATCTCTTGATCGGCAGCTTCACCGGGCTTAAACACAGGGATGGGCAGACCGGCAAGCTGGGCATCTTTATAGGTAGCCGGGCGGTTATGTAAGGGTGATGAAACGCAGGCTATCGATCTGAGCTGCGTGCGGATAGCCTCCAGCGACTCTTGGTCATGCCGGGTACGCTGGTCAAACTGCGTTAAAAGGAACAGACTGATCCGAAGTCTCGGGGAGAGTTCACTGAAACGATCAACCATTGTTACGACGGTGTTGATCCCCCGCAAGCCCTTGCTATTGGTCGGAAGCGGAACAATCACGTGGTCAGCCGCAATGACGCTCAAGGTTGAAAGTTGGCCCAGGCTCGGTGGGGGATCGATCAGCACAAAGTCGTAACCCTCTAACTTCCCCACCGCGTTGCGTAACCGGACGAGGCCGTTAAGCTCGCCCACAAGCAGCACGTCCAATCGGGCAACATCGAGCTGGCTCGGAATCAGATCAAGGCCGTGAACCCGTAGCGGTCTGGGCAGCTTGAGGTCGGATCGGTTACCGCCGCTGCTGATGACCGCTGGGAAGATGGTCTGCTCCAGTGCAACATCATCCATGACCCCCAACCATTCGGTGAGGTTGGCTTGCGGGTCGGCATCGATAAGCAAGACCCGGAAGCCTTGGGCCGCGAGGGTGTACCCTACATCGCGCACGCCGCTGGTTTTACCTACCCCACCCGCATGGTTAAAGAATACTAGAGACCGCATCACCGCTATCTCCTTCCTCGGCCTTGGCCAACCAGCACTCGCGCCGAAGCGATCCACGCGCCTCACAACTTTTAACCGTGCCCCTGGCGTGCTTTAACCGCACGGTAGCACCCGCCACCTTCATTACGACCAAGCGGTTAGCAAAGACACTGCGCCCCTTTGTGTCGTCTCTAGGCGTGCAGCATAACGCACTCCAGAATCTAGCCCCGCTCGGAGCAAAACAGTAGGTGCGATACATTACGGAAATTATCATAACATCATCTGACTAAACGTTGCGACTCTTGTTTCATCGCAGTGTCCTCCCCGCGTGCGAGTCTAAAATCTGCGGCCCAAACGTTTAGGGAGCCGGCAATCCCCCGCTCGACCAGCGTTAAATCGACTAGTGTGTGGCTAGCGGCGTACAAATGCGTTGATTCCACGGCTACTAACGCAATTGAAACAAAAACCGGGGGGTGCCGACAACGCGCCTTTTTGCCTTAGGAGTTAGACATCTTCGGCTTCGCGGCTAGCTTTAGAGTCCAGCCACCGGTGTTGATGAAAATTAAAATTTAGTACAACACCATCAGTATTGTTTGTACCTTTAGGTCGGTGCGCCACGCCGACTCGCGTCTGCTACGCGAAACCCCACGTTATATTGCAACAAAAACCGGCGGCTACGGCTTCAAAAACCGTGGGTTCCTGCTACAAAAACCGGTGGCTATTGCAACAAGAACCGGAAAGGCTACTGCAACAAGAACCGGAGCCAAAACAAAAAACGGAGGCGAAGGCTACAAAAACCGGAGGATACTGCAACAAAAACCGGAGGCATGGACAAGCAACATTTCTTCGTAGAGCACGCAAAATAATCACTCGACTTTTGCAGAAAGGTGTGGTATGGTTCGACGAATATCATGGAGAATGTGGTATTACAGGAAGCAAAAACCGTAGCAATCCAGCCGCGGCTAATCCCAGGTGATACGGATATTCTCAAAGTTGTTCAGGCTAATGCCTTAGCAACTAGCGTCCAGGACATGACATTATTAGAGCGCCGCATCATCCTGCTTGCTCTAGCTGTCATTAATCGCTCGGACCAGGAACTTCCTTACGTGCGAATCTACACCTCGGATATAAAGCGGACTTTTGGCGTAGCATACAACTCGCTTGGTGCGGAACTCAATGAGGCAACTGGAAAATTAATGACGCGCTACGCGGTGTTCTTGCGAACCAGGCACGGGAGCTACAGTAAAATCAGCTGGGTTAATGAGGTGCATTTTACCTCCGGTCTCGATAGTGAGGACGGCATGTCCTATATCGACATTCAGCTTCACCCAGCGATAAGTCGTTATGTATTGCAACTTACTGGCCGCTTCTTCTCAGTCCCCGTAGGAGTGCTTGCCAGGTTCCGCAGTATGTACAGCCTGCGGCTCTGTGAGATCCTCATGGCCGAGTCGCGGGGGGGAAAAGTGCGCCAGGTCAACTTCGACCTGCCTGAGCTTAAGGAAATACTGGGCTGTAATACAAAGGCATATCACAACTTTAGCAACTTTAGGCAACGCGTGCTGGAGCCAAGCCAAACTGAGAACAAAGAGGCCGGGTTTCTCACCTTTGACTGGGAAACGATTAACCGTGGACGCCAGGTGATCGGACTCAAGTTTAGTGTACAGGTGAATCATGGCGCTATGAGTATTGACGACTTCAGGGAGTTTGAGTCGCAGGATCAGGATATTCGGCGACTGGCGCTAGAAAACTCCATGCGTGAAAGCGGTTTTACGGAGAATCCACGGGCCTATACCGACCGCCTTGGCGTGGATCTGGTGGAAAGGATCTACACAGAGTGCCGCCAGGTACAGATGCAAAATAAAGGAACGAAGAGCGAAATCCGGAACTTTGGCGGTTTCCTGCACTCACAGTTGAAGCAAGCGCTTGAGAACCCACCCCCAGCAAAAGGAGCTATTGCTGATGATGGTTTCGAGCACCTCACCCCACAACAGTTGCAGGCTGTGGCTGACAGGCTTGTTCAGGCATTAGCCGCCGCACGACTCGAATACGTTATGCAGAGGTGGGCAGAACTTGGCGAAGGTGAACAGAATGCCCTCCGCGAGAGAATGATGCGCGAACTCGATGAATGGACACTAGCAGCTTTGCGTAAAGCGGGTGGTGAGGAGGGAGTAGCTTTCCACAGCGCTATACGCCGCATCCTAGAAGCAGAGGGCCTTACGTACCCAGCACCCTTAGCATCCATCCGAGCCTTTGTCTCAGATGATGGTCTCGCCAAATACCGGCCTGATCTGCGCCAGAAAATTCTGCGGTACGCCGAGGAAGCGGAGTAGCAGGAGTCTCCGGTTTTTGTTGCAATGCAGATCGCCGCACCCAGGCCGGATGCAAAGTCTCTCATGAAGGCTGAATATACCTGACCAATTTTATCGCGCAAGCCACTCCCTTCAGGAATGTGGGCTCCCCGCGCTAAAGCGCAAGGCTTTCTGGCGCAGATCCTGTAAGCGCCGGGCGTCCAGGCAGCACACCTGGTCTATCGCCGCGTAATCCTTTTTGTCGCAAAAACACTAACTGGATGCGGTTAGGAACAACCTCTCATAGAAGCTGACTATACCTAACACCGATAGGAGATAATAAGCAAATATGAAACGATACCTGCTTGCTTTGATGGTTTCTGGCGGCTTGGCTCAGGCTCAGTTCAGTGATGTACCCGCTGGCCACTGGGCCCGTGAGGCCATAACCCGGCTGGTGGCCCAGGGAGTTATCAGCGGTTTTCCAGACAATCGTTTTAAGGGCGACAACCCTCTAAGCCGGTATGAGGCTGCGCTGATGATTTATCGGGTCATCCGGGGGCTAGAAGCTGACCGCCTGAGCCCAGCCGATCTCGAAGTCCTTTCTAAGGCAATGCTGGAACTGCGCAGTGAGCTAATGCGCCTGGGTATGCAAATGGAGGGGCTAGTTACTCGTGAAGAGCTAGAAGAGGTGCAACGGAAGTTAGCTTTACTCGAGGCCAACCAACAGGGGGTAGACCTGGCTGCTCTACAAGAGCTGCGAAGCCTGCTGGAACAAACCGGCCTCACCGCTACCCAGGCCCTGGTACAAACCAACCTGGCACTAGAACGCATCCAGGCCCTTGGGGGTAAGATTGAACACCTTGAACGGGACCTGACCTTACTACGCGACCAGCAGACCGGCAGCATACAGACCTTGCAGGCCAGTTTAAGTAGCCTGCGCTCCGAACTAAGTGCCTTGCAGCAAGAGCTACAGACTCTGGCTGGCCGCCCAACCACCCCAGTTAGCGATCCAGCTTTCCAGCTGGCTCTGAACCAGCAGGCCGAACGTCTGGCTGCATTTGAGCAGGCCCTGACCCGACTGGAGCGTGAGCAGACCGCCCGGCAGGCTGCCCTGGCTGCTCGCTTGCTGGCCCTGGAAGAAGCCCAGCGGCCCCGCTTTAGCCTGGAAGGGAGCCTGGCCTGGCGACAGGGTTTTGGCTATGCTCTGGGACGAGAAGGTCCAGACTCCAGCGCTGAGCGGGTACTGGGGCGCCTGCTGCTTTCTACCGAGCGGGGGAATAACCGCTTCGGCCTGGCGCTGTACTCGGGCGGGGGAGTGGGTTATACCGCCGTTGGTCTGGAGGCCCGGCTTGATAACCTCACGGTGAGGACAGTCTGGGGTGCAGGAGGGGAGTACGCTTACACCCTGGGTTATCGCCTGGGAGTAGGGGAGAGCTACCTGGCTCTGCGGGGCCAGCTGGCTAGCAAGAACATTCCGCCCCAGCTAGCGGTACCCCGGGTGGAAGCTGAAGTGCAGGGACAGTGGCAGGTTAATTTTGCCACCTTCAGTAGGCTGGCGGCAGCAGTGCGAGTAGGTCGGGAGGCCGGGGGAGAGGTGAATAGCGACTACTTGCTGGCAAAAGCCAGCACCTGCGCACTGGAATCCTCACTGCTGGGGGCTGGCCTGGGAATGGATCTACCGTTTGGCTACCAGGGTTGGCTGCGCTTTAGCCAGCTCGAGGAGCGCACACCGCCAGGCTGCCCTACCCCCCTGGTGCTGGTGCGCCCGGTAATGGAGGCCCGGCTGCGTAGCGACGGTTTTCTGGTCAGCGACGTGTCTTATCGCACTGAGGGCCACCGGGGAGATGGCCTGGGTCAGACCTTTACCCGCAATGTGCTGGAAGCCGAGGTTGGTTTCCGCTTCGCCTTTGGCCGTGCCCAGATAGTGCCGGTTGTTGGCTACAGCCGGATCTGGTTCAGTGAGATACAGGGAGCGGCAGGAGTCTGGCCGCAGACCGAGCTGGACCATCCGGGTAGGGGAGACCGGACTACCTACCGCCTGCGTCTGGGCTTCAGTGGCCGCTTTGACCCGGTGCAGCTGGAGGCGGAAGCCCTGTGGCGCAATACCACCTACCCTACTTATATCGCAAGCCAGTATGGGGGCAAGGGTGCTCTGATCTGGCGGTTAGATCCCTTACGGCTAACACTTGAAGGAGGTTTCTACGCAGGCAGTAACTTTAACCTGCTTACCTTTACTCCCATCGACACCCCAGGTCTAAATACCAGCCTGGGCTGGCTGGGTCTGCGCCTGGGCTGGCCGCAGGGGGAGGTCAGCTACAGCACTGATACAGCAGGAGGAATCCGCTTTGGCCTGAGGTATAACTGGCAGTTCTAAGCCTACACAGTGCTATACTGGCTTTGCCGGGCCTTTCAGGCCGGGTGTCTCCTTCGGGGGACACCCGGGAGACTGTGAAGGAGGGCGCGATGGAGAAGACCTTGGAGGAGCGGGTGGTAAAGCTGGAGCAGGCTTACGAGTTTGTAGGCAAAGAGCTGACCGGGCTAAATAGCCGGGTGGAGGGCCTGCGCCAGGAGATGGGTGGGCTGCGCCAGGAAATCGGTGGGCTAACCAACCGGATGGATAGCCTGAACAGCCGGGTAGATGTCTTGAACAACCGGATGGATAGCCTGAACAGCCGGGTAGACAAGGTGCAGGCCAGCCTGAGCCAGCACACTCTGGCCATAGCGCTGGGGGCCATAGGTATTGTGGTGACCATGGTGGCAGGCTTTATCAGTGTGGTAACCACATTGTCCTAACCTGCCAGGTACAGGTTGCAACGCCCCACTTCGGTGGGGCTTCTTGTTGATTTGCTGGTTGAAGGCCGTAAACCAGCTTTCCCTGGTTCAGATAGCTAGGGCCTGTTGGGTGCCCGATGTACCGCGCCCCATTTTGAGACCGCCAATGGTTCAATGGCTCTCATGAAGGCCCGGAGCCTGGGCCAATACGGTGCTACCATTCAAGTATGGTGTCTGGCAAACTGTTGCAAACAGCTCAGCTGGCAGTCTGGGTGTTTGTAGCTCCACCGGCAAGACTGAGCTAATTGTATGCAAACGATTTCGGCAACTACCCCTACCCGGCCCCCACTCCGCTACTTCGGTGGGAAGTGGCAGATTGCACCGTTCATTCTGGCCCACTTCCCACCGCATCAGAGCTATCTCGAGCCTTTCAGTGGCGGAGCCTCAATTCTGCTGCAAAAGCCTCGTGTCAAGATCGAGACCTACAACGATCTGGACTCCGGTGTGGTTAATTTCTTCCGGGTTTTGCGGGAAAGGCCGAATGAACTGGTCCGATTGCTCCAGCTAACTCCCTGGGCGCGGGAGGAGTACGAGCTTTCCAGCGAACCCACCGAGGATCCCTTAGAAGCTGCCCGGCGCTTCTTTGTCCTGTCCTGGATGGGGATCGGGATGAATGCCGTTGACGGCAAGCGCAGCTTCCGCTACATAGCCAAGGCCACTGGCATCTGGAAGGCACCGGCCATGCTTTGGGATCTGAGCCACCTCTACCAGGTAGCCGAGCGACTAATCGGTGTACAGATCATGCACGATAACGCCTTTGACCTGATTCCCCGCTTTGATCAGCCAGATACTCTCATTTACTGCGATCCGCCCTACCTGCGGTCTACGCGGAAGAAGAAGTCTGCCAGTTACCGTGAGGAGATGGGCGAGGACGACCACCTGCGCCTGGCCGGGATACTGAACAGCCTCAGCGCCAGCGTGGTGCTCTCCGGCTATCCCAGCGAGCTGTACGCCGACTTGTACGAGATCCACGGCTGGCAGCGCCTCGAGACCCAGACCTTCGCCAACAACTCCCGCCAGAGCGCCCGCACCGAGGCCATCTGGCTCAGTCCGCTAACCTGGCAGCGTTTGCGGCAACAGCAGCCGTTGCTTCTGAAGGAAGCAGGCTAGCCGCAGAGGAGGAAAACACCGTGTTGATACGTCCGCGTTCCCGGATCCTATCCCTCTCGATTCGGATGCCTACCGGAGGCTTAATCCTCAGTGTAGCTTCCAGCGAAGAGGTTGTTCTGTCCCAGGCTACTACCGCAGGTGGGGAGGTCTTCCGCGAGATCCGTATCCGCGAATCCACTGGTTTCCGCAGCCTGCTTGAGGTAGTGGCCGAGACCTCCTTTGAGCAGTGGTTGCTGCAAAGTCAGGCTCACTATGAGCGCTTGATCGACAATGGGCAGGTGCGCCACCAGTGGCGGATGGGCAAAATGGGCGGCAAGGGGAAGGAGGCGCGGAAAGAGGTGGCCAATTCACAGCCAACCTAGTCTGCCCGGACTCTTCTACAATCACCTTATCCTAGCCTGCCAGGCACAGGGGCTTCTGTGTTTGTTGCCCAACATCGGGCATCTCATCCCAGGTACGGCCATCCAGAATCCGGCCACCCGCTTTTGGGTTCTCACCGCCCCACTGCTTGAAAAAGAAAGCAGCGCCCGCAGCGTGGGTCTGTTTTTTAATTGATCTTACCCAGCCAGCTTCAATGGGCCTGTGTCCCTGCCCTGACTCGCCGCCAACGATTACCCAGTGGATGCCCTCAAGGTTCATCTCGAGCGGCCCCAGCAGTGGCTCACAGGAAAGAAACCTTATCTTGGCGGGCACTTTTCGCAGATAGTCAACTCGATGGGCATACTTCTGGTTTTCGACTGAAACACCCATCCAGACATTATCTGGCCACTCAAACAGGGGTGCGAGTTCAACTAATCGCTCGTGGCGCTTGGTTAGAATCTGGTAGATATGATGGGGGGTTTCCCGCATGACTTGAAAGATGTTCTGAAGGTACGAAAAGGGCATCTGCTCGTGAAAAAGGTCGCTCATCGAATTGACAAAAACCCGACTGGGTTTGCGCCAGCGGCGGGGCTCATCTAGCCGGCCAGGATGCAAAGTAAAACGAAAGCCACTTTGAAAGTGCTGATGAAAGCGCTTGGTTATGGTTTCCGCATAGCAGTGCTTGCACCCAGGGCTTACCTTGGTGCATCCGGTACTTGGATTCCAGGTTTTGTCTGTCCATTCAATTCCTGTGTGTGCGCTGGCCATACGCTCTAAACATAACAGCTTTTGAGCAGTGTTAAACGACTGCATCTCATGATGGTCGGTTGAGCTGAACAGCTAGGCAGAAATGCCCCTCCCCATCAGTGCCGGAGCTAGACCCGTAACAAGTTTAGGGATTCAGCCCCAAAATGTAACAAAAGAGGGGTTGCAAAACCCCTCTTTTTCCTACCTGTGCCTACAGGTTGACTAGCTGGTGCGTAACAACCAGCTGGGTCAAACCTTCCCGGGCAACCCGCTGCTGCAGTTCTTCACGACTACCTCGGGCGATGATTTGTTTCCTCTCTGGCAGATCGGCTGATCCTATGGCCCATCGACCACCCGCAGCACCACCCAGCATGTAGTGCGCCCCATCCACACAACCCAGATACTCCATAGGAGTATAAATCCGGTTGGGTGCTGGCAACGCCGCAAGGCTTAAGACCCCAGCCTCAATGACGGGCATGACCTCTCTGGGCAATGGCTGACGTACTTGCCAGTGCTTGTTTGCCCGATCATGGAAAAGCCAGGTAACCCCACCTTGCCGAGTCTTCAACAGGAGCCAGCACCCATGCTGATGGACCTGGGCCCATTTAGTGCGCAAGACCCCTTTGGGAAGTCTGGCTCCAGAAGTTGCCACAACCCAGAATGCACAGCTTGGGTCGTCGGGGCGCAAATGGCCTGCCTTGAGCAAAACCCCCAGCCGCTTCTTGTGGAAAGGCCAGATCTTTTCGATCAGGCCTGGCCCGACAAGCCAGAGCGCCTTGTCCGGATCCTCCGTTATGGCCCAGGTCTGGTCCTCGCGCTGCCAGGTTCGTTCGATCCGGTGGTTGTCGGGCAGCTGCGGATAGGCGTACAGCAGCCGTAGCCGGTTGACATTGACGAAGCGCTCCAGATCCTGGCAGAGTTCCTCCAGCGTTTCCGCTGCTTGCTGGTGGAGCCAGGCTCTAAACCCCTCCAGAAGTTGTAGCGACCGGTCTTCCCCACCGTATATGGAGATATTCAACAAACCCTTCCCCTGGCGATCATGCAGATGGCCATTAATCAGGAGGTAGTTTTTCCTTACGACCAGATTGCAGATACCCAGGTAGCTTTCCCCGGAGGTCTGAACCAGCAGTTCCAGGCCTGGCCGGTGGTTCGGCGACAGGGCCGGCTGGGGCCGGGCCAGCTCAGCTGCTACCTGGGTCGGAGTGGCCAGCCGGCCCAGATAATAGACCAGCCGGGAGTCCTCCAGCCCCAGCCGTGCGCTGATCGGGACGTACCGGTCTGGCAGCGCAACTCCCCTGGCCCGGAAGTAAAGCAGGTGGGCTGCCCGAAAAAGGGGACATTCCTCGGCATTAAGACCATAAGTGCCGGTCTTCGGCTCCAGCCAGGCGGCCAGCTCCTCCACTTCAGGGTTGCTTAGCAAGGGGTACTCCTCGGGTTCCAGCCAGAGAGAAAAAGATGGCAGGTCCTTGTAGGACATCTGCGGGCCGTTGTCGGTGTAACACACTTTTAGCATGATTCTCCTCCTATCAAGACGTAATATATACTACTCAGAGCAACCTTGGAAAGCGCCACTCCTGTTACCAGCATTCTTACACCCAAACTTGCAACAGCCACCACGCTACCCTGACCTCCTCCCTTCCTGGTCTGGTTGAATGTGCAGGCGCAAGCACAGGCGCTTGTGCTGAAGTGAGATTGTCATATAGGGGATAGAGGAGAGAAAGTTCTCTCAATGTAAGGTAGGGAGTAAAATAAAGCGTAAAGAGTAAAAGATCACTATGGTGATATACTGGGTGGCGATAGGAGGCTACCATGAAATATACGCAAGAAGAGCTAAGTAGCCCTGCTGTCTACCAGCAGGACCCGGCACTGGCTACCCTGGCCCGCCGGCTGGCCGATGCCAGCTACGAGCGCGAAGGCCGGGGGCAGATGGGTATGGGCGAGTACAAGCGCCTCTTCCTCTCCGGTCAACGGGCTGAGCAGGTCTACGCTGCGCTGTTAGAGCAGGAAGCAGCCCAGCAGCGTAGCGAGGCGGCCCGCGAGGCGGCCCGGACCCGGCGGGAAAAGCCCGTCAACCAGGTGGCGGAAGCCCCCACCAGCTTGCCCAGGGGTGAGCCGGGCCAGTTCACCCTCGAGGTAGTGAAGCGAGGGCGGCTGTACTGGGCGGTCCGGTTACCCGGAAAGGAGTACCAGATGCGGGCCGCGATCAACACCGAAAGCCAGCACTGGGCAGAGGGTCAGACCGTTACCTTCAGCGGGGTAAAACAGCAAGACCACTCCCGCTACGGCACCCAGACGACCTATATCCCGGTCACTTCCGCGCTGGTGGAGGCCGCTGCGGCCCAGTGGGCCCGTGCTAAAGCCGAGCCGGTTGTACAGGAGATCGAGCGGGCTGCTACCGAGGGCTGGTATCCCGATCTCAAGGCCGACAAGGTGCAACAACTGGCCGGCAACTTCTTCAATGACCGGCTAGCGGCAGCCCAGCAGTTGGCCGGCAAGGTCAGGGCCGAGCAGGAGGCCAGGCGCTCTGCCGAGAAGGCTGCCCAACGGCAGCGCTGGGCGGAGGAGAAGGCCGCCCGCAAGCCTGAGCCGGCCCAGATCCGCCACCTGACCGCTGTCGAGACCGCCTATCCCCTGAATGAGCCAGTGCGGCTCTGGAACAAGGTGGTGGTTTTTACCGGCAACGGCAAATGGGTACGGATCAGCGAGGACGACCCCTCGCTCTGGGGCCACCACCTGCTGGGCTTCGAGGGAAGCCGGGGCTTCATCCAGTATGGTCGCCCCGCTACTCCGGAGGAGACTGCTGACCTCGAGGCCCGCGAGGCCCGGGCAAAAGCCCTCAACCAGATAAGGCGGGAAGGGCTGAAGAGGCTGGAGGAGCTGTACCGTGAGGTCAGGGTAGGGGAGAACATGCTGCCCCATGAGCCGACCCACGATCCCCGAAGCCTCGGGGCAGAAGCGATCAGCTGGAACAACCGTTCGGCCATCTACGGCACCGAGTTCTACCTGATCCTGGATGTCGTGGACGGCCAGCACTGGATCTACGCGGTGGACCGCAACCACGCGGACGGGGATGACTGGAGCCGGAACAATACCTTTCTGGGTATTACCTGGCGGCGGGCCTCGAGCCCGGCGGAGCACCAGCAGGTCCGGCGCTGGCTGGCCCAGCACCAGAAGCCCGAGGACTTCCTTGGAGAGTAACAGACCAAAGGACCCCCTGGCTACCAGGGGGTCAATGTTAAGAAGACCGGGATGCTACTCGAAGCCATTCATCCACACCACCAGCACAAGCGCCTCTTGTTCCTGGAGAATGTCAACCACCCCTTCCTGAAGGGAGAGGTTTCTCGCGTAACATTATGAGCCTCCACAAAACGATTCTGGCTTCGTAGGTGGCTGGTATACTATTCCCCGATAGGAGGACAAAATGATCGAGATTCAATACACCGCCATCGGCCCCCGGATCTCCTTCCGGGGTCAGGATCTGGGCTACCTGTGGGATGAAAAGCCCGCAGTATGGCCTAAGCTCTCAAGGCAGGATCTGATTGACCTGGCCCAGGGCCAGGACTGGCTTCCAGCAAGGAAGCTCCACCAGGTGTTCTTCTGGGCCAACCAGAAGGAGATGCCAGAAGATTACCGGCCTTTAGGAGCAGTCCTGGGCTCACTAAGTAATCTTGAATCGGCCCAGCTCTGCTTCCTGGGCTATCCCACCACCCCAGAGGAAATCAAGGCTAACTGGAAGGCGGCAAGCCGGGGAATGTTGCGAGGATTCTATCTGCGCCTCAAGGCATGGCTGGCAAATCCAGTCTCGGACTTTGACATCCGGGGGGCCCTGGCGGAATCTGATCGACCCCATCCTCAAGTACGGGGCAAGGATCTGTCCCAGGGCCGGGCAGTATGGCTAGATCCTGGTTCCAGCGACCAGGACCAGGACTGGTTGACCGTTGAGCCTGCCTGGCTGCGAGGCGACAAGCTCTGGGGGTTTGCACATTCCCCCAGAACGCGGCGGATCTGGCTAGTAGGGCCGGAACTGGCCGCACTGGTCTCACCTGCTAATAAAGAGGTTCTTCAAGACCTTTTCCGGCAGGGGCATCTTCGCCTGGACGATCCCACGGTCTATCTCTGGCTCCAGGCCACCTCCGGCGAGGCAGTACCGGGGGTTGGGCCAACTCACTATGTTCGGGGGTGTCAGATTGGCAAGCGGTATGTCCTGAGAACCAGTTACGGGCACTGGGATGCTTGGCAGCCCGGTGGGGAGATCACCAAACTTTCCCAACTGGATGTTGAGGAGACCACCCGGCTCTTCGAGCAGGTGGGACCGCAGGCGGTGGCTCAACTGGTGTTTGAGCTAACTCGCAATAGCCACTCTGAGACTAGTTCTGCTTACTTCCTGGGCCTGGGCCGGCATAAAAAGCAGGCCTGGTTTGCCGGAAATCTCGCTGGGATTGGGTGGAGGTTGACCAGCCCTCAGCTGGGTGGGCAGACCGTCCTGGAGACCTGCTCGCTGGAAGAGCTACTCAGGGAGGTAGAACGGGTCGGGCTAGACGGGCTGCTGGCCATACACCGGCTGGCCAGGCTCTAGGAACAGAGACCATAGATGGACCGCACCCCAGGGTGCGGTCTTCTGTTGCTGTACTTTTCGGTGGAGTCTGGTAGTGCTACGGGACTTGTTAAGCATTAGGGAGTGTGGTAAGTTTGTGGTTAGTGAGAGGGACCAAATCTATGACACAGCCGCTGGAGCATTACCTGAAGCTACACTACCCTGCTACTCTGGTTGCGGAGCCGGAAGGGGGCTACACTGCGCTGATTCCCGATCTGCCTGGCTGTGTTACGGTGGGACAGACGGGGGACCAGGCTATGGAGATGCTTGAGGATGCCCGGCATCTGTGGCTCGAGACCGCCTATCAGTATGGAGATGCCATCCCCCTCCCCAACATCGCTGGTCAGGACCAATAAAGGAGAGAGCATAGAACTACGCAAAAACCTCCGCATGGTAAAAGAAAGCCCGGTCAGTGAGGAGCTGGAGGAGCCAGTGGAGGACTAGTGCTGCTCGAGGCCACCCCTTTTGACAACCCCAGCAGCCGCCGCCAGATCATAGAGGAGGCCCTGCACGGCTGGGACCGCCAGCGCATGGCCGGGGCGGTGGTCTATGCCAGCCAGCTTTTTGGCTGGCACGAGCGGCAGACCTTGAACGTGCTGCACAATCTATTCTACTGGCTAGGGGAGCAAGGCTATCGCTGGGAGGCCCTGCCCCCCAATGCGCTGCTGCTCTTCTGGCAGGAGATCACCACCCAGCGGCCACCCCTTTCCCAGCGGCCGCTCAAACGGGACTTCACCCTCTATGCCTGGTGGCGGGGGCTGCGGCGGGTACTGGAGGTAATCCAGTGGGGAGGGGTCAAACTGCCCCCACTGGAACTGCCTCCCAAGCCGAGCTATGCCATGGTGCGACCCCATTTACAGGAGCGAGAGTTTGAAGCGCTTTTAGCCGGGGCCCAGCAGCACCCCGACGGGCGGCTGCGGCGGCTGGGGGTAGCGGTGCTCTACCTGCTGGGGGAAACAGGGCTCTGGCCTCAGGAGCTTTTTACCCTCCGGCTGGGGGACTTTGACCCAGCGGGGCCAAGTCTGCAGGTGCGAGGCCAGAAGGCCCGCATGGTGCCGTTAAGCAAGGAGGCGGCCCGGGCACTGAGCGTCTACCTGGAAGACCGGGAAGCGGTGGTCTCGCTAACCCCGCTCCCCAGTCCCTATCTGCTGGTGCGTATGACCAATAAGAAAGGCGGTCTCGGCAAGCCCTTCAACCTGAACAGTCTGCGGCCATTGCTGGGGCGGGCTGCCGAGATAGCTGGGGTCTTCCCGGAGCGGATGGTGGGCAGTCTGCGCTGGCGGGCAGTACGGCGCTATCTGCGCCAGGGACACCCCCCGGCTGAGGTGGCCACCCGGATGGGACTCTCAAGTGTAGCCCAATTGGCGCGGGAACAGACTGCAGAAAGATATTAAAGCTGCTTGCTCACCCGTCTACGGACAACCGGGGCTGGCGGCGGGGGAGCAGGCTTTTCTAAAACCGGCTGTTTTGGAGCTGGCGCCGGCTTCTTCACGGGCTTAGCTGGTTCTGGGCGCGGCTTCCTGACAATCTCAGGCCAGTCCAGCGGATAGGCTCGTTCGGCAACCAGCTGCATCCCCTCCAGGCGTCCATCCACCCGGTAAGGCTTGTTGAGTTCCAGGTGCTCGGTAAGTTCCGGCGCCCGTCTGAGATGGATGCGAAAAGGTTTTCCCTTCTTTGCCCTGGGCTCGATCCGAAGAGTAAGGGTTGCGTCCGTAACCCGCAGCAAAATCCCCTGCACACGGACTACCGAGTCTGGCGCCTGTTTTACACGGCCCGCCAGGGTCAGGGAGGTAATCTCGCCAGCGGTATTCGTGCGGGGCCAGTGGCTATAGATACCTTCTCCCACCAGATGCTCCGGCTCAACATAGGCCTGGCCTCCCAGCCGGACCTCCAAGCCCGCAGGAAGACAGGGGGAGCTGAACCGTCCTTCCTCAAAGCGGCCTGGCAAAAGGAGTGTCGCCTGAAACATAACTGGTGAGGCAGACATATTTTCAGTCTAGCAAAATCCAGCAGCTTCTCTACAACTCATGCAACCGATAAATCGTCAGCAGCTCCGGATAAGACGGCTGGGCCCAGTCCTCAAGTACCTGCCGCAGAGAGAGTCGCGCTGGCAGGGGATAGCGGTTCAGTACGATGGGGCCCAGATGGGTAGCAACCAGGTGGGCCCGGTCAACCGTGAGCAGAACTGCCCCACCCCGGCTTACGTCGTAGTCACGAACCGGCGGCTGATTCAGCATCAACGGAGTCTGGAAGGCAGGCGGGAGCTTTTCCTGCCAGCTTGAGTAGTAACTGGCAGGATCTTTCGCAAAAACCCGGTGCCAGCGGCGCAGAGCCAGCCGGTTGCAAGCCTGGGTGTAGGTTCGGGCCCGCTCGGGAATAACCTCCAGAATCTCCGAACCCGCCGGACTAAAAAAGGGATCTTTAAGTGGGTACTCCATTGTATGTGCGCTTAGAACAAAACAGCGCTGGTTGCGCAGCTGTTTCCAGGCCAGTCTGCCCACCAGCGCCGGGCCTTTAGCTGGATGATACAAGACCCAGCGCAAGCAACCTCGCGGCCAGGCCAGGTAAGCCTGCAAGCCAATCTGGCCTTCAGAAAAAGGCTCCAGTAGGGAAGCCAGCTCTTGATAGCTTCGACCGTAATGTTTTTCCTGGCTCAATCCCATAGTTGACCCAGGCGGGCCTTTACCAGACGCATTGGCAGCATATCATCCGGCTGGGAATCATCCTGCATGACTTCGCGCAGATCCGCCAGCGAGACTGCAAGACCCTGCTTGAACAAAGCCCGGCGTACTGCCTCCGGGGTCCAGTCCGGGTGACGCATCTGGAGCTGCTCGACCCGTCGGCGCAATACTGAATCATGCCTGGACAGCAAAAAAGCGGGACCCTTTTCGGGCAAGGGAAGTTGGGTTAGCACACTGTGACTCATTCTGTGACTCCTTCCAGGATAATCTCCTGTCAGGTTCTAATATAGCAATACATTACCTGGAACGCAACTAAAGACACAGTAGAAGAAGGCCGCACTTCACAAGTGCGGCCCGTCCATTGTTCCTGTTCCTAGAAGTGAACCAGCAGATGCTGTGCCGTCAGCACAGCCAGACCATTCCGCTCCAGTTGGCCAAGTACCTCCTCAAGAGATCCGCTGGTACAAACCCGCCGATCCTTTGGCAGATTGGGAGCGCTGATTCTGTAGCACACTCGATCTGCACGGGAGAAGTCTGCTTCCAGGAACCAGAACCGACCTGCCACTACTCCCAGATACTTGGAGGAGACCTGGGCGCTACGGGAGTTACTGGTTGGAGCCAGACCCTCTTCCAGCAGCACTCGAACATCGGGGTGTTTGAGCACATCCAGGCCGACGGTTGTCCAGTTGCCTCCGGCGCGGGCATAGAGGTCGATGATCCGGTAGTTCTCCTGGTAGCAGGCCAGAAGGTTCCCCTCGAGCCGGGCCCGTGCATACACCCCTCGGTATGTGTGGCGCAGCCTGGTTCCGATGGTGGCCTCCACCCAGTGGACGCAGGTGGGATCATCCGGTGACAGGTAGCCAGCTTCCAGATGCTGCTTCAGGGCCCTGCGACTCATTGGAAGTCGCTGTTTGATCCCAGGTCCCAGCAACCAGGTGTTCTTGGAGTCCTTGAAGTACCCCCAGAACTGACCGGTACGCTCCCACAACGAGACCACCTTGCTCATAGCAGGGGCCTCTGGGTTTATTTTCCAGCCAATCATGGCTGGACACGTGCTCTGGCGAATGTCGGCCATAGAGACCGAGGGTAGCCAGTCCCTCAGAGCCCACCGGGGCGCACTATCGCCCTTCTGGTACAGGAGCGTCCCATTGCTCGCCCAGGCAGTGTCTCCCAGCTCTTCCCACCAAGCAGTGTTTGCCTGCTCCTGCCAGCGGTGGGGTCTCTGGGATCGGACTGGCTCGTGTCTGGCTCGCCACTTCTCGACAAAGTGATTGCCGAACTCGTCCAGGCCCACACAGGCCAGCTCCCAAGAGAGCTGTTCCGGCACGATTACTGGCCTCCCCAGATAGTAGAGAACATCTCCCACCTTCCCGAGTGCAAGCCCAAGCCACTCGTAAATGGCTGGTGCGACCTTACCGTCCGCCCAGAAATAAAACCGGTGCAGGGTGGGCCAGTGGCTGGGCTGTAGCCTAAAGTCTGCGGCAATCCCAGCCAGCTGGCTGGGATCAAGCCGTGGCCAGACCCTGGGCTCGGAAGCCAAGGTGCTGCCGATGGTCTGGCCGTTGAGAACCCAGTTGGGCCCTTGGTCTGTGTACTCTATGATCAACATATGTCCTCCTATCAATATCTAGTATATAGCACTTGTTTGCTTGCACCTGGGCAAAAAGTTCTAGTTGAGATTAGCTAGCTACCTTAAAGCGCATATTCCGGTTGAGGTGCTATAAAAAGAAAGAAGAAATCTGCTATATTGTTTTCCGATAGGAGGACAAAATGATCGAGATTCAATACACCGCCATCGGCCCCCGGATCTCCTTCCGGGGTCAGGATCTGGGCTACCTGTGGGATGAAAAGCCCGCAGTATGGCCTAAGCTCTCAAGGCAGGATCTGATTGACCTGGCCCAGGGCCAGGACTGGCTTCCAGCAAGGAAGCTCCACCAGGTGTTCTTCTGGGCCAACCAGAAGGAGATGCCTAAAAATTACGACCTTCTGGGAACAGCCCTGGGAGCAGTGGGTAGGAAACCTTATCTACTTGGCCGTCCCACCAGCCCAGAAGAGGTCAAGGCCAACTGGGATCTGGCCACGGATAAGGTAGACCTGGGGCGCCGCTGGGGCTTGGAGGTGTGGAACATCTGTCCTGAGCCAGGACTGAGATGGCTGGAAAGTCCTCTATTCCGGCCTTACCGTCATATACACGGTCTGGTGATTGATGCTGCTGGCAAGATTCTCTACGCCCCTGGCGACAGTAGCCCCCGTGACCCAGACTGGCTGGCGGCCACTCCTTATCAGGATCTGGAGGCTCTGAAAGCGGACGCCCTCCTAGCCTGGAAGATTAATCCTGCGGCCCCAACTGGCAAAGTAAAAAGGAGCTGGTTGCGCGGAAAAGAGCGGTGGGGATTTGTCCAGTCAGACAAAAAGACCTGGCTGGTAGGACCTGACCTGGTAGAACAGGTCAACCCAGCCCGAGAAACCGTTCTCAGGAGGCTTCTCCAAAAGGAAATTCTCCGCCTGGAGGATCCTACTGCCTACCTCTGGTTTCAGGCTATGACCGGGAGCAAGATTCACAAAGCTTCTGTCTGGGACTATGGCCGTGGTTACCAGGTAGGAGAAATCACTGTGCTGGGAAAACCCTTCTGGCACAACTGGGGGTGTTTTAGCTCCTGTGGGAGATCTGCTGAGGTAGAAAAGCTTCACCCTGAGCAGATCAAGGCCCTGTTCGAGCAAGTCGGACCAGAGAGCATTAATCGCAGGAACATCTCTACTGGCTACTTCCTGAGCTCGGAAGCAGGGGTATCCTGGTTTGTCCGCCGGGACTCGCCCCATGGCTGGCAGCTAAACACGCCCACAGCCACAACGCCCGTCCTGAAAGGCGACACCCTGGAAGACCTCCTGGCCCTGGTGGAGCGTCATGGACTAAGCCAGTTGCTAGCCATGTACCAGCTGACCAGAGTCTAGGCACAGTTTTTACTAACCCCCATTGCTGTTAGCAATGGGGGTTATCTTTTTTCCGTTTTCCAAGAACCACCTGGTGCCCCTGTGGTCCGAGACGAGGCTGCTACCGTAACCCGGCTGCACATGCTGTAGACGAACAATAAAAGGGCCAGCCGCTTAGCGGCTCGCAGGCACAGTAAGCGGCAGGGATTTCTCCCTGCCGCACCTTGTTTAATATGCACTAGTAATACCGGACTATATGCCATAAGGTGTAATATAGTATTATCTATGGCTAAAGTTAGCTTTGGCAACGATGAGTCTGGACGGGCCTGGGCAAAATTGTTTCGGGTAAAACGCGCAGCGCTCAAATTATCGCGTCAAAAACTTGCTAATACGGTAAATATCTCACCATCTTTAATTAGTAAAATCGAGAATGGGCTACACGATCCCCGGGATATGAGCATGGGCCGCCTTATGGCTTTCATGCGTGCCTTGCGCATTACGCCTGAAGAACTTGGCCTCAGCAGCTTTACCGTATTGGTTGGCAGTGGAACTATTACAGTACAAACCTACCCGTCGTTAAATGCCGCATGTGTTAACGAAGGGGCTGTGCCAGGCTACCTGGATCCCCGTACTCTGCCCCCATCAGGAAACGTTGAGAATTTCTCGCTTGTCCCTTATCTTGCAGCAGTCAACTCTCCTCCCATCCTTGTGGCGGAGAACTTACCTCTTAAGGCCGGCTCCTGGCTAATCATTGAGCGTGGCCAGCTAACTGATGACAAATTAACGCTTGGTTACCTGGCCGAGACCAGACAGCCGATAATTTTCCACTGGCGCTACAACCTCGAACCTACTTTATTGCGCCCGGTAAACGACGTAGGCCAGGTCTACTGGTTGAGACCGGACGGTTCCCTCGAAGTGGCTGGCAGCTTTTCCAAGCTACGCCCGCTGATTATTGGGCCAATACACTCCGAAATCCGACACTTTTAACTTTCAATTCCAAGATTATGTCCCGCAAACCCAAGCCTCCCAAACCACCCATGATCAGCCCCTCGGGCTTGAAGTACCGGGGCAGCTGGACACCAGCGCTGATCAAGCAGTTTCTGGGCGAGCCAGACGCCACAGCAGTCAACCCGCACTACCGCAGCGGGCCGCGTATGCAGCTGTATCTCCTCGAGCGGGTGGAGAAAGCGGAAGCCAGCCCAGAGTTCCAGGAGGCGCTGGTAAAAGCCCGGGCCCGACAGAAATCGGCAGAAAAGGCAGTTCAGACCAGGACAAAGCACACCGTTGCCCTGGCCCGGCAGCTAGAGCTAACAGTTGAGAAAATACCGCTGGGCATGTTAAAGAAACTGGCAGTAGAGCACTGGCTGGCGTTCAAGAGAGAGCGGGACTGGTACGAGGACCGCCCACAGCTAGAGCCGTGGGACAAGCCCGATCCTTTCAGAGACCGAATCTGCGTTAACTTCCTGCGCCACCAGGCCAGCGAGTATCACGTCAATCTCGAGATTGTCTCGGGTAAAACCGGGATCGGGGAGGCGTACTACATTTTCTGGCAACAGATAGGCGTAGCGATCAAAGAGGCTTATCCGGTTCTTGCAGAGGAGATGGATCGCCAGTTTGCCGAGCGTTTTGGAGCAGAGGTTCAGGACAAATCAGGCGCCTGAGTCTTCCTGAGTGGTAAAGCCATGAGAAGCTCAGTGTATGCAAAGAAGAGCCAGGGGGGTAAACCCTCCCTGGCAACTGCGCCTGTGCCTAGAAGAGGTAGCCGTGGTCGGCCACCTTCCGCACCTGGTATTGCTGGTCGAAGCACATCCGCTCCGCCAACTCCTGGGCGGAGAGCTTCTTGCCCCGGTCCTCGGGGCGCTGGTTGAGGACCGGGGCAAGGACACCCCGGGCGTAGATGGCCAGCTCGAGGGGGATCGAGCCGGCCACCACTTTCCCCTCGATGTCCTCGGGCTTCAGGGCCCCGGACTTGACCGGCACAGCCGGAAAGTGCTTCCCGACCGCCTCGGCCATCTCCGGGGCGAACCCGAAGGCCAGATCCGGGGCCTCCACGGGCCCGGCCTCGACCTGGTAGGTGGCACAACCGGTCACCCGGGTACGCAGCACCTCCACGGGGAGGTCGGCCTTCACCTCATCCTGGGTCAGCTTCAGCCCCAGGACGGTGACAGCGCCTGCCAGAGCAGCCAGGTCAAGGGGCAGCACGCCGAAAACGTGCTTGCCCCGGACCTGATCGGCCGTGGCGTGCTCGAGGACGGGGGTCTTGGTTCTCACCAGCCCGGACTCAATCAGAAGAGCCCGGGTGCCTTTGTGGCGCGTAACGACAAGTCTTTCCATATATTCTCCTCCTATCACTATTCAGCATACAATACCGTCCGTGCAGGAAAACAAAAATAATGCGAATCCATCGTCACTGCGTCACCAGACCACTTGTTTCCGCTTTGGAGCGCTACTTATCAATGTGACGCATGGTGACGCAACGCATGGACTGCCGGACTTTCACAGCGCACTCACCCAGGCTAAGCAAGAAAAGTGAGGTAGGATAGCCTATCTGTGAAATATGACCTTTCACAGATATGCTAATCGGGAGGCCTCCAGTGGAACTTAGAGTTGGTTATCCCTACGGTAGTCCCGGGCCCCGGCTGCCAGGTGTGGAGCTGCGTCTAAGCGATACCAGCCCTACTCTTCTGATGGTGCTGCCGGAGTTGCGACAGCAGGAAGTTGCGGCAGTTGCAAAAGGTGAGTGCAGGTTTGGCGTCTATGAGGAGGGCCCGATGCTCTTTTTTCTCTATTGTTTTGATCCGGTCTTTTCCTGGTCCGATACGCCTTACCACCGGGCACTGGAAGAAGCCCGGCGACCCGTCCAGCTAAGCCTCCTTTCCGAGCGGTCTCGAGCACTGCTGATGGTTGTCCTGGTCAGCGCTGAGGATGGACTGATACAGGTCTTGCGAGCAGTGACCCTGGACCCCCAGGTTACCCGGGCTTTGTGGCAGGCCGTCCTGTTGCAGGAGACCCTGCCACCCAATTACGACCAGCGGCTCGAGCAGATCTACGCCCGCCTTACCAGCGCACAGATGGCCCGAAATGGAATTACCTGCCGGGGAGGAGCTGATTGAAAAACAAACCAGGAATACAGAACCAGATCTTTTCACCCGAACTAACCCCCTTTGTCCGCTACCTTGAAAGCGAGCGCGGCCATACTCCCCAGGGCATCCGGCGCTACCGCTATGACGTACAGTTATGGCTCTCCTGGCTGGCGGCGCAGGGTCAGGAAGCCAACCAGGAGGCTTTACGAACCTTTCTAGGCGAACGCAGCCTGAGCCCCCGCCGTACCCAGGGCTTTATGGCAGCCCTGCGGGCCTACTATCGCTGGCGACAGGAAGTGTGCGGCGAGGTGGTGGAAGACCCCACCAAAGGGGTGGGCCGCCCCCGGGCCGGGCGCCGCATTCCCAAGCGCCCCAGCCGAGAGGATCTGCAAAAACTGCTAAGCGTTCTAAAAGGAGAACCGGAAGTCCGGCTGCTTTCCACTTTCCTACCGTTTCTCTACGGCACTGGCCTGCGGGTCTCGGAGGCCCTGGGGCTCCGGCTGGAACACCTGATTCTCGAGCAGAGACGGCCAGTAGCCCTGCGGGTGATCGGCAAGGGCGACAAGGAGCGCCTGGTTCCCCTCTCTCCCCTGGCCCAGCAAGCCCTGGAGGCCTGGCTGACAGCCCGGAGTAGCCGCCGGGGACCGCTCTGGGTCTATCAGCAGAAAAAATACCAGGGCCGCCCGGTCGGCATTTCCTGGCTGCAAAAGAAACTAGCCAGCCTGGCCCTGCGGGCGGGCCTGGAGGTCTCCCGTTGCAGCCCGCATAAGTTCCGCCATGCCTACGCCACCGAGTTGGCCGATGGCGGAGTGGGGTTGGATGCGATCAAGGAGCTGCTGGGCCACAGCTACATCAGCACTACCCAGATTTACCTGCATACCGGCTACCAGCGGCTGCGGCAGGCGGTAGCGCAGCTAAAGACTATCTGAGACACATCTCATCGGCCGGTACTCTGATATACTCTACTCCGATAGGAGGAGATATGATACAGATTCGGTACGGCCCCAGCGGGCCAGTTCTTCGGCTCAAAGACCAGGATCTCGGCCCGGTCTGGAAACCAGAGCGGAAAAAGGTTCCCCGCCTCAGCGAGAATGAGCTTTTCGAGCTAGCTAGTTGGGGTGAGCGGGCCTGGCCCTGGCGCAAGCTAGAGCTGCACCAGCTCTATTTTTTGGCCCGTGGTAGGGAATGCCCGGCCGAGTACGTGGATATTGGAGCTGCGTTGGGCCGTGATGGGAGCCAGCTCTACCTGCTGGGCCGGCCGATCAACGCTGCTGAGGCCCTGGACTGCTGGCCGGCAACCCAGCTGGGCATGGAGGAGCCGGGGGAAGTCTACAACCGCCTTCTCTACCAGAAGATGTACGGCTCTGACTGGGGAAAAAACTGGCGCATAGAGAATCTGGGAGATCTGGTGATCTCCACCGGCCCGCACAATGCCCGGCTGAACACCCCTCGGGGTGATCTGCTGTTCAGCGGGTATGAGGACACACTGCCCAGGCCAGCATTGCAAAAGTGGTTGAAGACCACCGATTGGGGGCGGCTACAGATGCTTTCTAAGTACCTGTTTAGCCGCTTGCTGGCCTGGAAGCTCCAGCCGAGCTTCCGAGTTACGGATACCACCGAAAGCATTAACTTCTGGTGGGAAGGCCAGGAGCCCCGGGTCCTGGTAACCAGGTCGGAAGGAGACTGCTGGTTACTCACTCCTGCCCGGGCAGACCGGCTCAGCTGGAAGAACCTGCCCCGCCTTCTGGCCGACGGACTGCTGGCGCCCCACAATCCCACTGCCCCTTTCTGGGTGCAGGCGGTAAGTGGGCTGGAGCTCGAGCCTCTCTTCCTTGCCCGGGCCAGGCAGGCCTGGCTACTTCCAGAGGCCCTCTGCCTGCAACAGGACTCCAACTTCCATTTTATGGAACCTGGAATAGCGGGAACCTGGGTAGCCATGGAGGCTGGCCTCGAGCGGGGCTTCCTGCCCCGGTTTGTAGAGGAAGCGGGGATGACTCCTACCAGCATGAGCCGCTGCTTCGACTTCAGCGAGGGGTACTACCTGGGGCAGGTACATGACGCGGAAATACATCTAAACTATGACCGCACCACCGGGGAAGAAGAGACGGAGCTTTGGATCTACCAGCAGGGTGCGTGGAAAAGGCCCCCGCTAAGAGGCAAGGCACAGGAGATCCTGGCCAGGCTGGAGCAGGAGGGCCTGGAAAAGATGCTGGCTATATATCAGCTGGTCAGCATTTAGCCACAAGCCACAGGCGATATACAGGGGAGGCCATCTCCCCTGTGTTTTTCTTGTGCTTTTCCTACAAAAAACAGATCCTTGCTAGCCTGCTGCTCGCGCATCATATATAATCAATCGTGATAGGAGGAGTTATGAAGAAAAAGGAAGTAATCATTGGATTGGACCCGAACCAGTTTGGGGCCTACGGGGTCGCCTTCACGGAAGGGGACCACCGGGTCTACCCCTTCCGGCTGTCCCAGCAGCCCCAACAGCCGGGGGACTACCACATCGACTACCTGGTGCGGCTGCTGGCCCGCACCTCGGTGGTCGGGATAGAGGTCATTGAGGGCCTCGAGGAGCATCTGGCCAAGCGGGACTACCAGATGCTGCTCCAGGCGCAGGTAATGGCCGAGTCCCTCGCCGACATCTGCGAGGAAGCCGGGGTAGAGGTACGCCGCTACTCCGGCCGCTGGCCAGCCCGGGTGGGGCTGGAGGAGATCCGTCAGGGCCAGGGGGCCTGGATGCAGCTTCTGCTGCATCGGCCCTGGGTATCCAAGGGCTATCTCCAAAAAAGCCTGGGTAAACAGTTCCGGCCGATGCTCCCGATGACGGAGCATCACTGGGACGCCTTGGGGCTGGCCGCCCTGGCCCAGCGCGAGACCGAGAGGTACAGGTAGATCGGGAGGCCGGGTAATCCCCGGCCTCTCACACTTGTGCAACCAGATGTCCTGCAAGCCGCTATAATCATTCCTGCTATGACCAGCACGCACCAGTATTCTGGAAGCCTCTGGACGCGCCTGCCCGAGAGTCTGGCCTGTGTACTGCCCCTTGATACCAGGAAGTGGGAGGCGGTTGCCGAACTGTCGCCGGCTGAACAGCTATACTGGCTGGGTATTGAAGATGTAATCCTGGAGGTGGTTAGCCGTCAGGGCAAGGTACTGGGAATAGGCCCGTTGATACTCTCTTTGACTCTGTTACCTCAGCTCAACCAGGACGAGGCTTATTTCCGCCAGCACGGTGGAGTACAGGCCTGAGCAGGGACAGGCTTCTCGCTCCCATTCGTAATACTTGGGGAATCAGGCCAGCTGTTCCAGTAGGCCCCGCCGTACCAGCCGGGCATCGCCCAGATAACGGCCCAGCAGCTGCTCGAGCCCCGCTACCGGGTGCAGGCTCTGGGGGGCCCGGGGGTCTCTGCCAGGAGTGGTGGCCGTGAGACAGAACAGGCTGACCGAGAGGTCTGCCAGGGTTGTGGGCAGTTCCGGACCAGCAGGAGTTTCTACTCGCAGCAATCCCGTACCAGGGGCAAAGATCGAAGGCAGGGGAAGCCGCACATACCAGGAGTGGGAGGCCTCAAGCAGGAAGATAGGTGTACGTTCCCCAGCTTGCAGCTTATTTAGCAAAGGCAGGGCCTCCGGGGGCAGATACCGGACGGCCTGGGCTTTGGTATATCCCAGCACTCCCGGCCGGTGGGCCCGGGTCAGCTGTCCATCGGCCACTACCAGGCCCTCCGGCAGGCGCTCGATCAGCGCGGCCTCCTGTCTGCGTAAAAGGGCGGTCAGAGCAGCAGGCATCTGCTCTGGAGACATCTCCGGCAGAGGTACCGGGGTGTAGCCCGGCGCTGCTGGGGCGGTCAGGCTGTTGTGCAACAGCAACCGGTGAATCACAGGAGTCTCCCAGAGGCGCAAACCTTCTGCGTCACGCACCAGGGCCCCCACCACCAGACTGGCCAGGAGGCCGGCCTCCCCGCCGGTTCCCCACACCCGGGCCTCTATCCGCAGCCGCCCATCCACGAAGTACAGCAGGGGCCAGTCCTCAGGGGCTACAGGCGGGGGCCGCCGGGCCTCCCAGGAACCTTCCAGGCCCAACACGGCAGGACAGGCCGCCTCGACAGACTCATCCAGTGCGGCCCGGCTGGGTAGCCGGTAGTCAGGATTCCAGGAATCAAGCTGCCACATATCTTACCTGTGCTTTTTGCCGTGCTTCTTGCGTCCCAGGTACCGGGCCGTCTGGCCTTCCTCTACCAGCAGCTCCTGAATCAAGTAATGCCCTTTGGTACCGATCGGAATACGCCGGGTTAACTGCATCCACTGACCCTTTTTCCCTGCACACTGCCAGCTCATAGCTAACTGTATTATATATCAGACAGTGATAGGAGTACAGAGGCAAGCATAACTCCATGCTCAACTTCAGGATAAAGGCGGCAGTCCCTTTACAATCGCCTCAGTTCGCAAACTTACGGTCACTAAGCGCCGGATAAGATCCACAATGTAGCGAGGGTTGCCTGCCTCACGGCACCACTCGTTGGGGTCACTCACAATTCCGCTGTCTTTGTCTTCTGAGATCGAGTACCGCTCCATTGCCCATTCGATGGCGCTCTTACCATTCACAACGTACTGGTATGCCGCAAGCGGAATGTCGCGTAGCGTGAGATTCTGGTTGTAGACGATAACGGTCTTGTCCACTTTACCGTCTGCACCTTTCCCAAAGGCGATCTTTCTGACACGGTAGAACTGCCAGGGCTCAAGCTCAAGGATCCTTGCCTCCTCAGTAAGTGGATAAGGCTCTACCGTTTCGTAATTGAGGTGCAGGTGTCCTAAATCCTTTCCAGCCCGACTGAAAGCCCAGAAGTCCGTAGCGAAAGGTACACGGGGCAGCATCTTCTTGAGGTTTGCTGCAAAGCGACTGCGGTAGTCCGGCGAGTGCAGGATGCCATATACATACCAGAAGATGTCCTCTTTGGTAATGGTGCCATCGGCATAATGCTTGCGGAACTCCTCGAGCGCCCAGTCAGTTATAGCCTCACGCCGAATATAGCCGTTAGTATCCGGCGGGGCGCTGTCAGCAAGTATTTCTTGTTGGGGAGATGAGGTGTTGTCAATTTTGTCATACCAGTAAAGGGGAAAGCACTGGCCAGTATCGTGAAGGTGGAGATTAGGTACACAATCGCTCACCAGCGCTGAAAACGGCCTCGCTGCTCCGACGCCGGTGACAGAAATTACGATGTTGTGATGCCTGGGCGTTGGGAAGAGCTTGGGTTGTTTTAGAATCCTCTCAATGAAACTTCTGTTGAAGTACAACCATTGCTTGACAAAAGGCCGGTACATCCCAGTTACAATGGAAGTCTCTTCAAACTTATACTTTTTACTGCGCTTAAGGTCTTCCTTAAGGTTAACCGTCCAGCTAATGCGTTTTGGGTCTGAATCTATTACTTCCTCAACACTTGGCCACTGCTCCCTGGGTTTAGACTCGCAGGCCCTGGCGTAGCGCTCCTGTTCTTCGTTGTAGACGCCGATCATGCGACGCATATTAGCTTCCAGCGCCTGACGACCCATGTTGTAAGCCCAGGCGTCTCGACCCGTTGATACACCAAGCGAGTAAACCCCGAAGATCGTCTTTGCTTCCTCATCTTCCTTATTGCCCAGGGGAATAAAGGTTTCAAACTCAGGATCGCGCTGGTTGATCCAGTCTGCTTCTGCATTTGGTTGCAGGCGCTGCCAGGGGATAGCATCAATACTGGCAAACCGTCCGATCAGGGTAAGCTTCTCTTCCTGCGTCAGGTAGTCACCGATGTCATGGTAGTAAAGCTCCCCAGGGCCCTGGTGCCTGGGATCCTTGACCATGATTGTGATGACTACGGGTGTGCGGGAGCCTGAGCCAAATATTTTACTGCCCTCTCGCTTTGATTCCTCGCCAGATGTGCGTTGATTACCCCTCAGATTGAACACATAAAGCTGGCTGTGCTCTTCCACCAGACACTTACGCAGCCCGTCCATGTTTCTGGCGTCCAGAAAGGATCCATTGGTGACAAATGCCACGACGCCGCGTTCGCCTATGCGATCCGATGCCCAGCGGATGGCGCGGATGTAGGAATCGTATAGATTCTTGAGCAGTTTTGCGTTTGATTGCGCTGCATAGGTCTCGCGGATGCGAGTGTCCAGCTCGGGATAGGAGAGATTCCGGTTATTGTCGTTCTGACTTTCCTGTTGCGCCGAATAAGGCGGATTCCCCACGATCACCCGGATGGGCTGCGCCAGCTGTCGCTCAACTCGAGCGTTGTTCTCTGGAAGAATGATACGGTCAATGAGATCGCCTTTCTCGGTCATCTGGAAGGTATCGGTGAGCACCATCCCTTCAAACGGGAGGTACTCACCGGTTGCTCCGTGGTAGGCCGTCTCGATGTTGACTGTGGCGATATAGTAGGCCAGGAGCACAATCTCGTTGGCATGTATCTCCGTCAGGTATTTCTCAGGGAGCTTATCCCTGGGAATGAGCCCCAGCTGTAGGAGCCGCACAAAGAATGTGCCGGTGCCTGCAAATGGATCAAGGATCTGTACGCCGGGCGAACCGAGACTTTCGCCAAAGTGCTTTCTGAGGGCTGCGTCAGCGCTTTTCAGGATATAGTCAACTACCTCGATGGGAGTGTAAACGATTCCCAACCGCTCTGACATCTTTGGGAATGCGGTATTGAAAAAGGTGTCGTAGAGATTGCGGATGATCTCCTGCTTTGACTTATCGCTCCTGGCCAGGCTGATCCGCTCGCGCACGTTCTGATAGAACTTCTCCAGGCCCTCAGTCTCAGACGCCACGGCAGCGGCATCGAGCTTTTCCACCATACGCTGCAACGCCTTGCCGACGGCGTTGTTTTCCGGGAAGTTGGTCTCAGCAAACAGGGCCTGGAAGACTGGCAGCGTCAGGATATGCTGCACCAGCATCTCAATGGCCTCTTCCCGCGTAACAGCCGGGTTGAGGGTCTCCTGAAGGCCCTTGAGGAACCTGGCAAGCTCTTCTGCCACCACTGGACTGGCCTGGATGAGCGTCGTGATCCGTGCAGTGAGAGTGTTAGCCACCCTGGCGATGTCTTTAGCCCAGTCTGCCCAGTATTCGCGGTCTCCCAGCTTCTTGGGAATTGCGGCATAGACCGCTTCGTTAATGGCTTCAATCGGCAAAAACGGAATTTCAAGCGGCAGCTCGCCTTGTTCTGACGTTTCCCAGCCTTCTTTTTTTCTACCGGGATCAGAGATAACCGTTATCCTCCGTCGAAACTCCGCCTCGTCCACCAGGCGTTCGTCGTGTGCCCGAAGCGCTTTGATAACCTGCCAGATGCCTTTGAACTGCGGGTCATTCTCAATATAGTCGTTATAGTTCGTGACCTTTTCTGACGGGATACATACCGGTAGCACGATATACCCGTACTGCTTCCCAGGTGCCATACGCATTACACGCCCCACCGACTGAACAATGTCAACAATGGAGTCGCGGGTATCGAAAAACACCACCGCATCAAGCGCGGGAACATCAATGCCCTCAGAAAGGCAGCGGGCATTGGAAAGAATCCGGCACTCTCCATCCTCCGGTCCCCCTTTGAGCCAGCCGAGCGCTTCCTGGCGCTGGAGGGCATTCATGGTTCCGTCAACGTGCTGTAGACGCACACTGACCATATCCGATTGATCTGCACTGTCCAGATGTCCTTCCTGGTAGCGTTCCACCAGGCTGGTGAAGATCTCTGTAACCAGCTGAGAATCCTTGATGGAGCGTGAGAATGCTATCGCACGGCGCATGGGCTGGAGGTCGTCTTTCGCCTCCTCCTCCCCATCCTCACCAATCAGCACCAGGCCACGTTTGGAGAGTCCTTTCCAACTACCGATGATTTTGGTGGCGAACGCAACATTAATTGCCTTCTTGTTGTTTACTTTGAATGCCTTGTTGAAATTATTTGCCAGGGCCGCCATCTCTGCCTCTCGCACTGCGACGATGAGTACCTTGTACTCAGCAAGAAGACCGAGCGATGCGGCCTTGTCAAAACCAAGCCGGTAGAATTCGCTGCCGTAAGTCTCCTCATCGTCCATTGAGTACAGCACTGCTTCGTGGCGGCTGGCCTTGGTCTTGGAGGCTTCCCCGAAGATCCGGGGGGTGGCAGTCATATAAACTCGTTTTCTGCCCCGCACAATGATGTTATCGTGTACCTTAACGAATTCCGAGGGATCCTCTCCAGGTAGGGTAAGTCCAGTAGTGCGGTGTCCTTCGTCGCAGATGATGAGATCAAACTCTGGTAGACCCATGTTCTGGGCATCGGCTATGACTTGAATGGACTGATAGGTGGAAAACACCACCGTGCGGCGGTCTGGGGATACCATCGCCATGTGGCTAGCAAGTCTGTCTGGATCAGTCGTTGCCGGGTAAGCAAGGTCTCGAGTACTGATGTCTTCCTCATCGCGCCCAACTTTGCTATCCGAACAGACGGCAAAAGCATGAACCGGCTCTTCGGCTTCACCAGTCCACTCCCGTAAGGTTTGCGCTACCAGGGAGATCGAGGGAGCGAGGAAGAGAATCCGTCCACCCTGGGGAACTATACGCTCGGCAAGACGCAAAGAGGTAAGCGTTTTGCCGGTTCCACAGGCCATGATAAGCTTTCCGCGCTCCGCGTTGCCAAGTCCAGTGAGAACTGCTTTAACCGCTTCTTCCTGGTGGGGGCGTAAAACTTTCCTTTTCCTCAGTTGGAGGGTCTCGAGGTTTTCGAGACTGAACACACCCCAGTCAATTGGGCTCTCGGCAAGATCCTTAACCCAAAGCCGCATAACTGGAATCGTCTGGTCTACAAGTGCTTCCTCTGCGTGCTTACTCCACCTATCGGTCGTGGAGACGATAAGGCGATAACTGAACCCGCGCTCGCCTTCCTCGGTTTGGAAGTGTTTGCCCGATGTAGTAAAAAACGAGTCAATATCTGCCTTTTGAACGGTATGGGTAGAGTCGAAAAACTTGCACTGTACTGCCCAGTAATCGCCGGTAGCACGTTCGCGGGCAATAAGGTCAATACCTGTATCGTGTGGCGTCCAGCGCCCCGGCCACTCGGGCCACAGCCAAACGTTCGAGAGACGAGTAGCGTACTGGGGATCTGTGAGTAGAAACTTCTGGATCAATCGCTCAAAGAGCGTACCCTTGTCGCGGTTAGTACGAGCGTAGGAGGAGAACTGAGTCAGGAGATCTTCAAAAGTCACGGTTACGCCTCCTTACCAGACCGGGTTAAGACTCCTCAGCTTGGTGAGTATTGCAGCAGGCAATGGTTTAATTAATGTCCTGTTTACCATAGTTTTCCTTAATCGTGCTAAACCTCCACCGGACTATTTTCTCGCAAGCGGTGAGCCCGCTCAAGCGCTTCCAGAGCCCCCCGATCCCCCAGAGCATAGCGGGCGGCTTGCTGGAGTACATAGTAGTCCAGGAGCATCCCTTCAATGAACAAGCTTGGCAGGCTGCCATCGCGGGCCTCCTGAATTAGCCTGCGGTACTTCTCAAAGTCATACTGAGCAACGCTCTTACCCTCAAAGCCCAGCAGGATAGGCTCCGGTTGCTGTCCCTGCAACAAAGTATCAACTGCGCTGGAAAGATCGTTGTAAACCGCAAACTTACCCTTGCCCCGCACCTCCAGCGCCATACTGAAAACCGGCCGGCCCAGACGGCGCCTGTTGGGTACATCGGGCCGACCAATCAGAGGCCATAAGACCGGGTTCTCCAGTACATCCCGCAGGGTGCGTCCATGTACGGTCACAATGCCTTTGATGCCACGCTTACCAATAGTCTCTACAATAGCCACATCCTCGGGGTAGCCCACCTCATCACCAATAATGACCTGGGGACCGTGGTTAGCCAAAGCCTCCAGGTAGGTGCGGGCCAGCATGGCCTGGAAGGTTTCCCCGATAGCATAGTCCGGTGTGGGTACTTGCAGGCGGCGGGCATTGCCCAGGGTAGGGTGGGGAATCAGACCCTCGCCCCCAATCTCATTGGAGGTATCCACCACCACCACCTTAGGACCAATCTGCAGGGCATACTGACGTACCACATCTCGCAGCAAGGTAGTTTTCCCTACTCCCGGCGGACCGATAATCAGCACCCCATCCCCCTGCAACAGGTAGGGCATCACCGGATCAGCCACCCCCTCCACCACCCGGGCCAGCCGGATGGTCAGTCCAGCCAGGCTCTTGTAACGGTCTTTGATCGCGCTGATGCGGTGCAGGGTACCACCTATACCCACCCGGCCATCCTCGCGGAAACTAACCTGGTAGCGGCTAGATAGCTTGGCCTGGATATTGGCCAGATCAGCCTCACTGAAAAGCTGGCTGCCCACCTGCGCCGGCGGTACACCACACCAGTAGCCGGGGATGCGCCCGATGTCCAGGGCGATCTCCTCCAGATTACTCTTGAGCGCCCGGCTTTCTGCCGCTATCCAGTCTGGCAAAACCTCCAGGATGCGCTCCAGCTGGTCAATGGGCACCATGCTGGTACCTGTTCTAGTCCTCCAGCGCGGTAGCCTTGCGCAGCTTGATCAGCTCACTGGCAATGATAGCCAGCAGAATCGTAGAGATACCCTGTACCGGGCGCTCGGTCACGATCCAGATCAGACCCAGGCCCATACTCAGGTAGTAGGTAACCAGGAACAGCTTGCTTTGAATCTTACGCAGAATCTCCATCAGTTGCCTCCGCAGAAAGATAGAGATTCTCTTGTGCATTGCAAGGATTTAAGCAGTAGATAGTGCCAGGCGTACATGTCTGCATTGTAAGCGAGGCTGAGAAGGCTCGCGGACAAACATGAGAGGATGGGGGCAGAAGACCAGGAAGGCGAAATCTTACACCCATAAATTTGCTATGGGTGTAAGAAGCTCCGGCGGACTGAGCCCTACACCACTTTGTTGGCGAGCTAAGCTCGACATCTGATGAGGAGCGGCATTTCTGCCAATGTCCAAATGAGGAAGCCCCACCGAAGTGGGGCTGGGTGCTGCCTGTGCCTAGCGGGTAAAGATAGCGGTAATCACTACCGTGACCACAATACCCAGAAATCCGACAATCAGGCCGATAGTCTGTAGCCGCAGAGCAGCCTGGACATCATACAACCTGGTATCTACCCCCTTGATCTCGGTTCGGAGGTTGTTCTCCACCGTCTTGATCTCGGTTCGCAGGTTGGTTTCCACCTGGCCGATCCTGGTATCCACCGCCTTGATCTCATTCCGCAGGTTGGTTTCCACCGTCTTGATCTCGGTTCGCAGGTTGGTCTCCACCTGGCCGATCCTGGTATCCAGTTTGCCATCCAGCTTGGTATCCAGTCTCCCGATCTCGGTCCGGAGGTCGCTGAAGCCCTGCCGCATATCATCCCGCAGGTTGGTCTCCACCTGGCCGATCCTGGTATCCAGTTTGCTATCCAGCTTGGTATCCAGTCTCCCGATCTCGGTCCGGAGGTCGCTGAAGCCCTGCCGCATATCATCCCGCAGGTTGGTCTCCACCTTCCCCAGATCAGCCCGCAATCCTACCAGCTGCTGACCTACAAACTCGTCGGCCTGCTCCAGTCGGTCTGCTTGCTTCTCTAGTTCCACAATCCTCTCCATCGCGCCCTCCTTTCAGTCTCCTCCGGGTGTCCCCCGAAGGAGACACCCGGCCCTGAAAGGCCCGGCCAGGTCAGTATAGCACCCGATAGACACCCATCAGCTGCCCTTGTGAGAATGTGCGACTTCAGAAACGGCAACGCAGTATGAGCTGCTCCCCCGCCATTAGGGCTGATGGGCGGCAGGGGGGCGCCTGCCGCCAGACCCGGTTGAAACGCTCTATCTCTACCTCAAGATCGGCCCGCTTAGTAGAAACCCAGGTAGGCCTGGGGCTGAAGGACTCCCCGGCTACCAGGGGACCGCTGAGTAACACCCGCGAGTCCAGCAACAACCGGGGCTCCAGTCGCACCACCTCTATCACCCGAACATGCAGCGGCCGCTCCGGGGCCAGGAAACTGAAAACAGCCCCATAACTGGCTGGCTCATTGATGTGCTCCGCCTCCAGTAGTAGCAGAACCTGGACGCCCCGCTGTACTGCCGCCTGGTGCAACGCAGTAGCAATGGGCGGGCTGAACAATCCCGGGGCTACCAGAACGATCTGCCGCTGGGCCTGGCCAATAAGCCGCACCACTTCCTCAACGGTATTGACCGGCCGCACTTCCTGGGCCAGCACTGGCCCCAGCAGCCATAGCAGCAGCCAGCCCCAGCGTCTCATGCCGACTGGGCCTCCCCTTCGTCAGCCCCGGTACGGTAGCTTACATAAGCCTCAGCCTCCCACAGGCTCAGCTCGGGCTTTCCCCAAGGGCATTTGCCGGGAACGATATAGTATAAACCACGCTTGGAGCGGATGTAGCCATACTGCAAAAACAGCTTCTTGGTTTCTTCCTCTGGCGGCGCGAGTTGAAGGGCCTGGTTAACAATAAAGCGGGTTACCCGGCCAGGCCGTCCTTCAGCCTGCACCATCACTCGCTCGGCTACCAGGCGTTGCATCCAGCTGGCAAACTGCTCACGTACTGCATCCTGGTCGACCAGCTGGCCTGCTGCAATTACCGGTTTCACGGGTGCAGCTTCCAGCTCTGGTACAACGGGCGTTTCCTTAGCGTCAGACAGTACCTTCTGCGCCGCAGCCAACCAGTCATTATGTATGGCCTGCTGGAGATGCTGATTTTTCCAGGCCAGCATACTTTCCCGGATCCAGGCGATGGGGTTACCCTCCTTTGCGGAAAACTCAATAGGGTAGCTCCGCAGTCGGATGGGGGGAAACCCGCGCAACACTGCGATCAGCTCCCCCAGCTCCATCCGCTGAAGCTCATCGATATTGATCAGGGCGGTGGTCTTCTCGCTTACGTTCAGGCTGCGGTTAACTTTCTTCATGAGGTCGTCGGGAACCTGAATCTCCCCCACGCTGTACTGTTCAATAGAGACCTCACCCAGGGTCTCTGACCAGAATTTGGCGTCATTCTGGGTAAAGGAGCCGGGCAGAATAATGGTGGTGCCGATGTTGTTATCCACCGTGGCCGCCCAGCCCATCTCCCCATAGATATTCATAGCCTGGCTACGGTTTTGCAGTGCCATGTGCAGGCTGATATTCCTCGAGCGCAGAGTAGCCAGGTCATCATTGAGGTTAGGCAGGAATCCAAACAGGGCAAACTCGTCGTAGTAGTAGTTGATATGCACCGGCAGCCGGTCGCCGAGCCGCTCTGCCAGTGAGAGCATCCGTCCGTCCAGGTAGCGCTTGAAGAAACGCAGGATGGCCCGGCCCGACGAACCACGGACATAAGACTCGGGCAGAACCAGATGAATCAGACCAGGGGTGATCAGAACCCGGTCCAGGTCTACCTCCCGGTCCCCGGGAGAAAAGGTCTCCACCGCCGAGTCCATGCGGAAGATGGTCAGGTCTTCTACCAGACGGTTGATGGCGCCTGAGAAGATCTTCTTGTCGGTCTCCAGGGTGCTCCGGATCTCGTCGGCAGCCTGGCGACGGCCGGTAAACCAGTGGCGCACAGAGTCCATGCCCAGGTTGGCCACATTATAGACCTCACGAAAGTTGCGCATATCGCGGGGTCCCAGCGAAAGACCGTGAATGATTCCGGCCAGTAACAGACGGGCATTGGAGATGTACACCTTGGCCCCTGAATCCTCCGCAGCCTCAAGGTCGGGAGGATAGATCAGGCGGGCGATGTCCAGAGCCTGGTCATACCCCCGCACCTCGGCCAGCACCGGAATCTGAATGCCGATCCCAGCCTCAAAAGGGCTGATGATAAGCATCTGGCGGCCAAAGGCGCGAAAGTAATCGCGCATGTCCAGATAGGAGTCATTGGGATTGGGGTACTTGGTGTCCAGCACCACCGCGATATTTCCTTCGGCGGCATCCAGCGCAATACGGGGCCGGAAGGAACCTACCGTCTTACCCCCACCAGTACCGGCATAGGTCAGGGAGTGAATGTCGTTGATGCGCTTAGTAGGGCGCAGGAAGTAGCGTCTTTTGGGGTTGGCGGGGTCAGTCCAGACCCCCAGGTAGCCGCTCAGGGTATGGCCGTCGGGGTTTCTGATGGCCGCGTTGATAATCTCTTTAGGGCTGCGTTTTTCTACTAAGGGACGAATATCGGCCTCACCAGCCCAGCGCTGGGACAGAGTGCGCCTGGGAGTATAGCGCTGAGGGCGTATGACTACCCCCAGACCCAGGGCCAGCACCAGCACAAATACCGTGATGGTAGTGTTATCCAGGGTGTCCTGACCCAGAATCTGCGAACACTGGGTATGATTCAGACAGCGCCAGTAAAACTGTCCTTTATCGGTAGCCTCCAGATACCGGCCCCAGCCGGCTTGCTCGAGCCTGATCCGCTGCCCCTCCATCTGGCGGTAGGTATGGTAGGCCAGGCCGGCCATGGTCAGAATGACCCAGGCAATACCCAGGGCCAGCCGGGTCGGGTGAAGGCGCCGGAAAACTACTGTGCTCACTAAGCCTCCTTAACTGGCCTGGCCTTGACTGCTTGAAGCAGCAGGTTCTGTATCTCCCGCAGCTGCTCAGGGCCCTCAAATACCGCTTGCGGCAGAGCAATGACCAGCCCGGTCTCCCGGATCTCAATCACCAAAGGCTCCCCGTAATGGGCAGCCAGATCCAGCAACTCGGTGGCAAACTCCTGTAACATCTCAAGCGCCTGGGCCTCATCCATAGATCGAATATAGAGGAAAAAGCGAAACTGCAACCGGGAAAGATGAGAAGAGACCTGGTCAAAGCAATGCCAGCCTGCCTCCAGCTACCGACCCAGGGTCCAGGCCAGGCCGACCGGGGCCAGCAGACCCGCTGTTGGCAGGCTGGTTAGCAAGTAGCACCAGGCATACATGCTCTAATTGTAGGCAAGAGTGGGACGGCTGGCAGGCAAAAATGAGAAGACCGGGAAGAGCGAGTCTTACACCCATGGAATGGACATGGGTGTAAGAAACCCCGGCAACTCCCCAGACAAAAACAGCCCCACCGAAGTGGGGCCTTGTTACTTGTACCTGCTAGGCAAAGTTAATCGCAGCCACAATACCCACGGCGCCCAGCACTATAGCCAGGACGTGGTGGTTCAGGCTGGTCTGCGTCTGCAACCGGGTCTCCGATACTTTTTTCATCGCGCCCCTAGAACCGCAGCTCGTTGAGCCTCCAAAAGGCCGGGGTGTCCCTCAGTTCTGGGTTTTGCTGGATAAGAGTCCAGGGCGTCTCACCCATAGCGGTACGAGCTCTGGGGTCGGCCCCCAACTCCAGCAGCTTCAGAACCACATCAGAGCTTCTTCCGAAGCGTGTTGCCAGGTGAAACGGCGTCCGACCATCCCGATCCCGTGTATTCACCTCTATACCCAGCCTGACCAGGGTCTCGATGACGGCAGGATTGGTGTTCCTGCTTGCAGCAAAGTGAAGCGGCGTCCAACCAAACGGATCCCGCGCACTCACCTCTGCACCCAGCCTGACCAGGGTCTCGATGGCGGCAGGATTGGTATTGCTGCTTGCAGCACGGTGAAGTGGTGTCTGACCAAACAGACGATCCCGCACATTCACCTCTGCACCCAGCCTGACCAGGGTCTCGATGATGGCGGGGTTGGCGTTGCGATGTGCAGCAAAGTAAAGCGGCGTCCAATCAGTCTGATCCCGCACATTCACCTCTGCACCCAGCCTGACCAGGGTCTCGATGATGGCGGGGTTGGTATTAGTGAGAGCGGCATAGTGAAGCGGTGTCCCACCACCCTGATCCCGGGCATTCACCTGGGCACCCAGTCGCACCAGGGTCTCGATGACGGCAGGGTTGGTATTAATGAGAGCAGCATAGTGAAGCGGTGTCCCACCACGCTGACTCCGCGCATTCACCTGGGCTCCGGTCTGAACGGCCTGCTCCAGACTGGCTGGAGTTGCGGTTCGCCAGAACTCGGGGGTCAGCAAAGGGTTAGCCAGGGCAGTGCCAGAGAAGAGAATGGTCAGTACGATAGGTAAAAGTGTCCTCATCGGAGCCTCCTTGTAAACAAGCGAAATTGTAGCAGCATTGGCGGACTGTGGGATGGACTTTCAGGATGGTTCTCATGATTGATCTGTCAGGAAGGCCTACCCCACAAGTGCGCACAAGATACAAACAGCGAACTATTTGTGCTATCCTGATGGCATATGAACCTCCAAACCTCTCTAAAACTGACTGAAGTGCGTGGTCAGAAATCGAAAGCGAACTCTGAACTCGAGTGGGTGATCGGAGAGACCACCCGCCTCTGGCGCAAGGCTCACCTGGACTACGACCAGACCAAGTATGTAGTCGAGCGGGTACGCCGGGCCCTGGAACTCACCCAGCCCTCCAACCGCCGGCGGACGGTGGAGCGCCTGAGCGCCCAGGAGATCGAGCAGCTGCTCGAGGCGGCCTACCGCCTGAACCAGAAGAAGCCGGTCTACGGTCTGATGCTCAAGACTCTGTTTTATACCGGGGCCCGGGTCAGCGAGTTTGTGAACCTCCGGGTGGAGGATGTATCCCTCGACGGCCAGGCTCCCCAGGCATACATCTCCAAGGCCAAGAAAGACTCGGTGCGCTACGTGCCTATCCTGACCGGCCTGGCCCAGGAGTTGCGGATGCACCTCGGAGGAAGGACCCGGGGCTACCTCTTTGAGAGCAACCGGCATAACCGCTACTCCCAGCGGGCTATCCAGAAGCTGATCCACCAGGCCGCACTGGCAGCAGGCATTAACAAAAGAGTCTACCCCCACCTGCTGCGCCACTCCATCGCCCAGATTCTGTTAGACCGGGGGATGCCGCAGGAGCAGTTGCAGAAATTCCTGGGCCACCTCAATCCCAAGACCACCCAGATCTACGCCGAAAGCTCTCTTGTCCAGGTGGCGGAGAGTTACTCGAGGGCGCTGGGGCGGAATGGTTGATCCAACTAACGAGAAGGAGACCGCAATGAAAACCTGCTACTGCCATACCTGCAAGCGCCATTTTCACTACCTGGGCATTAATCGCCACAGAGCGATGCACCGGGATCGCCGGGAGTTATGTACAATCACCTACACAACCGGCAACACACTCACGTTCGACTGGCGGCCTGAAAGGCCCGGCCAGGCCGGTGCTTCTGCTAAAACCGTATCTCGCTGAGCCGCCGAAAGGCCGGGGTGTTTTGCAGTGTCTGATTCCGTTGAATCAGATCCCAGGCGGTGCTGCCCGCCGAGGTACGCACTCTGGGGTCGGCCCCCAGCTCCAGCAGTGTCACGGGAATGGCCGAAGTAGTGCTTTTGGCTGCCGCATAGTGCAGGGGGGTCATTCCTCGCTGATTCCGCGCATTTATCTCGGCCCCCCGCCGAACCAGAGCCTCAATGATGGCGGGGGTAGCGCTTAAGCCCGCAGCAAAATGAAGGGGTGTCGAACCCACTGGAGTCCGTGCATTCACCTGAGCACCCAGCCGAACCAGGGCCTCGATAATTGCTGGGTTGGTACTGATGGCCGCAGCAAAGTGCAGCGGCGTTAGACCATCCTGGTTGCGTGTATTTACTTGAGCGCCGGCTCGAACCACCTGTTCCAGGCTGGCCGGGGTCGCGGTTTGCCAGAACTCGGGGGTCAGCAGTGGATTGGCCAGGGTTGTGCCTGAGAAAAAAGCAACTAGCACTATGGGCAAAAGTATTCTCATCAAAACCTCCGTGCAAACAGGCAAAAGTATAAGAAAAGACCCGTGGCTAAATCCCCATATCCAGGTCCGGTCCTCCGCCATCCCCACCGTCATCCCTTTCCTCGGGCCACTCACTTTCCCGACTCTCTCTGCTGCGCTGGTAATCATTATATGAATCACCATAGCCAGCAATAGCCTGCCAGGCCCAAAAGGCCATCAGGACAAGTCCTCCCAGAGTCAGCACATCCATGCCCCCATCGTAGCACTGTGCGGTGTTTCAAAAGTCGCTGGATGAGAATCAGGGTGTCCGGCCGGTTGGAGTATTCTGCCTCGGGTTACTACCGCTACCACCACTACCAGCGCTACCACTACCGCCACCACTATTGTTATTACCACTACCACGGCCATCTCGATCAGATGACCAGCGTCCCGCATCAGAGAAGCCTCCCCCCGCCCGTTGCACAGCGGCTAGACCGCTAGCCCCCACACTAACTAGTGCGCCGAAGAAGGCACCCAGCATCTGGGTTACCACTCCCAGGATGGCAACGGTAATGCCTACCGCCACTATGGTAAGCAGTATCAGGTTGAGCATCTTGTTGCGCAAGGCGCCGGTAAGCAAGCCCTGAAAATCCCTGACGGAAGCATTTGCGGCCACCATGTTGTTCATCAAGCTCAGGGACTTGTTGCCGTTGGCCCAGGTATCCTGGGCTGTTAGCAGCGAGTTTTGTGGCAGGCTACCAGCATTAAACGCTATAGTACGCATTCCATGTAGCAGTTCACGGGTGCGACGGCGGTCCATTCCTTGCAAACCGAAAGCAAATACTCCTATATCACCACGAGGCAAGAAATCGGGGTAGGCCTGGTGTTGCTGAAAAAATCGCAGCATACCTTCGGTATTGCCCATCGTAGAAGAGGTAGTATCACTCCCCAGCAGCCGGGTAAGGTCCTGGTATATTGCAGCTTTCTGTGCTGGTTGCAAATGTTCCCAGTTACCGCCAGGAGCATTAGCGAACCGAGGAACTGTCTGCTCGATAGCCGCACGCAAAACAGCAGCATGTCTATAATCACGATCTGCAGGTATTCTAATTGGATTACCAAAATAAGGGGGTAGCTCTCTTCTAAGAAAATCATCAGTGTTCCCATTACAGATCAAACCTTCTGCCACCACATTGTTGGCGCTTGCCTGCATACACTGACGCAGGTTGTGGAGTTGACGGGCCGCTACGGTATTGTTAATTGGCGCAAAGACCGCGGCCTGTGGAGGTATCCGGAGCTGCCTCAAGCGTTCAGCCTGGGCATTAAGTTCATTAACCCGCTGGGACGAGTACGAGTATGACAGGCTGAGGCCGGTG
Source organism: Deinococcota bacterium (assembly GCA_041695225.1). Taxonomy (GTDB): domain Bacteria; phylum Deinococcota; class Deinococci; order Deinococcales; family Thermaceae; genus Meiothermus. Next base: position 129,501 of record JBGFRI010000003.1, read on the forward strand.
GAGAGCAGAACACCGCTGATTAAAGGTGTGATCATGGCTACCAGACCAAACTTGGCAGCGGTGGCCATCACTCCTGTTCCAGCAATCAGCACCAGCGGGATCAACAAAGGCATTAAAAACAGCAAGGAGTACAGGTAGATCCCGGCAATGGTATTGATAGTGTGAAAGGTGGCAATAACCAGCATCGGCCCCAGAATCAGGGCCGAGCGTACTGTATTCAGCACAGCGCCAACATTGCGGGCGATCTCCGATGCCCCCCCAGCGGCCATCAAGCAGCCCTGGACTGCTTGACCAGAAAGACCAGCAAGGGTGTCTGCCGTCACAGCACCACCAGCCCCCCCAGCCAAACAGCGCACTTTAGCAGGCACTGAGTCTACTACAGAAGTCGCTCCGGCTGCGGTCCAGGAGACCATACTGAGAGTCATGACAGTATCCCGAGTGCGCTGGATACCTACCGCCTCACGCTGCAACGAAGCCATGATCGCCGCATTACCATTAGCCAGCATCACATCCCGAAAGAGCCGCTTAACTAGATAGTGGCTGGGCAGCTCATGGGCTACGGGGTGCCTGACATAAATCTGCCTGTTCACCACATGAAAACCACGCTCGCCGTTAATCTGAGTCTCTTCAAGCACCGGTAGGTTCTGGAGTTGCGGATCACTGAGCTGGATCTGGCAGGGAAACTGATTCCGGGTCGTCTCACTACAGTCATCCTGAACCTGACTGGGCGTGAGCACCATCATCTGCCAGAGCACCACCACCACCAGCGCCCTCACCAGAACATCAACAGCGGGGCGCAGGCCCAGCATCAGCTGGTAGACCAGGAAGGCCACCCCAGCCAGGAGCAAAAACAGCCCCATATAATACAGAGTTTGCGGAACCCGGAACTCCCGCACCCGCTGGCCAAACCAGGGCAGCCAGCGGTCGGTATCGGGGAAATACTGGACATACTGGGCCGGATCGGCCAGGGTCTGGATTATATCTATAGCCTCGTGCGGAGTTACGGCAGTGGTGGGCGCACCGCCAGCCGGCTGGTTGGCCAGTGCTCCAACCGGCAGCAGTAACAGCAGTAACAGCAGTAAGACCCGGACCACAGCACCCTCATCAGTAGAAGTTGCTCATCTCAGCCTGTCGCCGTGAAAGCTCAATGGGAAGCTGGAACATGCCGTTTAGCATGGCGTCAGTACGGTACATCTCCTCTACAAGAGCCTCAGCGGCCATCCGGCCCTCCCCTCGCAGCACCTCCAGGTCTTCCATCTGCCGACGCAGAATCATCTGGGTCTGTTTGGCCAGGATCTGGTTGGTCGAGGCCTGGGCCATTACCTGCGCCCGCACCAGTTCTACCAGCCGGTCCTCCGAAGTCAGTTTCATGCGCAGGGTGTTGACCTGCATCTCCCCCAGTTCTACCAGCACCCCCCGCACTGAAGGCTGGGCCCGCACCGCATTCATGCCAGCCGTTGCCACCTCTTCAGCCCGGGCCGACATGCTGAGCGGGATCGTACTCAAGGTCTCGGCAACCTCTCCGGTGCTCGGAGCCAGCCGGTTTACCTCAGCCCCCAGGGTGCGCAGGCCCTGCCGGGTCTGCTCGGCCTGCTGGGCGGAAAGATTGGCATGGATATTAGCCGCCTGCATGGTTTTCAGCAGGTCACCCACCTGCTCCTCGGCCTGGGCCCGTTGCGCAGGGCTGACTGCCTGAGGAACCGGAACCGGACTGGCAGGTAGCGTGTCGGGGGCATTGCGGGGATTGGGTGGAGGTACTACCAGGCCGTCTACAGGACCATACGTGCGCGTTGGCGGAGGATCAAGGTTAATCATCTGCTCGGGAAAAATCGAGGCAATCCAGCTATTGGTGGTCTGGCTGGCCATCCGGCGCAGCTCCCACTCAACGGTATTGATCGTATTGGCCAGCCAGGCCTCGGTCTCCCACAGAGCAGTAGCAACGCTATTGATTACATTAGCCCCTACTGTGCCAGCCAGCAGGTGATTCACATGAGCATTCAGAGCTGCTCCCAGACGGCCCAGAAACTCGTTGAGCACATCATTAGCCAGATTCCCTGCCCGATCTCCCAGGCTGTTAATCAGATTGATGGTACGCCGGTACAGACTGTTCAAAGGGCAGACCAGGTGACCCAGTGCCCGACCCTCGTGGGCAACACAGACTCGGCCCAGCAGCTGGCTGAGGGTCATCTGCTGCCCCTGGGAGCCAGGAGTAACTGGCAGGCCCAGCGCATCCCGCGCCAGAAAAACCAGGGCCGCATCCAGGATGGGTACCCCGGTATTGATAGCCACTGTATTAATAGTGGGCTCAGCTACCCGCAGATTGGGGGCAGTAAAAAAGGTAAACTCCGGCTGATTGGCCAGACCGCTACCCCAGAAACCTACCATTGCCAGAATGCTCACCGCTACCTTCCGCATACCGCCTCCTCAAACCAGTCCCGGTACCGGCTGGTATCCACCCCGGATAGCTCACCCAGTGCAGGCAAAAGACCCTTCTGGGCCTCCAGCCGGCGCCTTTTAGCCACGTCAGAAGCACTCGAGGTAAAGGCCCAGTAGTCAAGCGGGGTAGGGGCCACCCGCAGAATGTCACCTCGCAAGCGGCTATCCTCCCCTCGCAACACGTAGAGCAGCTCGCTCCACTCGCCACTACGGCGCTCCAGGGTCATCAGATACTCCGCCACGCTAGACGGCAGGCCCAGAGTCTCCACCGCTAAAGACTCCTGCTCAGGTATCCGCAGGACCATAAAAATGCTGGTGGAGTCCAGCACCCCACGGACATAGGGACCCTGGTAGTCGGCAATGCTCTGGGTAATGGTCCAGATTCCGGCCCCATAAGAGCGAGCCCGCCGGTAAAGATCCACCACTAAAGCAGCTGAAGCTTCAATCTTGAAGACCGCGTGGGCCTCATCAAAAATGATGATTTTCTTCCGGTCCCGTGGGCTGTTATTCAGCCGGGCATAAATTAGCTGGGCAATCAGGGTAATGCCCAGTGCGGTTACCCGGGGATCGTCAAAAGCGTCAAACCCGGCAATGTCAAAGTAGATGACTGGATTGTCCCCCATCTTTACAGTGGTCTGACCGTCCAGGAAGCGTCCCATCGCCCCCTGAGTCCAGACCCCTAGTTCCACTGCCAGCTTGCGGGCTAGAATTTTCTCCTCTGCCCCAATAGCCCGGCTCGAGAGTTTACTCAGGTTGGGCAGGGTGTTGAGCACATCGGATAGGGTGACAGGACGGCCCAGGTGAAAAGTATCCTCCCCCGGAGTCCGCTCCAGGGCGGCTTGGTAAGCGGTCCGCACCGCTTCCATCCAGAGCTGCTCCTTGAGAAAAAGTTCGTCGTCCGGGGCGCCGCTTTTCAGAATATGAAAGACCCGCTGTAAAAAGGAGAGCTTCTCCTCCGACGGCTCGGTCTCACCGGCTGGCAGATCGAACATGTTAAGCCGGACCCCTGCTCCGGGCGCAATGGGAATGACGGCACCCTGGGCCAGGGTGACCAGGGGGGTATAATCGCCCTTCTTATCGATAATAATGAGATCCAGGCCGCCATCTGCCATCGCATCAGAGAGCAGCATCTGCACGGTAAAGGTCTTACCGGAGCCGGAAGCGCCCACCACAGCAGTATTCCAGTTGGTAGCCTTGGGATCAAAGAGATCAATGTTAGTAAAACTAGCGTAGCGGTTGGTGGTCAAGCAGGTAGCGCTCTTGAGCTTTGGCCGCACCCAGGGGCCAAAAAACACCGCTGCCTGGCTAACATTATCGCTCAGAGCAGTAAACCGCGTGTCCTGACTCCGGCCCGAGAACGGCAGCAGCAGGCTCAGCGGATAGGCCAGGTACTCCCGGCTGCGCCGCCACCGGGCCCCCAGGGTATCCCCTAAGCGGGGCAGTAGTATCCGCTCGATAGCGTCCAGGTCTTCTACGCTGTCACCCCGTATCAGCAGGCTAGCTCCCCAGCGCAGAAAGTGCTCGCCAGTGCGCTCCTGCCGCCGCAGGGCCTCCAGCAGATCCCCCACCGCATTGGCCACACTGGACTCCGGGGCCGTGCTGGTATCGTTGTTAAGCTGCCAGGCCTGCCTCTTGCGGTTCTCCAGCCCCTGCATCACCTGGCTCTGCACCGAATGCTCCACATCCAGCACCAGATAGGCCCGCTCTCGCAGCAACGCCCGGTTGAGCAGACCGTACTCGGTACTGCTGGGTGGCCCGTACATGTAATACAGGCGTAGATAATCCAGGCCTAAGTGCAGGTAGTCCCGGGCCACATTATAAATCTCGGTATTACTCAGACTGCGCTTCAGGGTTTGCGGGTCCAGCTCGGGGTTGCGCTTCAGGGTCTGCTCGGTGGCATATGCAAAATCGGGCAGGTATGGGTTGGGGGGTTCGTGATCATTGAGAAAGCGGTAGCACAGAGCAAAGATTGCCTGGTCGTCCATGGCTTCAGCTGCAAACCCCGCCCGCTGCAAATACCCCACCAGGCTCTCCCGAATGGCCCGGGCCTGTTCTAAAGTCTGCTCGAGTTCCAGCGGGGCAAAAGGCGTGTAGTGAGCCGCCTTTCCACCAGATCCAAGCGCCGCCGCCGCCCGGCCCAGCAGGTAGGTTAGCGGGTTGCCGCCTCCCACCCGCTTCTCCCCGCCGCTTACTATGAAATAAACCCGCCAGCTCAGGCGCTGGCCTTTACCGGCCAGGTCTTCCTGCATCCGGGCCCGCTCCTCCGCCAGTATCCGGAAGACTGGCTGGCCCCGATTCTTACCAGCACGGTAAGCAGCAATCTCCTCAACACTGCCGTAGCGGGACTCCACGATGATGCGCAGCCGCTCCCCAGCAGGCACCACGCTTTCCAGCACTCCCCGCAGCTGGTTCAGCAAGCCCAGCCGGTCGCCATGGGTGCGAAACAGATCAGGCCCTACGTCTGCTGCCACCCCCACCTCAAACCGGCCGTCCTCTAAGAACATCACCCCCTGGTGAATCTCCCAGTAGGGTAGCAGTGTGTGTAACGGCTTGCTGTACACTGTGCCTCTCAATCGTCGATCAGGTGCGGATCCAGCACCAGGGGTACGTGCTGGCGGTCACGGTCAGGCCGGTAATGCTGGCCCATAGCAATGTTCTTTTGCAGATGTATCAGGGCCCGGCCAGGGAAGTTGTCACGCAACAACCCGGAGAAGCGCAAAACTACAAAAGCGGCCAGGAACGAGCCGCCAATCCCCCACCAGCCCCAGCCCAGGCCATTGCCGAGCTGCATCCCGCCAAACAGGACCAGGCCAGCCAGCCCGATCTGCACCGGCTGGTAGCCCATGACGGTATATACCCGGTCCAGGTTTGGGCAGCGAAGGGGTTCCATGGCTCACTATTGAGGCTGCTCTTACTGCCGGGGTCTGGTACAAAAAATAGTATTACCTTCTACACGCGGTCCAGTTCCAGGGTTAGCCGCGGTATTCAGCGTCAGCCCGGTAAAAACCTGCTGAATGGAGCCAAAGTTAAATAGCAGGATGGCCCCGATACCGGCAGCAACGGCCAGGCCCTTAGCAGCGCGTGAATCGATAGCAAAATACATCACTACCGCGACTGCCAGCAACGCGATGATGATCAGACGCCCAACCGTCCCGGTCAGGATATTGACAAACGGGCAGAGTATATCCCCCACCCGGTTGGCAGCATCCTGCTCTATCGTCTGCCCGAAGGCCACGCCCAGCAACATCAAGCCGATGAAAAACAGCGGTTTGTACAAGTTCATAAGCTTCTCCTCTCCTCTTTAGGTATATCATTGCTCCGTGTCACTTGCAGGGGTTCTCACCCGCTACACTAACCACCGGTGTTCCCCTGCTAAGATAATAACATGCAAACTCCTGTAAGCCAACAATATATGAGGGAGACCCTCGAGGCCCTCCGCCTGGCCCTGGGGGGAGAGCTGCCCGAGCCCAATACCCCGGCCTTTGAACAGGCCCTGCGCCGGATCCAGCGGGAGCGGCCAGAGCTGCTGGATGCGCTCAAGAGCCTGCAGGACCCGGAGGCCATCCCGCCGCCCAACCAGGTTCATAAGACCACCCTGAAAGAATTTGCCGGCGCGGCTCGGCGGGCTAGATCAGTGGAGAAGACTCAGGGTCTGCTCAACCGCTGGCTGGGCATAAAGGATCCCCGCCGGGACAGAACCCATTTCAACTACCGGCTGATGGCGGTAATACTGGGCCTGCTGGTTCTGCTGGGGGGCACGCTCTGGGCTTTCTGGCCGGCCCTGAGTCAGGCGCTGGCTGGAAGGCAGGCGCCTCCTGCCGTCGAAACCACTACACCAGCTACAGCCCCCGCCACAAACAATCTGGCAGGCGGTCTCCCGGTAGCCAGTCCCCACCCAGTGGAGATGGGAGCAGCGCCCCCTTCTCCAGAAATGGCCGTGCCGCCCGGTATGGACCCGGCCGGCGGAGCCGTTCCCACCCAGCCTGGTGCCACTCCTCCTGTTCCCATGCCTCCGGCTCCCGGAGCCTGGGGTGCAGGTCCTAATGCCCAGCCGGTACCACCGCCCCCTCTACCTGAGTATGCCGCTACCCCGGCGCCCCCGGCTGTCCCTCCGACGGCGGCCGCAGCTGGTGGTGGTACCGGTGTAGTGGCGACTACTGCCCCAGCCCCAGCCTTCAATCCAGTCACGCTTGCCCGCGCCCAGCAGCCGCCCGCCGCAGCCAGTGTGGTTGCTCTCCAAGACCCAGCTGCCAACGCCGGTGAGGCAGGCCAGCCAGGAGCAGCACCGGGGGCTGCAAATAACTATGTAGCCAGTCTGGTCGCTGCCAGCAACAGACACACTGTACTGGAAGGCAGCCGGCGGGAAGGACGCAGCCCAGTAGTTTTCCAGAGCGAAGCCCGGGCTCAGACCGAGCATACTGCCATGCGTCAGCCCACTCCTGAAGGCCGGCATCTGGCCCTGTCCCCGGTCGATCAGAATGCTGACCGTGCAGATAATAACCTGGGACAGGCTCCCGCAAACCCACCCCCTACCGTCTCTGCACCAGCAGGTGAGATCAGGCCCGCTATCCCGGCGCCGGCTCCTGCAGCTGCTCCTATACCCGCCCCCGTACCCGCTCCAGGTACAGCCAATGACCTCCTGGCGCCCATGCCTGGCACCGGGCCACTGTCCAGGCCAGCCCCTCCTACCCCGGCCCCCAACCTGGTTCTGACCGAGTACCCCTTTGAGATCGGGGAAAAGCAGAAGGGGGAGCTGATCTCAGGGGTAGTAATCCCCGAGGGCTCAACCCAGGCTGCGCTGATGGTACGCACTACCGAGGGCTACCATTTCTTTGGCGCCGCCACCCTGGACCGGGCCGGGCGCCTGCAGATACAGTTTGACCGGGCTTACAAAGGTCGTCGGGCTTATGTGGTGCGGGCGGTTGGTTTGGATGAGCGCGGCATCGCTGGGATACCTGCCAGTGTCAGCGAGCAGACCCCCAACCTGCTAAACAATCTCCTGCGGGGAGCAGCCACCGGCCTGGTATCTTACATTGACTTTTACACCAGGGCCAGCACCACCACCATTCTGCCTGGCGGAGGGATTGCCACTGCTACCGTCCCACCTCCACTTGGACTAACCCTTCTGGCTGGCTCGGCCAGACAGATTGCTGCCCCGCCTGATATGACCAGTGTGGTACGGGTATGGAGCCTGGAGCCAGGTACCAGAATGCAGATTCTGATCGTGCCGGGGGATGCGGGTGGCAACACTCGTTGAGACCCCATTACAGGCCCTGCACTGCGATAAAGCCTATAGCTGGCAACAGTTCGCCCGGCGCTGGCCAGCAGTTCAGCCAGCCAGTCTACCGGGGGTGGTGGTGGTAGAGCGCAGCATTGCAGAGATTCTCAAGGGCCAGCCTCTCCAGGTAAGATTTGTGACACTCGAGGCGCTGGCAGAAGAGGAAGGTTTTACCCTGCGGCACCTAGCTGGGGTAGCCGAAATGCGCTACGCCCTCAGGGCCCGGGGTGAGGACTGGGTCAACGACGCCGGCACCATACACCTGGACTCCACCCCCGATGCCGTCTGGCACAACCCGGAAGGCCCCTGCGCCATTGAGTACGATCTGCGCTATAACCGCCAGGTGGTGCTACGCAAGCAGCAGGACTACCTCCGCATTTATAACCACCAATACTGGGGCGTAGCAGTCCCCTCCCGGGCGCTGTATCTGAAGCGTACCTTGAAGCCCGGCCCGCGCACCCATACCATGCTGGCCCCGTGGTACCGGGACTAGCCAGTTTTGGAGGAATATCGTGAATGATACCTGCCGCACGGGTCTGGTGTAGCTGGCCCGGTGTATCTCCTATCGGGTTTTATTATAGTAATAACTAAGATATGGGTGTAAGATTTGGGCTGATAGGAGGTTACACTCATGACCACCCCTCATCAGCTCGCCTACCATGAAAACGAGCTAAAGCGCCTGCAAGCCGCTCTGGCTAGTCTGATCCCACTGGGAATTAAATGGCGGCAGATCAAATGCGGGAAAAAGTGTCGTTGCCAGCAGGGGCTGCTTCACGGCCCCTACCCCTACCTGCGCATAAAGCGGGATGGGAAGTGGGTACACCATTACCTGGGCAGGGACTGGGAGCCCCCGGCAGGGATATGCAAGCCCAGCCAGTACCGTCGGCTGATGCGCCAGTACCGGGAGCGCCTGAAGGAGGTTGAACGGCTACGCGACCAGCTAGCCCGGGCCAGCTAAAGCCTCACCAGGCTCCGGTAAGGGTAGTCGCTCCGGCGCTAATGATATATAATCCCTCAATAGGAGGGCCTGCGTTTGTCAGGCTCTCCGGGGAGCTTGACAGTTAGACACAGGACCTCCTGCCCCCCCAAGGGGAAAGGAGGTGGATATATGAAGTACCTGCAGTGGGCAGCTGTTTTCGCTGCCCAGTTCATCGCCTGGTTTAGCGGCCCCCTCACAGGGGTTGCTGTAACCGGGCTAATGCTCGCCCTCTGGTGGTTCCGCCACCAGAGAACATCCTAAAGCTCCCACCCCCCTGAGATTCCGGGTCTCAGGGGGGACTCTTTTAATCCACCAACCCCTGCATGGCCCTCAGAGCAGCCTCGAGGTGCCGCTCTTCCGGCTGGGCCACGGTATAGCGCTGGCCCCACAGACCAAATTGCAGCAGGCGGCTGGCCAGGGGATTCTGGTCGGCGTTCCTGGCCGTCCAGCCAAACAGCGGCAGCAGCGGTAACAGCAGTAGCATGTAGGCCCAGAAAGGCAGCAACACCGAGATGGGGATCAGCGGCAGGGTCAGGACAGCCAGGTTGGTGCCGCAGGAGCGGTGCAGCCGGGGCTGCTGCCTGGCCTGCTCCAGGGTGAGGGGCAGACCTTTCTCTACAGTATGGGCCACCATATGCTCGGCCCCGTGGTAGCGACCCAGGTTCAGGACGCCCTGCCGGAAGGGCGGGTGGAAGCGGTAAAAGACCCAGAACATCCCGCCCAGGAAGACCAGGGCAAACAGCAGCCGCTGCCACTCCGGTGCGGTGATTATTTCCCGCAGCAGCAGGCCTATCGGAGCGCCAATCAGGGAAGCCACCACCATGCCCTTGAAATCCGGGCTCTCCCGGTAAATATGTCCTATCGCCCGCCCGCCCTCTAGCAGCAGAAGTCCCATTGAGCCTAGCGGCCCAGCGCGTAGCCAGCGGGGATGGACCTCGCGGCTGTAGTGTTGCAGGCCCTGGGCGTCGTGGTAGGCCACCGAGACCCGGTGCTTGCTCACGAACATTACGCCCTGGGGTAAGGCCATGCCGCCGATCAGGTCCTTCTCGTTCATAAACTGATTGTAGCTGCTGGAACAACCGGATAGCAGGACAAATGAGAAGAGCCACTCCTATTTAGTTTGCATATATAATACTCCTGATGCCGGTGTCTCTTTCGCCTCCAACGGCTCCACTAACCCAGCTCCATCAAGTACAAACAATGGCGCTGAAGAACGTGCTGAGCCTGCTTGAGCAAGGTCATAACCGGCAGCTGGTGGTAATGGCTACCGGGGTAGGAAAGACACTCTGGAGTGTCCACCTCTCCACCCGGTTTACCAGGACCCTGTTCCTGGTGCATTTTGAAGAGCTGCTGAGTCAGTCAGTAGAAGCATTTGCCGAGAATCTACCCGGCCTCGAAGTGGGGCAGATCTGGAAGAAGCGCAACGACCTGCACACCCCAGTAACTGTTGGGATGATTCCCAGCCTGGCTCGCCGCCTTGAGCACATCCCCCCGCAGCACTTTGACCTGGTAGTAGTCGATGAAGCCCATCACGCTCGTAGCCGTACCTGGGAACAGGTCATTCAGCACTTTCGACCACGGCTTCTGCTGGGCCTCTCGGCTACTCCCAACCGGGCCGATGGCCGTAGCCTGCTCTCGCTGTTTGATACCCTGGCTTTCAGCTATCGGCTGGCTCAGGCAGTACGCGAGGGTTTTCTGGTGCCACCAAAAATCCTGGAGGTCTCCACCAACCAGCCGCTGCGTATCAAACGACACGGCGAAGACTATGATAATCATCAACTAAACCAGGCCGTAGATACTCCCGAACGTAACCGCCTGATTGTAGAAACTGTTGCTGAGCACGCTCTTGATCGCAAGGGTGTGGTCTATGCGAGTGGAGTAGCCCATGCCGAACACCTGGCGGCCATGTTTCGCTCAGTTGGGATTTCTGCCCAGAGTGTCCATGGTGAGGATCCTCAGCGCAAAGAAAAACTCCTGAGCCACCGGCGCGGTGACTTTCAGATTCTGACCAATGCCATGCTCCTGGTGGAATCCTACGATGATCCCAGCATTAACCTGGGTGTGATGGCCCGGCCAACTGCTTCACCTACCCTGTATGAGCAGGCCCTGGGCCGCCCAGCCCGGCTGTTGCGCAAAGGCCAGACCTGGAGCGGTAAACCCAAGGATGACTACCTGTGGATTGACCTGATGGACGTGGGTCTGGATGATCGCTGCCGGGTCTGGGAGTTCTTTGGAGTGCATGAGATCTACCATGATGACCGGCGGGCGCCTCGACTGCGTACCCTCTCACAACCGCCCACACGGCGCGAGGCAATTGAGGCTGCACATGCCGAGCTTCCTGCTGCTTACCAGCACAATATCCCGCTCGAGCGCTACCTGACCTGGGCTGAACGCCTGGCCGATCCACCCCCTTTTCGCCTGGAGGAAGAACTCGAGCGCCTTTGGCGCAAACAACCAGCCACTGAGGTTCAGCTACGCCTTTTAGAAGCTCACGGCTATGACACGGTTCAGACTGCCTGGAGCAAAGGGGATGCTTCAGAGGTAATTGGCAACCTGGAGCCCTCGCCTAAGCAAAAGGCTCGTCTACTGGCTCTGGGATACAACACCCTAACTCGCAGATGGACTAGAAATCAGGCTACAGTAGCTTTTCAGGAGTCAGAAGAACAGGAACGCAAGCCTGACTGGAACCGGGTCCGGGGGTTGGCCCCGCACTGGCTGGCGTAAAAACTCCACAACCGGGCTTTAGTCGCGCCACTCCCCTGGCTCAGGACGGCTCCCCAGGGCTTCCAGCAGACTCCACTCCACTACACTGTAGTTCAGAATAGCCTGTGCAGGATGCAGATAGCCTTCAAAGCACAGCCCGGCAATACTACCATCCAGCATCACTCCCAGCGGGGCGGTACTGCTGCTGCCCAGAGCCTGTAACAGTGCCCGGAAAGCCCCTTTGATCAGCAAACGCTCCTCATCTATGTTCCAGTGCAACACCGGGCCCAGCTCGTAGACCGGGAAGCCCGGCCCTAAAGCCGGGTGGGACAGCTGCAAAACCGGCCGCACGGGGGTAAATTGCACCGGGGTCATACGATGGTGGACAGAAAGCAGGTAGATCCCCAGCAGCTCATTCTCCTGCTTGAGTTTCAAAGCCTGTTGTACAAAGATACCGGGGTTAAAGATCAGGTGGCTGGGAGCAACCTGGCTTCCCTGCCCCAGCAGCAGCCAGTCCACTGAGGTGGTATGAGTACGGGCAAACTGGTACAGCCGGTGGTTGTTCAGATGCTCTAGCACCCGATCCGGATGCACCAGATCGGCCAGATTGTTGACCGGCCAGCCATAGTGATGCAGTACAGCGGGGGCCTGCAGGTAGCTGATGCCATGCCAGGCCAGCGCCATCAGCATCCGGCCGGGGATGGATCGAATCTGTTCAAGAGGATCGTTGATCATATCTACTCTAAGCTGGTGTGCTGGGGGAGATTCCCCCAGCACTATTCCTCTGACTAAATCCTCAGCGGCACCACCACCGCCAAATAGCCGGAGCCATCGGTTGGTACGACCATGGCTGGGGTCGTGGTACCACTCAAACGGAGCCGTACCTCCTCGGCTTTTGGCGGTAGAGCCTCAAGCAGATACCGGGCGTTGAAGACAACTTCCGGAATGAAGTCATCTTTCACTTCCATCCGAGCAGGAATCGTCTCCTTGGCGGCGCCGTAGTCCCCTTCGGTCCGCAGATGGAGCTGGTCTTTCTCGAAGAGCAGATCCACCCGCCGATTGTGCTGTTCTGCAACCAGCTGCAACCGGCGGAGGGCAGCTTCCAGTTGCGCCGAGTTAAGAGTCGTCTCACAGAGAAAGTTCTGCGGGATGACCTTCCAGTAGTCGGGGAACTCCCCGGCCATGGGCGCAAAGGCCAGGCAGGCCTCCGGGCTCAGAAGCGCGACCCGGCCCTGCTCGTAGGCCAGCTGGAGATCTGCTCCAGTCTCCTCAAACAGAGAGAGAATATCGGCGACAGCAGCCAGGGGCAGCACCACCTTGAAGGCCTGGCCTCCTGTTTCCAGGGAAGCCGTATAGGTAGCCAGACGATAGCCATCGCTGGCTACCGCCTTGAGATCGGGGCCGACCTCGAGCTGAATCCCCTCAAAGATGCCCCGGTATACCTGGCGGCTGACCGCATACCGGACTGCCTTCAGTGCAGTACATAGCCTCTCAGCCGGTACTGTAACGGTTCCCGGGGTAAAGCTTGGCCTGGTCAGACCATCTGCCTGGACCAGGGTAAGCCGGGCCGAGAACGACCCTGCCTGTACCTGAAGAGCAGAACCCTCCAGAGCCAGGGTCAGCTCTCCCTGTGGCAGCCGACCCACCAGCTCGGCCAGCTTGGGACCATTAAGAGCTGCCGTCCAGGGCAGTCCCTCACTCTCCACCAGGGGCAGGACCATCTCCAGATCCCGCTCATGGGAGACCGAGAGGCGCAAAGTCCCATTGGCCTCGATCTGAAGCGGGTGGTGGGAACCCTGCTTGGAAATACCCCGGCTCAGCACACTCAGAGCATGGGCAAACTTCTTGTTATCGACGATTGCTTTCATCTTCTCCTCCTATCAGACTCTATTATACACTAAGGCTTAGAATATCTTTGGTATATAGTGGTTCATGATAGGAGGATAATGTGAAAATAAGAAAGAAAAACCTCTTCAAGCGCGTCCTCGAGGAGGGCGCACCGCTGGACCTGCTGAAGCAGGTCGCCCCGGACCTGCCGGAGCAGGTTTTGCAGGAGGGCCAGGCCCTGCTGCGCAAAGCAGTCTGGCCGGAAGATGTCTTTGATGGGGAGCGCTTCCTCCTCCCGGTCGAGACGCCCGGCCAACAAGCGCTGCTGGCCCGCTTCCGGTAACAGGCACAAAAAGAAGGCCCCCTCTCACAAGAGGGGGCGCCGCTTTGCCAAAAATGCTAACGCCCAACACTCTGCAAGGCCAGCGTCAGCTGGTGTCTCAGGGTCAACACCGTGGGGGCATGATCCAGCAGCAGCCATTCATTGCCCTGGCGGGCAATAAGGAAACGGTCATCCGCCAGCAAAAAGTCAGCATTGACCCGGCCTGGCAGCAGCCGCAAGGTAAACCGCTGCCCGGACAGCCAGGCCAGACGGGCCCGGTCCTGTTCCCCAGTTACCACTACCAGGGTCTTACCGGTCAGAATGCGCTCCAGGCCCCGCACCGGCGGGGTGCTGCCCACCAGGATCAGGTGCTGGGTACGAAAGGTGATAAAGCGCACCACCTCTTCCTCCAGACGCAGCCGCTGTACCTGGGGCTGGGGGTTAAAAGCAACCTGGGCCCAGGCCAGGGTAGCCAGGATAAAAGCCAGTAAGACTGCCCAGCGCATTACTGCACCTCCTGTTCGCGCTGGGCGATCTGTTCAATATGCTGGATGGCCAGCAGCACCAGCGGTCTGAGCTGGGCCGCCACAGGACCGTGCGGCTCCAACCAGAGGTCATTGCCTACCACCAGATAGAGCCGGTCCAGGTTGGCGCCCCGGATATGCGCTAGCCAGAGGCCGCTCCCGGTTAGGGCCGAAAGGGCGTCACCGCCCTGAGCACTGCCACTGACTATTCGCACATGGCTCCGCAGCGCCGGCGTCTCCCAGCCCGCCAGGGCCTCACGGTCTTTCTGGTCTACCAGGATCCGTAGCCGCGGCCAGAGGCTGCGGTCTCCCTGAAAGCGCCGGGCCAGGAGATCGTAGGTCCAGGTGATACGCCCGGGAGGCACCATCAGCAGGATCTCCTGCCCCTGCTCAAGGTGGGGGCGGTAGTCGGCAAAACGGGTGGGTACCAGCACATCAGCGGGCAGAGCACAGGTGATGCGGGCGATGCAGAGACCGTGCCGCACCCAGTCATAGACCCGGACCAGATCATCCACCCCGCCGGCCTGGGCAGCACCCAGCCCCAGTACAGCCCAACAAAGTAGCACAAAACGGCGCATAGCCTCTCCTAACGCAGCAGATACCGGTACAGCTGGTCGGTGTCCCAGCCTGCAAAGCCGGTTATATTTCCTCCCGGCAGCCCTCTTACGCGGGGGATCAGGTAGCCCTCCGGGACGCTAATCCAGGAGTAATGGGTGCGCTCCAGCACGTAAGGTAGAAAGTAGGGTGGCACCGGGCGCAGCCGGGGAAGATCAGGGACCGGCACTATCCAGGGGGGCTGTGGAATTATCTCGAATATGACCGGCACAAACCAGTACCCCAGCGTCCGCATCAGCTGGGCTGCTACATACTCCCCCGGTGCCCAGCGGGCAGTAATGTCAGGCACGATGCCCAGAGTCAGCTGATTGAAGGCCTGGAAAAAGCTGGCGTAGCCAAAAACCTCCTGAATCACTGGATGGCTGGGGGGGAAGTAGCGCTTAAGCTGCTCCAACCGCCAGAATCCCGGCGCATAAGGGGCCCGCAGCCCGGTAAGGTTAGCGGTGGCCCCAGCAGTGCGGAGAGCCTGCTCGAGCAGGTCTTCGGCGCAATTGCCCAGTACCTGGCAGAGCCGGCTCGCTGCTGGCCCAAACGGGTGTATCTGACTCAGGGCCCGGAAGCTCTGGCCGTAGTACGGCAGCAGCAGGCTGCGCTCCAGGTATCCCAGCCGGGCCTGGAGCAGGGTATCCGCAATAGACTGCAGGGCAGCTCCGGCCCGGACCGGATCAGGATTGATCTCCCCAACTGCCGCCAGGATAGCCCCGGTCCCGCTCAGATGGGCCTGCCAGGGTAGGGGGGCGAAGACCGCCCCTGCGGCCGGGTCAATGCGGGGCGCCAGCGCCTGCAGCACATCAGCCTGGTACTGCGGAAAATAGACCTGCATTCCGTGCTGAATAGCATTCCGAACGTTGTCAGCGGCGCGTTGCTCATTGAACCACAGAGGCTGATCCGGGAAGCCCGGCGTACACCACTGGAAGCCGGTTACCCGTTCCCGCACACAAAAAGGAGGAATTACCATTATAGGCAGAAGCTCTACTTGCAGCCCATCGCAAAAGTCGGCGGTAGGTACCTGCGGCAGAGGCCAGTAGGTATCCAGCCGGTGCATCCCGGCGCTGGCAGGCAGGGTACCCGGCAGGGGCAAAGGAAAGTTTGCCGGGAAGTGCTCTGGATTGGCCTCTATGGCAATGGCAGGACGGGGCGGGTTAAGAGGACCCAGGCTCAGGCCTGCTGTGCAGAACATTAGCGGAAAGCCCGGCTGATTCAAAGCAGTCTGCACCCGCCACCAGTACCGTTCCTCAAAGCGTTGCCAGGCCCGGCGCATATCCCGGGCTACATCCCGGGTAGCCTCGGTAGTGCTAAAAGGCAGCCACCACTCGTAACGGCAGGTGCGGGGATCCTGGTTCCTGCACTGCTCGAGGCGGGTTCTGCGAGTAAGGCCCAGATAGGGCCACTTACCGCCAGGAAACAGCTCCAGGCGCTGATCAGGAAAGGAGTGCAGGTAGTCGTCGCGGGAAAAATCCTGCGCCCAGGCCAGCGAGATAAACACCAGTATGGCCAGCAGGCGCCGCATACAGACAGGCTCCTTACTTGTTACTCTGGGCAGCCGCAACGTTCAGGGTACGCCTGAGCACCACGGTGCGGGGGTTCTCCCCCATCTCGGTAAGAGTCCACTCCAACTCGATCTGCCCAGTGGCCACATCCTGCACCAGGATGCTGCCGGCCTGTACCGCTCCAGGCTCAATCAGCGCACTGGTTGGCAGGCGGCTGAGAGTATAATTCCTTTCCTGGCTGCCCTGCCGGATCACCAGTCGGGCTACATCAGCGTTCACACGCCGTTCGGAAGTATTCTCAAGCGAGAAGCTGATCACAAAGACGCCCCCTCCCGAAACGGTTGGAGCCCCGCTTACCCGTGCAACGAGCCAGTCGCCAACAGGAGTAGGGGCGGGTGCTGCTGTCGGAGGTGGTGTAGCCGGTGCCGGGGCAGTTGCCGCAGGCGGCGCCGCCGGGGCCGGTGCAGGTACAGCTGTACGGGGGGCCGGGGCCGGTGCGACTGGCCCAAGGGTAACCGGGATAACCCCGGCAGCCCGGGCGGCCTGAATGGCATAGGTGCGGTTATGCAGGCTGCCGCCAATGCGCACGGTAAACTGCTGCACCCGGCCACCCGCCACCAGGGTCATACCGAATACCCCGTCGGAAGCCTGGGTATTTAGCTGGATGATACTATTTGAGATCCGGGTCACCGTCAGGAGTTCCGGACGGCCCAGGGTAACCACCTCCACATGGTCATGCGCGGTAATCAGGGTGTTAAAGCCCTGTACCACCGTTATGGTTGCGGGAACCCGCTCAAGCTCGTCGCTATATAAAACCCTGTAGCTTTGGGCGAAAGTCAGACCCCAGACCAGTACCAGTACCGCAACGATTATTTTCACCTGTTCCTCCTGTGTATAAAGTCTATATCACCAGTTCGATTATAACTGGAAACCCAGCCAACCCCCACTGTGTATGAGAATCAGCGCAACCTGCACTACCGCGGCTTCTGCTCTCCGTCAATACGGAGATACACTCCCAGTACCCCATCCAGCAGGATGGGCTCTTCCGGGATAGCAGGCCGGGTAACCAGCCGAGGATCATAGGTGAGCGAGAGATTCCAGCCCTGGTAAGCACTACCCCAGTTAGCCCAGCGGGCCATGCCCACCGCACCCACGACAAAAGCGGTCCCGCGCCGGGTGCCACCCCCACCCAGGTTTTCGGTACCGATACTGCCCTGCGGAGCCAGGAAATGGCCGTGCAGACGAGGGCTATCGTCGGTCAGATTCAAGGTTGGATCAGTGTGGCCGTGACCCAACCAGATGTCCCCCCGCCGGCTGACTAGAGCCAGACGGCCCGTAGCACCCAGATTCTCGCAGCGGGACGGTACCAGCTGGTCACCGCTGCGCCCACCCACAAAGGTACAGGGGGGGTTTTCGTGAACCAGGCTAGAGGTGATCCGTATATCGTTACGGGCCACGATCTCCACACTGACCCCCTCAGCAACAGCTAGGCCGAAGCTCCCGCCGGAAAGACGCTCTATGTTGCCATCAACCTCCAAGCGCAGCCGGATCACCCCCCGATCTGAAGGAAGTTCCATGACATCAACCCAGCCTCCGGCGCTATACCGTTCCAGACGACTACCACTAATCCGGTAGCGGGAGCAGTTAGTAGAATCGCACACGTCAAGGTGCTGCCTACCACCTTCCGGCCAGATACGTACTAGCTGGGCTGGCCTGGGTAAACGTATGTTAGACACCCAGCCGGTCCGATCCAGATCCAGGCTACCGATCCGCAGACCAGTCAGGTTCAGATCAACACCCTCTCCCCAGACCGGGCAGTCCAGGCCCAGACAGGGCCGGTCTGGATAGGGCAGCATCGCCGCCTGATTCACAAAGCCCTGCCCATAAAAAGCTATACCGGGAGTGGGAGTCCCCACACAGGTACCGTCTACTCCCAGGGAGGGACAGCTGCCGGTAGTTACCGCCCCGGCGAGCCAGGGATTCTGTCTTACACCCAGCAGGCCGGCCACATGCAGACGGCCTTCCAGCACCACCTGGCTATCGAAGAAGTGTAGTTGTCCAGCCCAGTCATAGGCATTGTCCAGTAACAAAGCATACCGGCTGGGCAGGGCTGCTCCCAGATCGAACTCGAAGGCCCCGAGCAAGAAGCGCTCCCGCACGGCCTCGCCCTGCTCCCCTCGCACATACGCCACAAAGGGCAGCTGGTAGCGCTGGATGGTCGCCGGGCCACCAGTACGGGGGGCACCGCCAAGGAAGGCCGGGGCCGTCAGACGTATATCCGGCGGCAACGGCACACCGCAGGCAGTCCGGCTGAAGTACAGCCGGAAGCCCCGGTCGCAGAGCAGGGCATCAGCCCGGTTCTGCAGATCCTGCCGCAACGGCTCCAGATCAGCGACCACACTGCTCTGGCTGGGCGCGTTATAACCATCACCAAAAGCAAAGCGGCCCCCACCACTCCGGCCGGCGAGAGCAGTGCGCAACTCCTCCCGTAAAGAGCCTGCCAGTAGCAGAAGCATCTCGTTCTGCCGTCCATCCAGCACAACCTGGGCCAGTGCCTGCTCTGCCTTCAGCCGACTCTGCTCACCTTCCTGGGCTGTTCTAACTGCCATCAGGGCTACTGCCAGGCTTACCGTCAGCACCAGGCCCAGCACTAGCAAGATGGCATACCCGTCACGGCGCATAAAAGAACCACCTCCAGACCAAAAGGCCCAGCAGACCCAGGGCTGCCAGCTGCCAGAGCCACAAAACCCGCGCAACCTTCGCAGGAGTACGGTCCACATAAACTACATCACCCCTGCCCTCAGCCAGGTCACGTAGGGCAGTACCCAGCAGGCTGGGGGTCTCCAGTCGCCAGTCGGCGGCCCGGGCTAGCAGAGTATCGTCTTTTGCATGGCCGATGGCTGCGATCAGGGGAGTCTGCATCCTGAGGGCCTGCTCTACTAGCCGGGGATGGTCAAAGACCTCCAGGCCGCTGCCCCCGCCCCGCACCAGGGCGATTGCTGTGTAGCCACAGGTATCAGCCTGCTCCAGGTACTCCGCCAGAGCC
Source organism: Deinococcota bacterium (assembly GCA_041695225.1). Taxonomy (GTDB): domain Bacteria; phylum Deinococcota; class Deinococci; order Deinococcales; family Thermaceae; genus Meiothermus. The sequence continues at coordinate 148,721 of JBGFRI010000003.1, forward strand.
TCCGGATTGAAGACCAGGCGGACTTCCTCAATCTGGTAGGCCGCCCGCTGTGCGCCCAGGGCACGCTCGAGGTCGTGGTCCACAATGCTCTCACGGGCGTAGACCAGCAGTAGCCGCAGCTTTTCCCCGGCCAGCAGTCTCCGGCGCAGCAGGGTTCGGACATCCTGGCGCTCCTTGCGTACAATCCGTTCTAACAGCTCCAGCCGGGGATCGGCCGGAGGCGGCAGCTCACTAGCCAACACCTCGCTCAGATTGAGGATGGGCTGGATGCGGGAGTCTGCAAGGCTGTAATCCAGGTAGCCCCGTACTGTAACCAGGTAGCCGTCCTGCTGCGGTAGCCGGGCCTCCAGGGCCGGAGGAGCCAGCAGGGTCAGGCTCTCACCCTGCTCTCCCAGCAGTCTGTGGTACTGCCCATTCTTGTAGATCTTCTGCGCCCGCTGCAGACGACCCCTGACCACCAGAACCCGGCGGGTGAAACCATCCCGCATGGTACGTAGGACCTCTCCCGGATGCAGGATCAGTTCAGTAGCGGGCATATCAGCCTTGGCCACGGCGCCTCCAGCGGCGGATTATCAACTCCAGGCCGACTAGACCCAACAAGGCGAAACTGCCTCCCCACCACCAGAGCTGTTCCCGGGGAAGGGTTAGCTGAACCTGATCAGTTACCATCAGGGTCAGACCCAGCAGGGTCAGACCCAGCACCAGCAGCACCTGGCTGAATACCAGGCCAGCCGAGCGCAGCCAGATACCCGGCTGCTTCAAGCCTCCGGCAATCCAGGCATTCAGCGCCACCAGGCCCGCAAACCAGAGCAGGGCTGTCCAGAAGTAGGGATACCAGGCTGCCAGCAGCCAGAGTAGCAGCGCCAGACCCAGCGAGAGGCCGGCAGGCTTCCAGGCAAACCGGCCCAGAGTCCAGGCCAGGGCCACCGGCCCGAGCAGGCCGGCGGAAGGCAGGCTGAGCAGGATGTAGCGCCAGGCGTACATGTCTGCATTGTAGGCGGGATTGGGGCGGCTGGCAGGTAAAAATGAGAGGGTGGGTATGGGGGCCCGCCAAAGGCGGAATCTTACACCCATAGATGCAGCATGGGTGTAAGAAGCCCCGGCAGGCCAAGCCCCATACCAAGCTGTCGGGCTAAGCTCAACATCTGATGAGGAAGGGCATTTCTGCCGATTTGGCAAATGAGGAAGCCCCACCGAAGTGGGGCCGTATATGGCCTGTGCCTAGCGGGTTAGCAGAGACGCGACTACAGACGCGGCTATGGCAAGAAAGAAGCCCCCCACTACCGTGAAGAGTATCCTGTCTGTCTTGGCATCGAGCTTCTCGACCTGGGTTCGCAAGTTGTTGAATCCTTGCTGTAACTCACGAACCTCAGTTGGCAGGTTAGCGAACTTCCCGACCTCGGTCCGTAAGCCGTTGAAGCCTTGCTGCAACTCACCAACCTGATTTGGCAGGTTAGCGAACTTTCCGACCTCGGTCCGTAAGCCGTTGAAGCCTTGCTGCAACTCACCAACCTGATTTGGCAGGTTAGCGAACTTTCCGACCTCGGTCCGTAAGCCGTTGAAGCCTTGCTGCAACTCACCAACCTGATTTGGCAGGTTAGCGA
>JBGFRI010000039.1:0-34072 GCA_041695225.1 Deinococcota bacterium
TATCAGGCCTGAGCAGCCTTTGCTTGGTTAGGCCCAAGGCGAGCAGTTCATTGCCAAGCCACAGGGGCAGACGATCGGAGGGCTACGCCTTGAACCTGATACCAGTTTGTCATACAGACGAGGGGGGAGTGAGTTTTCCATGAGCCCCGCGCACCTGTGGCGACCAAACCCAAGGGAGTTTCTTGGTAGTGTCTGGCAAGTGTTTTACAGAATCGAGGCAATGCGCTCCAGGGCCCTGTGGATGTTGTCCTCGCTGGTGGCGTAGCTAAAACGTACATGATGGGGGGCCGCAAAGTCGGTTCCTGGCACCACCGCAACCCTGGCCTGGTTGAGCAATTTTAAAGCAGCCTGGTTCTCGTCGGGGTCAATCCGGGAGACATCACAGAGCACGTAGAAGGCTCCGTTTACCCTGGGAGTGGGCAGGCCGAGAGCATTCAGGCCATCCACAATAACGCTCCGCCGAGTGCGGTAGGCTTCGCGAGCCATCGAGATGAACTTTTGCGCCTCCTGCACATTGGAGAGCGCCTCTACCACCGCCCACTGGGCAATGGTGTCCGGGCTGGTGGTGGACTGGCTGGAAACATCGGAAATGGCCCTGATTACATCTTTGGGCCCGCCGGCGTAGCCGATGCGCCAGCCGGTCATGGCGAAGGCTTTGGCTGCGCCGTTGACCGTGATGGTTCGGCTGGGGGCGACGTGGGCTGGTGAGAAGTGTTGGCCGTCGTAGATGAGGTGCTCGTAAATTTCGTCGGAGACGATATAGAGGTCGTGCTTGTTGGCCAGCTCGGCAGTAGCCGCTAAAACGTCTTTGGGATAGACCGCCCCGGTGGGGTTGCCCGGAGAGTTGAGCACAATGGCCTTGGTACGGGGGGTAATCCTGCTCTCAATTTCGGCAGGATCGGGGATAAAACCCGACTCGGGGCCGGTGTTTACCTCTACCGGCACCCCCTCGGCAAAGCGGATCATCTCGGGATAGCTAACCCAGTAAGGGCCAATCACAATTACTTCATCGCCCGGGTCGAGGATAGCCTGGAACAGATTAAACAGGCACTGCTTGCCCCCGACCGTGACCACGGTCTGGTCGGCAGGAATCTCGAGGTCGTTTTCACGTTTGAACTTGGCGCTAATGGCTTCGCGCAACTCGGGAATGCCTGCCGGCGGGGCATACTTGGTCTTGCCAGCCCACATTGCCCTAGCAGCGGCATCTTTAATAAACTGGGGCGTATCGAAATCAGGCTCGCCTGCCGTCATGGCAATCAGATCTACGCCCTGGCGACGAAGCTCGAGCGCTTTGGCATTTACCGCTACCGTAGAGGATGGCTTCATGGTTCTAACACGTTTAGACAGGCCGCGCATACCTTGCTATTGTTAGGGGTAGGCATACAAAGCGCAAGGGTCAGTTGGCCTTTGGCAAGGCCATTGGCCACAGTGCGCATGCTACTGACCGTCCAAATGACCCATCTACTGCACTAGCAGGCTGTACGCTTGTTCTCAAATGAAACCTCTGGTGTTTTCGCTGCTGCTGTTGCTGGGTGTTCCAGCGCTGGCCCAGACGCTAGTGGAGGTGACCACCGTGGCCGCTGTTGCCTCCACTCTGGATTCCAATGTGCGCCTGCCTTCGGGCTCTTTCCGCGCCGGGCGTGGCAGCGACGCGATTGTGGCCCGGATTCCCGACGCAGGCCGGTTTCGTCTGGAGGTTTTTGCTGCCTCAGGCCTGGCCGCCCGTCTTCAAGCTGGGTTTGTGCAGCAGATACTAACCAGCTTCGCGGTAGCCGGCTATTTTGTGCAGAACCAGCAAGAAATTCATGTCGCGGGAGAAGTGCGCACCCGCTACGACCTGACAGACAGTGCAGGCCGGGCTGCCATCTTGTTTGTGGTGCGTAAAGGTAATGAGTTAGTATACGCGTTTGGCAGGGCCAGATAGTGCCGGAGTGACGTTGAAAAAGCTATTACCCTTTTCGGGGCTAGGATTAGCAACTGTAATGCTCGAGGTGTGACGCGGACAGCAAATTTTGAATCCAGCATCTGAAGGGCCATGGTATAACGGGGCTGTGAATCTTCCCAGCATCGGGATCGGCCTGGCGGCAGGGGTTTTTGGTGGCCTGGTGGGCCTTGGCGGGGGGATCGTGGCGATGCCCCTGATGGTTGCCATCCTGAAGCTCACCCAGCATAGGGCCGTGGCAACCAGTCTGGTGATGGTAGTTTTTACCGGACTGGCTGGTGCATCGACCTATGCGATGCAGGGCACGGTGGACTGGGTTGCAGGTATGCTGATCTTTCCTGCCGCAATGGTCACGGCCAACATGGGTGCCCGACTTGCCAATCGGCTTCCCGAGTGGAGACTCAAACGGGTCTTTGGCTGGTACATGGTCTTTGTAGCCCTCTTGCTCGTGCTCAAACCCTACATTCCACATGTTGAGGAACCTTTACAAGGCTGGGTACGAGTTTTACCCTTGCTTTTTACCGGTGCAATAGCTGGCTTTGCATCGGGCCTGCTAGGGGTGGGGGGCGGCACCATTACGGTACCGATCATGGTGCTGCTGGTGGGCCTAGATCAACATACCGCCCAGGGCACATCTTTGCTAGCCATGATTCCTTCGGCGCTGGTGGGGTCTTATACACACTACCGCTATGGCAATCTGGCGCAGCAGTTTGTGCCGGGTCTGATAATGGGCATTGTGTTAGGGGCTTTTGCGGGAAGTCTGGCTGCTAATCAACTGCCAGAACTCTGGCTGCGGGTGGTGTTTGCGGTGGTGCTAATCTGGACGGCTACACGCTATGTTGGAGCAAAACCCCAGACCCAGACGGTGTAGGCGCGCTAGGCAGACGATGTCTGAAGTCGAAGGTCGAAAGTCACAGGTCGCAGGTCTCAGGTCACAAGGCGCAGGTCGCAGGTCAGAAGTTAGTCGAGGGTCGAGGGTCGAGGGTCGAGGGTCAAAAATCAGTCGCAGGTCAAAGGTCGAGGGTCGAACGCTTTCAGCTTTAGGCTTTCAGCCTTCAACTGGCTATTAGCTATCGACTATGGGCTATCGGCTATTAACTATCAGCTATCGGCTGATAGAAGGTCGCAAGTTGCGGGCTAGGAATTAATTGTGTTATCGGTCTTTGGCAATGTGACCCCTACCCCGTTCATCAGAGTATTTCCGGGCATAATCTGAATACGAGATGAGTGTACTTACCGAGGCCTCGGTACTGGAAGCCCTAAAAACTGTCAACGATCCTGAGCTGCACAAGGATCTGGTATCGCTGGGAATGGTCGAGAATATTCGGCTAGATGGTGCCAAAGTCGCAGTTAAAATAAACCTCACTACCCCTGCCTGCCCGCTCAAGGGGCAGATCGAAGGAGATGTACGGGCCGCGATTAGCAAGATAGGGGCTGCCCAGGTTGAAGTGCAGTTTGGCGCACAGGTACGCACACCACAAAACCTTCCCCTGCCGGGGGTAAAGTACATCGTGGCCGTGGCTTCTGGCAAAGGTGGGGTAGGTAAGAGCACCGTGGCGGCCAATCTGGCAGTTGCCCTGGCTCAGGATGGAGCCAGCGTGGGCTTGCTGGACGCAGATATCTACGGCCCCAGTCAGGCCCAGATGTTTGGTACGCAAAGCAGCAAGCTGATGGTGGACGAGCACAAACGGATGGTTCCCCTAGATCGCCACGGCATCAAGCTGATCAGCATTGCCAATATTGTTCCGGCAGGCCAGGCCATGGTCTGGCGCGGCCCCATACTGCACGGCACCCTCAAGCAATTTCTGCATGAAGTGGCCTGGGGCGAGCTGGACTATCTGATTATTGACCTGCCCCCTGGCACGGGGGATGTGCAGCTCTCTTTGTCTCAGCTTACGCGGCTTTCGGGTGGGCTGATCGTGACTACGCCGCAGGACCTGGCCCGAATTGATGCCGAGCGGGCGGTGGACATGTTCAAGCGGGTGCAGGTAAGTGTTCTGGGCATTATCGAAAACATGTCCTATTTTGAGCAGAACGGCCAGAAGTCTTACATCTTTGGGCAGGGTGGGGGCCGTAAAATGGCCGAGCAGTACAAGACCGCTTTCCTGGGAGAGATTCCACTTGCGCTCTCGGTGCGCGAAGGCGGGGATAACGGGGTGCCGGTGGTGGTGGGTTACCCGCACTCGCCCGAGGCCGAGGCCTTCCGTCAGGCTGCGCGCAATTTGGCCGGTCAGTTGTCGGTGCAGTCTTACCTGCTGCTGCCCATGGTTTAGGGTTGTTATGGCTTTGGGAATGGGCGAGACCAAGCTGCGCATCCTCGAGACCTTGCGCTCCAGGTCGAGCTGTGCTGGCTCGCTGGCTGAGTCGCTGGGCATCTCCAAGGTAGCGGTGCACCGGCACCTAGAAGACCTCGAGCGCGAGGGTCTGGTGCGGGCGCGTCTGGAGAAAAACGAGGGCCGGGGCCGTCCCAAGCAGGTTTACCAGGCCGTAGATGAGCAAGCCCCCTATGCCCGTATGTGCGCCGAGGTGCTCACCCACCTCAAAGAGCTATTTGGCGCCGGTCTGGTGCTGGAAGTACTGACCAAGCGCAACAACAGGTTGCTGGAGGAACTCACCCCACATATGGAGGGCCTGACCCTCGAGCAAAAAGTCTTTCGGCTGGCCGAGTTCCTGGTCGAGCAGGGCTACCAGGCCAGTTTTTACTTTGAAAATGGCGCCTGGTATCTGGAGCAAGCCCGCTGCCCCAAGCTGGCGCTTTCCATGGAGCACAGCGAGTTCTGCCAAGCCGAGCAGCAGATGTACCAGAAGCTGCTTGGTGTGTCCGTGGCCCGCGAGGAGCGCATCGCAGCCGGAGGAGACTGCTGCCGTTACCGTATTGATGTGACCGGAATCCCGAGTTAGAGTCTGCTCGTCCACGTTGTAGCTAGACTGGGATACAAAGTTACCTGTCCTGAGCTCAACAGGTGCCGCGTGATGCACATAGCGTGTCCCGAGCTATTCTTTTGCTGGGATGTATGGTATCGCCGGTGGTGTGCGATGTGCTTGAGAGCTACTGCCTGCGACCTTCCGCGAAGCGCCAGGCGGTCTGGACAATCTGGCCGATCTCCTTGTATTTAGCCTCCCAGCTCAGTACCTGGCGAGCCCTGGTGGGATCGGCCACCAGAGCGGGGGGGTCGCCGGGGCGGCGGGGAGCTTCTTCGGCGGGCACTTTAGAGACCCCAACCCGCTCGACTGCGGCAATGACTTCACGCACGCTGCTGCCCTGGCCGGTTCCCAGGTTGAAAGCAGCAGGCCGGCCACCCTCGAGCAGATACTGCACCGACCGCGCATGGGCGTCGGCCAGGTCCATCACATGGATGTAGTCGCGGACAGCAGTGCCATCCGGGGTGGGGTAGTCGGTGCCGAAAATCTTGACCGGGGGGCGCCTGCCCAGAGCGGCGTCTATCACCAGGGGTATCAGATGGGTCTCGGGGTCGTGGACTTCGCCAATTTCGCCCCCAGGGTCGGCCCCGCTGGCGTTGAAGTAGCGCAGCGAGACCCAGCCCATCCCGTGGCAATCGCCAAACCACTTGAGCATCTTTTCCCCCATCAGCTTGGACTCACCGTAGGGGCTGATGGCCGACTGGGGGAAGTCCTCGCTGATGGGCACACGCTCGGGGATGCCATAGGTAGCGCACGAGGAAGAGAAGACCATCTGCCGGACACCTGACTCGTGCATGGCCTCGAGCAGGTTGAGCATATTGGCCACGTTGTTACGAAAATACTTGGCCGGGTTCTGCATGGACTCGCCCACATAGGCATTGGCGGCAAAGTGGATTACCGCCTCGATCTGATGGTCGCTCAGGGCGTGCAGAATGGCGTTTTTATCGGCCAGGTCGGCCTCGACCAGTGGCCCCCAGCGCACCGCCCAGCGGTGGCCCGTACTGAGGTTGTCAAACACTACGGGGGTGTGACCGGCTTGCTTGAGGGTTTTGGCGGTGTGGCTGCCGATATAGCCCGCCCCCCCCACAACCAGAACATTCATAAGCTATACCTCTCTCCTGGCAACAAAAGACATTTCCGAAGCTCCCTGCTATCCGAGGGTTGTGGACTGAAGGCCCTTAAAATAAGCGATGGTACGGGTTAATCCCTCCCGCACCGGCACCTGGGGCACCCAGCCCAGCAGTTCTTTGGCGCGAGAGATGTCCGGACGGCGCTGACGGGGGTCATCCTGGGGTAGGGGCTGGTATACCAGGGGTAGCTGCGAACCTACCAGCTCTTGTATCAGCTGGGCCAGCTGGAGAACGGTGTACTCCTCGGGGTTGCCCAGGTTTACCGGCTGGTGATACTCCACCTCCATCAGGCGACGAATGCCTTCAATAAGGTCGTCCACGTACTGGAAGCTGCGGGTCTGGCTACCGTTGCCGTAGATGGTGAGGGGCTGGCCGTGTAGGGCCTGGACGGTAAAGTTGGTGACAACCCGCCCGTCCTGGGCATCCATGCGCGGGCCGTAGGTATTGAAGATGCGGATGGTGCGGGTGGAGACGCGCCTGGCCTGCTGGTAGGCCATGGTGAGGGTCTCGGCGTAGCGTTTGGCCTCGTCGTAGATGGAGCGCGGGCCCACCGGGTTGACATTACCCCAGTAGGTCTCGGGCTGGGGGTGCACCAGGGGGTCGCCGTAGACCTCGGAGGTAGAGGCCAGAAAGAACCGTGCCCCCTTTCCTGCGGCCATATCTAACAGATGGCGGGTACCCTCGCCATTGACCAGAATGGTCTGGACTGGCAGCTTAAGGTAACGCGGAGGCGAGGCCGGCGAGGCGAAGTGCATTACCCAGTCGAGGCTGGCGGCGATCTGCAAGGGCCTGGATGCATCGGCCTGTAGAAAGTGAAACCTGGGGAACCTGGCTAGAAGCTCCACATTGCGCTTCTGGCCGCTGCTGAAATCGTCGACGCCGATAACCTCAAACCCCTCGAGTAGCAGCCGCTCACACAGGTGGCTGCCCAGAAAACCTGCCGCGCCGGTGATCAGGATTCGCATCAATATCCTCCAGATTCATAGCTCTGTATAGGTGTAGAAATTACCCCATGAATTTCGAGGGCCAGAAGATTGCCGCATGACCAAGCTTCTACTTACGTGCCTCGAGCTCCTGCGGCTTTTAGCCCTCAGCCGTTACTGGGTGCAGACTGGTACCAAGCCCCACGCCCACATGCAAGAAGCCCGCCTTGGTCAGGCGCTGTCTGTCGAGGAAGTTGCGGCCGTCTACCACCAGGGGTTTCTTCATCAGCCTGGCTATGTTCTCCCAGTCGAGGTCGCGATAGACAGCCCAGTCGGTGACCAGTACCACTGCGTCGGCATCCTCGGCTAGGTCCATCACGCTCTCGCAGTGCTCTACGGCCAGATCGGGGTTCTGCAGCCGGGCCTGCTCGAGCGCAACCGGATCGTGTACGCGTACCTTGGCGCCCCGCTCGAGCAGGCGTCGGGCCATATCCAGTGCAGGCGAGTCGCGCAGGTCGTCGGTGTTGGGCTTGAAGGCCAGGCCCAACAGACCGATGGTACGACCCTTCAGGATTTTTAGCTCGCGCTGAAGCTTTTCCACTATGCGCTCACGCTGCCGGTAGTTGACCTCGCGGGCAGCTTGCACGATGGGCATGGTCAGGCCGTACTCCTGGCCCGTCGAGACCAGTGCCGCGGTGTCCTTGCCAAAGCAACTGCCACCCCAGCCGATCCCGGCCTGCAAAAAGCGCGAGCCAATCCGGCTATCCAGGCCAATCCCGCGGGCAATTTGGGAGATATCGGCGCCTACTCGTTCGGCCAGGTTGGCGATCTCGTTGATAAAGCTGATCTTGACTGATAAGAAAGCATTGGCTGCGTACTTGATAAGCTCGGCCGAGGCCAGGTCGGCGGAGATCAGGGGAACGGCCTTCATGGCGTTGGGGCGGGGCTGGAAGGCCGGTTCAGCGAAGCTTTGCTCGATTATGGGGCGGTAGAGGTTGTAGAGCACCTTGATGGCCTCCTCCCGCTCGGCGCCCACTACGATGCGGTCAGGATATAGCGAGTCGTAGATGGCAGAGCCCTCGCGGAGGAACTCGGGGTTGGAGGCCACCGCAAAGTTTCCCCTGGCTTTCTTGCCGTTCTTGGCCTCATAAGCGGTCTGTACCAGCGACTCTACCCAGTTACCCGAGCCAATGGGCACGGTGGATTTGTTGACGATCACCGTGAATTTGCTGTTTAGTTGTTGCCCGATACCCTGAGCGGCGGCCTGCACGTAGCGCAGGTCGGGGCTGCCGTCAGAGGCGGCGGGTGTACCTACGGCAATGTAGATCACATCGGCATCTGGTACTGCCTCGGCATAAGAGTCGGTGAAAACTAGGCGTTTGCGGGCGGCGTGCATGAGCTCCTCGAGGCCCGGCTCATAGAAATGCGTTCGGCCTGAACGCAAAAGCGCCAGCTTGCTGGGATCTAAGTCCACACATGTCACCTGGTGGCCGATATAGGCCAGCGTGACCCCGGTGGTAAGGCCAACATATCCCGTGCCGATAACCGCGACTTTCATAGCCTTCATGCTTTACCCCTCTAGTCCTGCGCCATTCGTATAAGCAGTGGACTGTCACAATGCCGTAATAAGTGTACAGGCCCGCATGGAAGGCGAAATAGGCAAAAATCAGCGCAAATGGCAGAATAGCCCTGAAGGGCGTCATTTTTACGGTTTGGTGTTACAGCGGCGTGAAACAAGGCAACAAAGTTCACGCCTCTTTGCTAAGTGATACAGCCGTTTGACTTCGCTTCCCCCAGGTGTTCGCCGCCCTTTGCTGCAATTAAGCTCTGCCCGGCAGGTAGCCGCACCAAGAGGTCTGCGATACTGTCCCCTCCAGACCGGATACAAAACCCGGCCTGGACTATTTCGACGCCATTTGCATCTTGGGGACGACGTAAACTGCCTTGGAAAGTGGAGGGCCAAAGTTATATTCCATGCTCAAACCCTGGTTCCTTCGCTGCCCCAGCTCGAGTAAGCGTAGAAGCGGCCCCGCTCCCCCCGGATGTAGTCCATCAGCGGCTCTAGTAGGGGGCGATGTTCGTCAAGCCGGACAGCAACCTCATCTGCCGTGAAGAAGCGGGCCTCCACGATGTGCCCATCCGGGTCTTTGGGGTTGAGTAAACCTTCGTACCTGGCACGAAAGGCCAGGGCGATGGTACGTTCGCCTTTGCGATGGTCTTCAACCTGAATTACGTAAGCCAGATGCTCAATCCCTTTGACCCGAAGCCCGGTTTCTTCCTGTACCTCCCGCGCGATAGTTACCGGGATGGTCTCTCCGGCTTCGACCATTCCGCCCGGCAGGGTATAGCGCACCTTACCCCGGCGGCCCCAGTCGTTGGCGACCAGCAAGACCCGCCCTTGCTTATCCATCAGGATAGCGGCGGCTACCAGTAGGTCTCGTCGCAACCCATGCATCAGCTGCTCGCCTTTGGTGTCCTAGGCGGACTGGGAAGACACCGTCTGGGGGGCCGCAAGCGCCTTTAGTTGCCGCTCCTGATCGGCTTTACGCAAAGCCTGGTGCAGTTTTGTCAGGTCTCCGGCCAGCACCCCCTCCAGGTCGTGGGTAGTGAAGCCAATGCGGTGGTCGGTCACACGCGACTGGGGAAAGTTGTAGGTGCGAATTTTCTCCGAGCGCTCGCCGGCACCAATCTGGGCCAGCCGGTCTTCGCGGCGGCGAGCGGCCTCCTCGGCCCGCCTGATCTCGAGCAGGCGCGAGCGCAGAATTGACAGGGCTTTTTCTTTGTTTTTGATCTGGCTGCGCGACTCCATGCAGGAGACAATCATGCCGGTGGGTTTGTGCAAGACCTGCACCGCCGAGTCGGTGGTATTGACCCCCTGCCCGCCGGGGCCGGAGGCCCGCGAGACAGTGATCTCGAGGTCGGCAGGGTCGAGCTGTACGTCCACTTCCTCGGCCTCAGGCATCACCGCCACCGTTGCGGTAGAGGTGTGGATGCGCCCCTGGGTCTCGGTGGCGGGAACCCGCTGCACCCGGTGAACCCCGGCCTCGTACTTCAGAAAGCCGTAAGCCCCGGCCCCGGTAACCTCGAACGAGACCTTCGAGACCCCGCCCAGGTCGGTATGGGAAGTATCGAGAAGCTCGGGTTTGTAGCCGTGCATCTGGGCATACTTGATCAGCATGTCGCGCAACTCAGCCGCAAACAGCGCCGCTTCCTCGCCGCCGGTTCCGGCCCGGATTTCTACAATGGCATCCTTCTCGTCAAGGGGGTCGCGTGGTAGCAGCAGTACCTCGAGATCGGCCTCGAGTTCACGGATGCGGGGCTTTAGGGCCTCGAGGTCGGCCTGGGCCATCTCGCCTAGTTCGGGGTCGAACTGCAGCTCGCGTGCTTCCTCAAGATGGGCCAGGGCTTCTTTGTACTGGCGGACGAGCCGCACCAGATGCCCCATGTCGGCATAGCGCTTGCTGATGCCCTGATACTCCGAGGGATTGGTGAACACCGCCGGGTCGGCTAGCCGCCGCTCGAGCGTCTGGTACTCGGCTTCCAAGGATTCGAGTTTTTCTAACATAAACGGTCACTGCCTAACAGGATAACGCGGATGTTGCCTTACCGATAGGTAATGGGCTACAAGGAAGGCGACCATTCCGACATCACTACTCCCTTCATAGTTCCCTTTGGACAGTCAGCAGACAGCGCCAGCTCTGGCCAGGCTCGCCGGGCCTTACGTTCCACGAAATGAAGCTCCCATAGCCTGCATGGAAGGCTTCTGGTCGTCTGTTCCCTTCCCTAGGCCTTGTCCTTCGACCTCAGCCGGATTGGGCTTTGCTTGCTGGGGTGGCGGCCTACCTTGTCGGAGTAGAAAGTGCTAATTTGCTCGAAATCGGCGTCAATCTGTCCGGTGGGGGTGAAGTAGGCCCCCACACCCACTTCCTTTTTGTAGTAGTCCATGTAGGCCAGGGCGATGGGTACTCCGGCCCCCAGGGCCATGTAATAAAACCCGGTTCTCCAGTACTCGGTGCGGCTGCGGGTGCCTTCGGCAGCCACCACCACCCAGAGGTTGTCGTGCTGGTTGAAGATGCGGGCCACCTGGGTGACAAAATCGCCGCCAGCCTTTGACCGGTCTACCGGGATGCCGCCCAGCCACCTCATCACCACCCCAATCACCGGAGGGAAGAGCTGTTTCTTGCCTACCCACCTGAAGCGGGTTCCCGAGGCCATGCCCCAGAGCAGCGCGTACAGGAAGTCCCAGTTGGAAGTGTGGGGATAGCCCACCAGTACAAACTTGTTGCCTCTGGGCGGGGCCATTACGGCCGTCCAGCCCAGCGTCTGCAAGCCCCAGACCCCAAAGCGTTGCCAGAGCGTCTCGGGTTGAATGGCATAGGGATGTGTCATCATCACTGGTATACCACACCTGGCCGGAGTTATCCTAGTGTGTGAGCAATGATCTGCGGGTTTTGTTCGCTGGGTTTGGCCCTGCCGCCAAAGAGAGTCGCCCATCCGTCCTGAGGGACCCCGGAGCATGAAGCAGGGCGCCAGGCATAGTCCGGCGTGATGCCGGGACCTGGGTCGGTTTGGTCTTGGGTGTGCGAACCCGTCGCCTACAAGGACCTTAGCCCCGGTCACTTCGACCGGCTGAACAGGTCGAAGGCCATCACCTGCCTGGTCCGGCGGCTTTAATAACCCTGGCTGCCAGGTGAAACTCAAGTATCTGGCCTGATACTTCATAGAAGTGCTGTAACTGTGTCCAGTGCGAATTATGGGCGACCGGTGTTGGGCGATACCACCTGGGCTTAGCCTGAGTCTGGAGCTGTCCGGCAGAGTCAAAGTTTGCACTGGATTACCCAATATTGCCAGAGTCATAGTATTCTATGGTCACAACACAAATAGGTTGTTGTCCAAACAAGGAGGAAGTGCATGAAAATCAATCGTCGTCAGTTGCTCAAAGCTGGTCTGGCCGCCTCGGCAGTCTATAGCCCCTGGATGATTGCCCGCGCCCAGGCTCGTCCAGTCAGGCTGGGCCTCATTCTGCCCCTAACGGGCGCCTTCGCTTTTGCGGGCAATGCAGGTCTGGAGGGTTTCCGCGATGCAGTCGACTGGGTGAATGATGCCGGAGGTATCGGCGGTAGACGGCTAGAACTGGCTGTGGAGGATGATGGCTACGATGTGGCCCGCGGCACCGCCGCCTTCAGCCGGGTGATTGCGCGGGAGCGGGCCGACGAGCTGCTGTTTATGTACGGCAGTTCTACCGGGCTTTCTCTGGCCTTGGCCCCCGAGATTACCCGTCTGGGACTCCCCTACTCGGCTACCTCCTTCTCCAACGTGCTGGCCAACCCTGCGCGCTTTCCCACCATCTTTGTAATGGGCCCCACCTACAACGATATGGCGGGCGCACTTCTGCAGCAGATCCGCCGCCAGCGTGGGCGCGGGGCCAGGATCTTCCTGGTATACTCCAACACCGAGTTTGGCCGCGACCCCATCCCTTTCATCAAAGAGCAGTCGGCCCGGGTGGGCTTCCAGATTGTGGGCGAGGTGGTGACCCCCCTAGCCATTGCCGATGCTACCCCTATCGTAACTCAGCTCCGCGCGACCAACCCCGACTTTGTAATCATGCAGGGGTATGTTCTTACCGTTGAACCCCTGCTGATGCGGGCCGCCCGCGAGCAAGGGGTGCGCTCGACCTTCATGGGCACCTACTACTCCGCCGAAATTGCCCTTATACCTCGCACCGGTCCCGCCGCTGAGGGCTTTATTGTCACTTACCACAACGCCTATTTCTGGGACACCACCGTGCCCGCCGTAGAGCAGATCCGCGCCCTGCGCCGGGCCAGGGGCCGGGACCTTACCTACCGAACCACCTTCTACATGGGTTCCTGGATGGTAGCCGATGTGCTGGCAGAGGCTATGCGGCGCGCTCATGCCGCTGGCAGGCTAACCAGGACTGGGGTTATAGAGGCCCTGGATGGCCTGGGTGACTACAATGCGGGTGGGCAGGTACGTAATATGCGCTGGGTAGACCGCAGACTGCCTTATACCAGACTGTGGCGCGCCAATGTGCGGGATGTCCGCTTCGATGCCATTACCGACTGGGTAGATGGAAGACGGGTCTAGTAGCGCTTCATACCTCGATGCTCCGGTGAGGAGCATCGGGTCGAACCAGTCGCAGTCTGGCGGGTTGACCTAGGTGGGGGAGACGCTCTGAGCAGACAGTCGGGGGCTTGATGTCCGGGAAACAAATAGCGGAACTGACCAAGTGCTTCTGCAGGCTTCTACCGTGGATGCTCCCTGAGGTGTCCACGGTGTCCTTCTGCCGAGGTTTACCGCCCCGGCCGGTCACGTAGTCTTAAGGAAAACCATGGAACTTGCTCTGGTTATACAAACCATCCTCAATGGACTGGCTAATGGTGCGCTGTACGCGGTGATTGCGACTGGTTTTGTCCTGGTCTATCGGGCAACCAGCGTGGTCAACTTTGCCATCGCCGAGTTTTTGCTAATCGGCGCCTACATAACTTATACCCTATCGCTGTTTTTCCCTGTGCTGGTTGCAGTTTTGCTGGCTTTGCCGCTGGCTTTTTTGTTTGGCGTAATGGTTGAGCGGGGCTTTGTGCGGCCTTTGCTGGGCCGCAATGTGGTGGCGGTGATCATGGCCACCATTGGCCTGGCCGCAGTTCTGGACGGCACCACGCTGATAGTCTGGGGGCCCGAACTCAAGGCCATGGGGGCGGCTCACGCCGGCGATATGCCCAAAGAGCTACCCAATCTGGCCTTTGGGGTAGAGGGGGTCTTCCTCTCCTCGAGGGCCGTCTGGAGTCTGATTCTGGCCCTACCCCTGGCCATCTTGCTGGTAGCCATGCTCAAGTACAGCCGTTACGGGGTGTTGCTGCGGGCTGTCTCGGAGAGCGAGACCAAAGCCCTGGCCATGGGAATCAACGCGCCTCGAGTGGTGGCAGCGGCCTGGGGCATATCGGCGCTGCTGGCTGCTATTGGTGGGGCCTTTCTGGCCGGTGCGGCGGGGGGCGGCGGCCCAGGGCATCACCTGATAATTCTGGGTCTAATCGTCTTTCCCATTGCCATTCTGGGGGGGTTCGACTCGGTGCCAGGGGCGGTAGTGGCGGGGCTGTTTATTGGTCTGATCGAGGCTTTCTCGCTGCTTTACCTCGAGATGGTTCTGCCTGGCATTACTCAGACTATTCCGTTTTTGATTGTACTGCTGGTGCTGCTCTTGCGCCCTTATGGCCTGTTTGGGCAGCGCCATATAGAACGGGTGTGAAGAATGTCGCAAACTTTGTACTGGATGGCTTTAGTTCGAAGGGTTACAAAGCACAGGTCAGGGGGCGCCGGACAGGCACCACCCAACCCCAGACCGAAAACAAAGGTTATGTATGGCTGAAATCAACGTCGAAAACCTCAAAGTGGTCTACCGAGGGGTAATTCTGGCCCTGCAGGGGGTTAGCATGCGGGCCGGAGCCGGAGAGGCCATCGCCTTGCTGGGCCCCAATGGTGCTGGCAAAAGCACCCTGGTGCGGGCCATGTCGGGCCTGCTCTCCCAGTACGATGGCCGAGTGCTGGACGGCAAAATTCTCATTAATGGCCAGAACACCAACCACCTGCCAGCCCTCAAGGTATCGGCTTTTGGGCTCACCGCGATCCTCGAGGGCCGTCCCATCTTCCGCTACCTGACGGTACTGGAAAATCTGCGGGCGGCTGGCCAAAAGCTTTCTGCCCAGCGCTACAAGGAAATTACCGACGAAGTCTTCACCCGATTTCCCCGCATCTACGAGCGCCGAGGAGAGCAGGGCGGCTACCTATCTGGGGGAGAACAACAGATGCTACTCTTGGGCATGGCCCTGCTCACCGAGCCCAAAATTCTGGTGGTGGACGAGCCGAGCCTGGGGTTGTCGCCCAAGCTAACCGAGGAAGTGACGCGGGTACTGGACGAGTTGCGGCGTGAAAAAGGCCTCACCCTGGTACTGGTCGAACAGAACGCCAGGGCAGCTTTCTCCATTGTTGAGCGGGTCTACGTGATGGAGCAGGGCCGGGTGGTCTTTGAGGGCAGTGCCCAGGAGGCCCAGGCCGACGCCGATGTGATGGAGTTTTATCTGGGCGGTGCAGTAGTGGGTGGGTTTTCCGAGGCCAAGCGCTACCGCAGGAGGAAGCGATGGGTCTGACGAGATTGCGGTCAACTGCCACCCCCAGCAGCTGCTTGGGCATTAAGAGCAATGCAGTGATGAGTGCTGCCGCTGAGGTGAGCTATGGCTAGGGTTTTGCTCGAGGCAAAAGGTCTCTACCTCGCTTTTAAAGGGGTAAAGGCGCTGGTGGACGTCAACTTTAGCGTGTCCGAAGGTGATCTGTTTGCGGTCATTGGTCCTAACGGGGCGGGCAAAACCAGCCTGCTAAATGTTTTGTCGGGCCTGTACCGGCCCGAGCAGGGCCAGGTAGTTTTTTTGGGAGAAGACCTGGCGGGCCAGACTCCGCAACAGCGGGTTCGCAAAGGACTGGGAAGAACCTTCCAGAACCTCGAGCTCTTCCGGGGTATGACTGTTCTGGATAACGTCAAGCTTGGGGCCGAGCTGGCTACTGGGGGCTATACCGACCTGCTGCCCCGCACCCAGGTCGAATGGAAAATTCGCCGCCAGGCCGAAGAGGTGCTCGATTATCTGCACCTGGCGCCGTACCGTCACGTTCCGGCGGGCGCGCTGCCTTATGGCCTACAAAAGCGGGTCGAGGTAGCCAGGGCGCTGGCCGGGTTGCCCAGGCTGCTCTTACTCGACGAGCCCATGGCGGGCCTCAGCCTGGAAGAAAAGCAAGACCTGGCCCGCTTCCTGCTGGACGCCAGGCGCGAGTGGAAGATTAGCCTGGTGCTGGTGGAGCACGACCTTAAAGCTGTGCTCGAGCTTTCTACCGGTGTGCTGGTGATGTCTTACGGTGAGGTCTTGTACCACGGGCTGCCTTCGGGGGTGCGGGAGAACCAGCGCGTGGCCGAGGCATATCTGGGGAGGAGTGCATGAGCCCTAAGACCCTTATTGACTATTTGTCCCATCACGCCCAGACCAAGCCCCATGCGCCAGCATTGCGGGTCAAGCGTCTGGGGGTATGGGAGACCACACCCTGGACTGGCCTGAAGGAGAATGTGGAAAAACTCGCCGGAGGGCTGCTGCAACTGGGGCTACAGCCCGGAGGGGTGCTGGCTCTGCTGGGACAGAACGCCCCGGAGTGGGTGGAAGCAGAGATGGCCGCTCAGTGTATCGGGGCCATTCCCTTGGGAATTTATGCCGATGCCATGCCGGAAGAGGTGGGATACTTCATCGAGTTTTCCGAGTGCCAGGGCATTGTACTCTCGGACGAGGAGCAGCTCGATAAGGTCCTGCCCCATCTGGATAAGCTAAAGTTTGTGCTGGTCTGGGCAGAAGCCGGGATGAGCAAATACTGGTCTCTTCAGGTTCGGCCCTTTAGCAGTGTGGTTGAACTGGGAGCTACTTCCTCCAGCCGTCAGTCAGTGCAAGCGGCCAAGGCCAGGGTCGGGCCAGACACCATCGCCCTGCTGGCCCCTACCTCGGGTACCACCGCGCGCAGTAAGCTGGCTATGCTGACCCATTCGCAGCTGATTGCCGGAGCCGACGCGGGCAAAGACTCCATCACCATTAGAGGAGGGGAGTGGGTCTTTTCTTACCTGCCCCTGCCCTGGATTGGCGAGCAGATGCTCACCGTAGTACGGGGTCTGACCGATGGTACGGTGATGCACTTCCCCGAAGATATGATTACCGTGCGCGAGGATATAAAGGAAGTTCAACCCGACTTCTATCTGGCCCCGGCCCGATTGTGGGAGGATGCCGCTGCCATTGTGCGCAGCCGCATGGAAGACGCCGACCGGTTTAAGAAAGCGGTCTTCCGCTGGGGGATGGGAGTTTTGATAGAGTGCGCCCAACGAGAATTTCGCAAGGAGCCGGTGGGTATGGGTCTTACTATTGCCCGAGCGCTGGCCTACCCCACGGTAGCCCGCCCCATTCGCGCGCGCATGGGACTGGCTGCCTGTCGTATTGCAGCGACTGGGGGGGCGCCACTGGGCCCCGAAGTATTTACCTTTTTTCGTGCTCTGGGTGTGGATATTCGCCAGGTGTACGGCCAGTCCGAGACCGCGGCAACCAGTGTAGCCCACCTACCCGGCGACACCCCGCCCGAGACTGTGGGTAAGCCTCTGCGCAATACCCAGATTCGTATTGCCGAAGACGGCGAGATCCAGGTCAAAGGGGGGCAGGTGTTTACCGGCTACTTTAAAAATGAAGCCGCTACCCGGGAGACCTTTACCGAGGATGGCTGGTTCCGCACCGGCGATGCTGGTTTCTTTAATGAGAACGGCCATCTGGTCTTGCTGGGCCGCCTTAAGGAGGTGGGGGCACTGGCCGATGGAACCCGTTTTGCACCACAGTTCCTCGAAAACCGTCTCAAATACTCGCCATACATTCGAGAGGCGGTAGTGATTGGACATACCAAGCCCTACGTTACGGCCCTGATCGAGCTCGACCCCGAAAATATCCAGAACTGGGCGCGCAAACGCGGCATTATCTTCTCGACCTACCAGAGCCTGACCTCCAATCCCAAAGTCTACGACCTGATTGCACTGGAGCTAAGGATGGCCTGCGAGACCCTGCCCGAAGAGCTCAGGGTGCGTCGGTTTGCCGTTCTTCCCAAGGAGCTGCATGCCGACGACGAGGAGATTACCCGTACCCGCAAGGTCAAGCGCGGCACCGTGGAAACTCGCTATGCCAACCTGCTCAATGCCCTTTACGACGGCTCGAGTGGGGTCAAGCTTAGCCTGCCCATTCGTTACCTGGAAGGACAAGGAACCCTGGAAGCCGAGGTCAGAGTGATGGATGTTGGCGCCGCGACCAATGTAAAGCAGGGGGTCAGAGCATGACCGCCGATCTGCTAGAGATCAGCTCTCCCAGCCAAACACAAGAGGGGAAGTATATGGAGGTTGCTGAGTGTTCCGTCTGAGCCAATACCTCACCGACGGCTTCAGTCGTCGTTTTTCCCGCACCGTGCGGGAGGACTACCGGCAGGATGAAGCCTACGCCAGTACACCCCAGGGGCGTTTTTGGCTGGCCATTGCCATTGTTTCGTTGCTGCTGCTACCGCTGGTGCTGCCTGCTTATCCGCTGTTTGTGGCCACGCAAATTCTGGTAGCAGCACTGGCGGGTCTGGGCCTGCACCTGCTAGTGGGTGGAACAGGGCAGATATCGCTGGGCCACGCGGCCTTTGTGGGGGTCGGCGCCTATGTCTCCAGCCATCTGACCGGCGACCTGGTACCCCTGGGCATTCTGATGGGTGGGCTGGTGGCCGCGCTCATAGGGATGTTTTTGGGCATCTCTTCTTTGCGCATCAAGGGAGTCTACCTGGCTATTGGTACCCTGGCATTTCAGTTTTTGGCCGACTATGTCTTCCGCCGCTGGACAGAGTTTAGCGGTGGGGTCGCGGGCCGTAAGCTGCCGCCCGAAAACACCTTTCTGGGCCTGCCCCTTACCGATGACCGGGTGGTCTTCTACATGGGCCTGGCCTTTGCCATCCCGCTGTTTTTCTATGGCAAGCGCTTGCTTTCGACCAGAGCAGGCCGGGGCTGGTTTGCAGTGCGCGACAACGATCTTTCGGCGCAGCTATCGGGTGTAGACCTGATGCGCTCCAAGCTGACGGCTTTCGCCCTTTCGGCCTTCTATGCAGGCATTGCCGGTGGAATTCTGATTCACTTGATTGGTGTGGTAACACCGGAGAACTTTGTGCTCTTTTTCAGCATTCAGTACCTGGCGCTGGTCATTGTTGGTGGTGCCGGGACCGTTCTGGGCGCTGTTTTTGGGGCCTTCTTTATTGTGCTGATTCCTGAGGTTTTGAGTGTCATGGCTGCGGCATTTGGGCCGCAGTACGTGGCCCAGCTTTCGGCCTGGCGCGCGGTGGTATTTGGTAGCCTGATTCTCATGTTCTTGATCCTGGAGCCCAGGGGCCTGGTTGGTCTGTGGGGTAAGGCTCGAGACTACTTCCGCACCTGGCCGTTGCCTTACTGAGAGACTGTCAATGGACTCGAGCCGATAGCTACAGTTGGGGCACAAGTTGCCAGCACTGCGAGATATCGGGTGTGCGAGATAATTTGCGACTGTTCTGAACCTGGGTTTGTCTTGGGCGCTGGTAGAGGCTGTAAACTACTTACATGGTAGACTATGACCTTTCCGAATCGGCCCTGGGTAGCCTGGTTGTGCTGGCCCTCGAGGGGCAGAAAGGGCTAAAGCTGGTATTACCGGGAGCCAGAAGCGTGGGAGACGTAATTTCGGGGCGCAGGTTCCGCCCGGTGCGGATAGAGCGCGATGGCGATCAGTTGCTGGTAGACATAAGTCTGAGCGTGGAATATGGCCGGTCCGTAATAGAAGTTGCTAAGGAAGCTCAGAGGACGGTGGCCGAGGTGCTTGCGGCTACGACAGGACTAAAGGTCAAGGCGGTCAACGTCACGGTGGTAGCAGTGGAGTACAAGGAGCCTAATGCGGCGTAAGGCCCGTGAACTGGCCTTTAAGGTGCTCTTCGAGCATGCGGTGGGCGGGGTGCCGCTCGAGTCGGCCTGGCAGCACGCTACCCAGGGTATCGAACCCGACGAGCCCGGCCAGGATGCAGACCCGCTAGATACTGAGGGTCTGTGCTTTGCTCGGCGCCTGGTGCAGGGCTATCAAACCCAGCAAGAGACCATAGATCAGATTCTGGGTTCTACTATCGAGGGTTGGAGCTTTGGCCAGATGGCCAAGACCGACCTGGCGGTTTTGCGCCTGGCAGCCTACGAGATGCTCTTTGAGCCTACCCCCCATGCGCCTTTGATTGAGGTGGCGGTCAAGATCGCTAAGCGCTACGGTGGAGAAGACTCGGGGCGCTTTGTTAACGGGGTGCTGGCCCGCTTGCTCAGGCGCATCGAAACGGGTGAGTTGTTAGCTATTGCCAAAGGCGAGTGAAAATAACCCGAATCCTCCCGACATCACGATTCCGAGGTCATGATGCTAGTACTCTCTGGCCCTCCCGTTGCTGAAGCAGTCTACCAAGAACTCACGGCCCGCCTGGCCCAGCTGCCCTTCGTACCCCACCTGCGGGTGGTGCGGCTGGGCGAAGACCCGGCCTCGGTTGCGTATGTGCGCCTGAAAAACCGCCAGGCCCGAAAACTGGGCCTGTCCAGCCAGGTGGATGTGTTTCCTGCAAGCACCTCTCAGAATGAGCTGCTGGCCCACATAGCCCTGCTAAATGCAGACCCCGGGGTAGATGGCATCCTGGTGCAGTCCCCGGTGCCCAAACAGATTGACTTTAACACCGTGCTGGAAGCCATCTGCCCCCAAAAGGACGTGGACGGACTGACGCCCGCCAATGCCGGGCGCTTGTGGATGGGTCTGGACGCGCTCGAGTCCTGCACTCCGGCTGGGGTTATACGTATCCTGAAGCATTATCAGATTCCGCTTTCTGGCAGGGAAGCGGTAATTGTGGGTCGCAGCAACCTGGTGGGCAAGCCACTGGCTGCCATGTTGCTGCGGGAAAACGCTACCGTGACCCTGGCCCACTCCCGCACCCATGGCCTGGCCAGCGTCTGCCTACGGGCCGAGCTGCTGGTGGCAGCGGTAGGCCGGGTGAGGCTCATTACCCCGGATATGGTGCGCCCTGGCGCGGTGGTGGTAGATGTTGGCATCAACCGTGTTGGCCAGAGCGAAAAAGGCCGCGACATACTGGTGGGCGATGTGGCGCCTGAGGTCGCTGAGGTGGCCTCGGCCCTGACGCCGGTTCCGGGCGGAGTTGGCCCCATGACCGTGGCCATGTTGTTGCACAATACGGTGGTGGCTGCCACGCGTCGTCGGGGCTAAAGTAAGATGCCTTGCGCGGCCAGTAGAGCCCTGCGCTACAAAAAGAGGCAAAATTATTAATAAACCCCGATAAGGGTAGAATGGTGCACAGTGACCGAACTGCTTGCCAATCAGGTGCTCTGGACGGCCATTCTGGCCAGTGTTTTTGCACAACTGCTAAAACTCTTTATCTATTATCTGGTCGAGCGCAAGTGGCAGTGGGAGCGCCTGGCCGAGACTGGCGGAATGCCCTCTTCCCACTCCGCAACAGTTGCGGCGCTGGCAACCGCCGTGGGCATCAGCGAGGGCTGGGGCAGCACCTATTTCGCCGTTGCGGTGGTGCTGGCCATCATTGTAATGTACGATGCCACCGGCATCCGCCGGGCGGCGGGCTTACATGCTGAGCGTCTGAACGTCCTGTTTGAAGAATTTCGTGTGGTGCTACAACAAGGCCCCCAGCCCGAGCCTTTGAAAGAACTGCTTGGTCATACCTATCTTGAAGTGGCAGTGGGGGCTATCCTGGGCATTATTTTTGCTGTGTTGAGCTTTGCGCTGTTTTATTAGACTATGCCAGCATTACATCCAGGCTGAACTGCCCCAAACACACTATTCACCTCAAGAAACTGGTGCATGGGCTTTGTTGCATCACGATTTCCAAGAACCAGGTATTGTTCGCGACAGCTGCCCATATATGCTTTCCCAGACCATGCAACACCTGGAATTACGAATTGTTTTGCTGCCGAGCGATGCCCAGGTCTAAGGGGGGTTGCTCGCTCTGCATTGTGATGCAGCGCTATCCCGGGCTGCCAACGGCCATGCGCTCAGACTTTGTTTCAGACAATTCTGGCGGTGTCGGGCCAGGGACGTGGGCGGACCGGGGTGTTTGTGTATGCCAGAGAACGTCTGCAAAGGCCAAGATAGTGAACCAGGGCGGGCCGTGCGATGGTTATTGTATTCGCCGGTAGATCGCCGGGCCATCGTAAACCCTTATTACACCGAGCTTGGATCGAGGCTCTTGAGGGTTGGCCATACTTCGGTGATAGTATTGCCCCAGCCTTGAAGAATGCCGTGACCTACCGGTGCACCATCCGCATAACTACCAGCATGCCCACACTTTGAATTAGTGGAAAAGCCATCAGGGTAATGGCGCCGGGCCAGAAGGCAAATAGCGCAACCGGAATTACCGTTGAAACCACGCTGACCCACATCAGGTCGGTGCGGTTGCGTTGTTTGAGCAGGCGGTACATTACATAGTTGTTGAACATGGCAAACAGCAGCAGCATCACCCAGGCAATCACAAAGGTATCCATCACCCAGCATTGTACCCACTGACCACGCATGTGCTAACGCGCATGGTCGAAGGCCTAAAGACAAAGGTCGAAGGCCAAAACCCAAGGCCGTCGCAGACCTTAGACCTTCGACCTTAGACTGACAATTTCGGGCGCAACTCTCGAGGCCAAAGGGTGCCCTATGACCACTTTTTGCTATTCCGAGATACAATAAGCTTAGATGATCCGTATCTTGCTTGCCGACGATCACGCGTTGTTTCGTCAGGGTCTCAAGAGTCTTTTGGAGGCCGAGCCCGACTTTAAAGTGATGGGAGAGGCCAAAGACGGGCGCGAGGCCCTGCGCCACGCTCTCGAGGCCCACCCCGACATTATTCTGATGGATATTCAGATGCCCGGCCTGGATGGTGTACAGGCCACCCAGGAAATCCTTAGGGAGTGGCCCAAGGGCAAGGTAATCATGCTGACCATGTACCGGCAGGATGGTTACGTCTTTGAAGCAGTCAAGGCGGGGGCGCGCGGCTACATGCTCAAAGATGCCGATGCCAAGGAACTGCTCGAGGCCATCCGGCGGGTCTACCAGGGCGAGGTCTTGCTAGACGCCGAGATGGCCGAGCAGATCATCCAGGACTTCAAGTCTAAGCTAGAATCCACCCCCAAAGAACACGCCGAGCTTTCCGAACGAGAGGTTCAGATTTTGCGACTGGTAGCCCAGGGCTACACCAACCTCGAGATTGCCTCCGAACTATCGCTATCAGAAAAAACGGTGCGAAACCGCTTGTCAGACATCTTCCAGAAGCTGCACCTGAATAACCGTACCCAGGCCGCGCTCTACGCTCTGCGCGAGGGTCTGGCCGAAAAGAATGAAGAGAAGTAGGAGAGTAGCGGTCGGGCTTAATTCCGTGCTGCATGCTCTGCCACGGTAGACTCGAAGCAAAGCCTGTATAGTCAAAACCCGATGAGCGACCCTGCTACACAGACCGCCCCCGATCCCGTAGTCTTGCTGGGGGAGATTGCCGAAATAGGCGGCGATGCCGCCCGCGGGGCCTGGGTAGCCCGGCAGTTGCAGGCTCAGGGATTGGAAACTTATACCGACGAGCTGGGCAATCTCTGGACGGGCTGCGGCCCTACCCTGGTGGTAGCCCACATAGATACGGTGCTCACCCCAGGGCCTTTGCGTTGCGAGATAAACCGCTGGTATGGCCCGGCAGTGGGCGACAACTCTTCGGGAGTAGCGGTACTGACCGCGCTGGCCCGGGAACTGGTGGCCCAGGGCTGTACGGTGGCATTTAGCGTGGGGGAAGAGGGGTTGGGCAACCTGCGTGGCGCCCGGCAGCTGGTAAAAGAGCTCCGACCCCAGCAGATGATTGCGGTAGACGGCTATCTACCCGGCATTGTCATCCACTCGGCAGGTTCATACCGGATGCGGGCTCAATTTATGGGCCCGGGTGGCCATGCCTGGGGTGACCGCGAGGCGCCCTCGCCGGTGCCGGCGCTGGGGCAGGCGCTGGCGCAGATGTATGCCCTGGAGCGGCCCAGCGATACCAGCCTGAACGTGGGAAGGTTATGGGGCGGCGAGGCCATCAATGCCATCCCGCGCGAGGCGGGCCTCGAGCTCGATTTGCGAGCACTAGAAGCCTCGGTTTTGGGCCGCAGGACACTCCAGGTGCGTGAAATTTTGATGGAAGCCGCCCGCCGCTTTAACGTTCGACTGGAAATCGAAGTTTTGGGCGAACGCCCGGCCGGTACCACCGCAACCGAGGCCATGATGGAGGCCGCCCGCAGGGCCTTTGTTGAGCTGGGCCTCGAGGCCCAGTTTACTGCCGGTTCCACCGATGCTTCGGCGGGGGTAGCAGCAGGCATTCCAGCCATCACCCTGAGCGTTTACCGGGGTGGGGCAGCCCACACCCCCGAAGAATGGGTCGAGCCCGAGTCGCTACGCCTGGGAGCCCAGGCCCTGCGCAGTTTTGTCCGGCGCCTGCTAACACCAGAATTACATTTGCCGCCACCCACAGGACTCTAACCTGCGTCGTTGCCCCGAACCATCGTCTGACTTAGGATAGTCCGGTGCGCATCGGTCTATTAGATGGTTGGTTGAGCAGTCGTTATATACCCTTCTGGGAAGCTTTTTTGCAGGCACTGGAGGTAGAAATTGTTCGCCCCGAGTGGGCGGATTTGCGGCTTCCCATGCCCCCGCCCATTCGGCGGGTGGTTGGCCAGGCATTCAGTCTGAAGGAAAAGGGAGTGGATTTCTTGCTCCTGCCCGATGCGCAGCTCGGCATCGAGAACTGCCGGGGCAGTCCGTCACCCTGGATGGCAGACCTGGAAACAACCCTGGGGCGGCTGGTGCCGGGGCTACCCCCTGCGCTGCTGGTTCCCGCCGAGCTGTCGCCGGAGGTGGCCGGCCTGGCTGCCAGAATTGGACAGAACCTGACCGGCAACCCTATGCTGGCCCGGCGGGCTTTGCAGCGCGCCAGGCGGCTGCTCAACATCACCTTTAAACCCGCCAACCAGCCTGGAACCCATCGGATCGGGCTGGTGGCCCAGCCCATGCTGCTGGACGATCCGGACTGGCTGGCAGACCTCCGGGCTCTGCTAGCCGAGCGCGGGCTAAGCCTGTTCCTGGCCGACAAAGCCCCTGCCGAACTTCGCCAGGAAGGGGCCGGCCTGGAGCTAGGCCTGGAGCTTCCTACCGACCTCGAGGCCGCTGGAATGCACCGTTATCTCTCCAGGCTGGGCAGGGTTAAGGGGCTGCTCTACGTGCATGACCTCGAGTACCTGCCCCTGCCCACTCCATTACGCAAACTCTTGAAAAAGTCAGAGCCAACCAAGCCCTGGCGTTTGGTGGGCCTGGAAGCCCACTGGGGAGAGGTAGCCGAAGGGCTAGGCAAAGACCTTGGCGCCTGATAGGCTTTAGTTTCTGGATCTGAACCCGGTCCGATGACCCTAAACCCGGGCCTTTAAATCAGGAAAAGAATCACGCTCCAAGACCACTGGGAGGAATAAAGTGGTGCAAATGCAGTCACCTTTACAAACCAATCCCCCAACCAGAACTGACCAGTCAGTATTTGGCCCGCTCAGAGCACTGCTGCCTTACCTGAAACGTTACGGCCACCAGTATGTCTGGGGTATGTTGGCCGGAATCGCCTCGGTTGGTGTGGCGGCCCTAACCCCTTATTTTCTGCGCCATGCCATTGACGCTATTCGCGCCGGTGAGGCTTATCTGGTCTGGGTCTGGGCCATTGTTGCCGGAGCACTGGTCTCGGCTGTTTTTGCCTGGGCCAACCGACAGCTGCTGGTGGTTGCCAGCCGCTATATCGAACACGATTTGCGCTTGGATCTGTTCAAAAAAGCCCTCTCGCTGGACAGCTATTTTTACGGTAAAAACCGCATTGGCGACCTGATGAACAAGTTCACCACCGACTTAGGCGCGGTGCGCGAGATGCTGGGCGGAGGCATCAACATGGGCAGCCGCCTGCTAATGTTCATCGTATTTGCCATTTTGGCCATGTATTTGGTAAGCGTGCCGCTGGCCCTGGCGTTGTCACTGGTTTTTCCCATCATCTTTGTGATCATGTACTACGTCTTGCGCCTGATTGACCTGCGCTACCGCGAAAGCCAGGAGTCTTTTGACAGGATCTCCACCCGTGCCCAGGAAAACTTCTCCGGAATCAGGGTGGTAAAAGGTTTTGCCCTGGAGCAGCGCGAACTCGAGTCTTTCCAGGCCCTCAACAAGGACTACATCGCCAAAAGCCTGGCCCTGACCCGGGTAGATGGCCCGGTGCGGGCCTTGATGGGGCTGCTGATGGGCTTTGCCGCGCTGATCGTTTTGTGGATGGGCGGCGGTATGGTCATCCGCGAAGAGATGACAGCCGGGCAGTTTGTACAGTTCAACGCCTATCTGATGATGATGGGCTGGCCAATTGTGGGACTGGGCTGGACCCTAACCATCTTTCAGCGTGGCTCGACCAGCTACAAAAGACTGGAAGAGTTCTGGCTCGAGCCGGTGCGGGTAAAAGACGTGGAGGGTCTAGGGTCGGGGGTCGAGAGCCAAAGGATAGGGGAGCAGAGGCTGGAGGCTGGTGACAACACCCCTCAACCCCCCAGCCCGATGCAAGCAACCTCCGCTCCGCTTCGCCTTCTCCCGCAAGGGGAGAAGGGGGCAACTGATGCTGGCAATACCCCTCAACCCCCCAGCCCGATGCAAGCAACCTCCGCTCCGCTTCGCCTTCTCCCGCAAGGGGAGAAGGGGGTGGCTGATGATCTTAACGGGCGGGGGGAGGTTAAGTTTGAGGGTGTAAGTCTGGAACTGGGGGGGCGCAGGGTGCTGGATGGCATCACCCTCACCATCCCCCAGGGCACCACCCTGGGCATCACCGGGCGTACCGGCAGCGGCAAAACCCTGCTGGTCAGCCTGATTCCACGTATCATGGACCCGACCGCCGGGCGGGTGCTGGTGGGAGGGCATGATGTAAAAGAACTACCTCTAACCACCCTGCGCAGTCTCGTTGGAATGGTTCCACAAGAGCCCTTCCTGTTCTCCGACACCCTGGTCGAAAACATCTGCTTTGGACTTGCCCGAACAGATAGGGAACGGGCAGAGTGGGCGGCCAGGCTGGCGGGCATCCACGACGACATCATGGGTTTTCCCAAAGGCTACGACACCTCGTTAGGAGAGCGTGGTGTAACCCTTTCGGGTGGGCAACGGCAGCGCACTGCGCTGGCTCGAGCCCTGGCCAAGAGGCCCCGAATCCTGATTCTGGACGACGCCATGAGCGCGGTAGACACCGAGACCGAGTCGCGGATTCTTTCGGGCCTCAAAAGCATGCTGGGCCAGCAGACCACCATCCTGATCGGTCATCGCACCTCGACCCTGCAGTATGCCGACTGGATTGTGGTCTTGGACCACGGCAAGATCGCCGAGGAGGGTACCCACGAGATGCTCCTGGCCACAGGTGGTATTTATGCCGAACTCGACCGCATTCAGCGCCTGCAGGCGGAGGTGGAGTGATCGCCCATAACCTATAGCCGATAGCCCATAGCGAAAAAGCTATCAGCCATTAGCAGTCAGCTATCAGCAGCGGAGCCTTATGCACGAAGAAGAAGCCTTCAAGAAATCCTTTGATCGCAAACTGGCACGGCGTATTCTGATCTATGTCCGGCCCTACTGGAAAACGGTGGGGCTGGCCTTACTGGCGCTGGTGGTCAGTACCCTTACTGCCGCCTCGACCCCGCTTTTCCTCAAATTCGCTATTGACAACGCCATTGTCCCACGCGAGCTGCTACCGCTGGCCCAGCGCTACGAGACCTTGCTGCTCATTTGCTCACTGTTTCTTGCGGTGCGGGTTGTGGACTTCATTGCTAATTACGCCCAGACCTACCTGATTAGCTGGGTGGGACAGCACATCCTCTACGACCTGCGCTCGGAGATTTTTGCCAAACTCCAGCGCCTGCACCTGGGCTATTATGACCGCAATCCGGTTGGGCGGCTGATGACCCGTATTACCTCCGATGTAGACGCGATCAACCAGTTCATCACCGGGGGGCTGGTGGGGCTTATTGCCGACTTCGCCCTGATTATCGGCCTGATGGCCTTCATGCTGGTGCTGGACTGGCGGCTGGCCCTGGTCTCGTTTGCTATCATACCGATCTTTCTGGTCGTTACCACCTGGATACGCAACGGGATGCGTGATTCGTACCGGACCATGCGGCTACGGCTGGCCAAGGTTAATGCTTCGCTACAAGAAAACCTGGCTGGGGTACAGACCACCCAGCTATTCAACCGAGAGCCCCAGAACCTGTCCCAGTTCAACTTACTCTCCACTGATTTGCGCCGCGCCTGGGTAGATATCATCAAATGGTTTGCTCTGTTTTTCCCCCTGGTGGGCTTTATGGGGGAAATCACCGTGGCCCTGGTGCTCTGGTACGGCGGAGGGCAGGTTATACAACAGGCCATCACCCTGGGCTTGCTGGTGGCTTTCACCGATTATGTGCGCCAGTTGTTCCAGCCCCTGCAAGACCTTTCCGATAAGTTCAACATCTTCCAGGCTGCCATGGCTTCTGGGGAGCGAATCTTTGGCCTGCTGGACACCGCAGAAGACGTAGCTGACCAGCCCGGCGCCAGGCAGGTCGAGCACTTCCGGGGCCAGATTGACTTCGAAAACGTCTGGTTTGCCTACGGAAAGCGCGGCGAGGCCAAACCCGACGGAACGGTGCAGGTGGGCTGGGAAGCAGGGGAGCGGAGAAGACAAGACCCCGACCTCCTCCCCGATACTCCGCCCTCACTTTTTGTAAAACAAGACTCGCTTACGATAGTGGAAAATACCGCCAGCGAGCAGGGCGAGTGGGACTGGGTGCTACGGGGGGTAAATTTCCGGGTGCGACCCGGTGAGAAAGTTGCCCTGGTAGGGGCCACCGGCGCGGGCAAGACCAGCGTGATTAGCCTGATTGCCCGGTTTTACGATGTGCAGCAAGGGGCGGTTAAGATTGACGGGCTAGACGTACGGAATTACGCCCAGCGCAGCCTGCGCCGTTGCATTGGCATCGTGCTGCAAGACCCGTTCTTGTTTAGCGGCACCATCGAGTCGAATCTGCGGCTGGGGGACGATGGGATTACCCTAAAGCGCATCCAGGAAGTGTGTGCCTTTGTGGGCGCCGACGAGTTTATCGCCGAGCAGCCCCAGGGCTACCAGACCGTATTGCACGAACGCGGCGGCGGCCTATCCACCGGCCAGAAGCAGCTGCTGGCGCTGGCCCGGGCTATACTGCACAACCCCGACATTCTGCTGATACTCGACGAGGCCACCGCCAACGTAGACTCCGAGACCGAACAGAAGATACAGGCCGCGCTATACCGGGTGATGGAAGGCCGCACCTCGATTGTAATTGCTCACCGCCTCTCGACCATCCGCCACGTAGACCGCATCCTGGTCTTCCGCAAGGGCAGGCTGGTAGAGGAAGGCAGCCACGAGGAACTGCTGCAACAAGGCGGCTACTACGCCAAGCTCTACGAGCTTCAGTATGTGCACGGCAGCGGCGATTAGCAATGGTCAATGGTCTATGGCTAATGGCAACGGCAATCGCTAACAAACCACAGCATAAGGCTGCCATGGGGTTTCCATTAACTGAGCCGAGTAGCTAAATACAAACCAAAAGGCGTATTTTGCGGCGGCATCGAGGAGCGTAAATTCGGCTGTACTACCGATTTATGAGAAGACCTTTCGGAGTACAGCATCCACTGAATTGTCTTGCACGGAAGCGCCCAAAAAACAGGGCTAATTCACGACAAACCAATAGATTTGCGGGCTGCCAAACAGGCTGGCCCTCCAACCCCCAAAGATCTAGCAGAAGATCAGCATAGGAACACTGCCGACCCTGGTCCCATGCAGACAGCTTTCGACTTTCTTGCGGAAAAGTTCTTCAAACAGCTGCCGGCTAGGGGGAGCCTAGCGCAACCCAGCGCTGGCTAGTAGCCATCAAAAGTCTGTAGAGTGCTTGAACGTCGTCCCACAACACTTCGAGCGGTTCATTTTGCGGTGAGGTGCTGAGTTTCTCAGTTAGCTCCTCTCGCCGGTAGCGCCAGCGCCGGGCCTCGGCGGGCGAGACCAGGGCAAGGCGGGCCTCGAGCCGCATAACTTCCAGCGGCAGACGTCGCCGCTCGCAGAGGAGGCGGTAACGCTCACAGAGCAGCGGGGTGGTGACCGTCTGCTGCCAAAAGCTGCCTGGCGTCTGCATAACGTCAGTCTAGGCCGGGGTCCGGCCATTGACCAGGGGGCAAATGTCTTATTAAAGCGGGTGTCAGAAACATAGCTCTACAAAGCTCAGGCACCGTTACAGTCGTTTTGTGGTACAGGCAGGCCCCGCTAGACGATGCCTGCCTGTACCACGGCCCGATGTACGAGTTAGCCGGTTAGCCCTGCACATGAGACTCCAGGAAGTAGAGGTCTTTGTCGATCACCCGAGAGATCTCAATAAACAGATCCTCGCTGGTGGGGTCGCCCAGCTCGCGGGCGCGGGTTAGCGCAACGCGGTTCGAAACGGCATAGGCAGTATAGCGCTCAATGAGGGCCTTAATGCACGACATTCCGTCCGTGATCTCGACGCCAAACTCCTTGAGG
Organism: Deinococcota bacterium; assembly: GCA_041695225.1. Taxonomy (GTDB): domain Bacteria; phylum Deinococcota; class Deinococci; order Deinococcales; family Thermaceae; genus Meiothermus. The sequence goes on from JBGFRI010000039.1 coordinate 30,165, forward strand.
GTTGATTGCTCGGCCGCCATGCGCACCGTCCCCAGGGCGATGCCGCCCAGAGCGGTGACGCGCTCGGCCAAGGTATCAACGTACTCTTCGATGCTCTCGGCCAGGTCGTCGAAGAACTTGTGAAGGCTGTAGAAGCTCTCGCCCTTGACGTTCCAGTGCGCCTGCTTGGTCTGCGAGTAGAGGTCAAAGGTGTCGGCTAGCTGCTGGTTCAAGATGCCCACCAGCTCTTGGCGGGTTTCTTCGCTGATATCAATCTGACTACTGTAAAGGGACTGGTTGCGAGTATCTAAGCGCGGTTTCATAGTTTTCACTCCTTAAGACCGTGGCCAGAGCATCATGCACAAACCGCAGCTACGCGGTTATGTGGCGCCGCTAACGCTCTGCCTCCAGCCTAACACGTCAAGAAGTTTGCTTTGATGAGGGCAGACAAAATCCAGTGAACCGCGCCTTGATTAGTGCAAGCATACGGGGTTAGTTCAGAAAGCAGTTTTACCACCTCGTTGCACCTGAGCCTTGAAACCGCCCGGCTACGGGATACAAATCCGTGCATAAAAGAGACTAAACCCACTTCAGGCTTGGTTTTATCCTGCTCCAGTGGGTGAAACTTTAGGTGTGACCTCGACTTGGCGCTCACTTTGCAGTCTGGCATGCGGGGGTCAAACAAAGAGCCTTTACTGGTCTGCACCGTCACCGGTCGAAAGCTTAGTTGTGAGCGGAGCCATGCATGCGCTTGATGTAAAGCCAGCCACTGTGTATGGTTTTCCATATGAAGACGACGCTTCACATCAATGACGCCGTTATGGGCCGCTGGCGGAGGAGGCCGCCCGAAGAGACACAACCATCTCGGCCCTGGTCGAGGCCGCCCTAAGACGATTCCTCGAGGCCAAGGCGCCAAAAGGCCGCGAACTGCCGCCCCTTCCCTCTTTCGAAAGCGGTGGTAGCTACGTTGAACTTTCCGACCGTGGGGCCTTATACCGCCGAATGGAAGGGCGTTAGAGTGTTTGTCGTCGATACCAACGTGCTTCTTTACGCCGCCGATGGCACTACCCCGAGCACGCACGCTGCCGCGAACTTCTGGACACCTGGTGCCGCGACCCCTTGCCCTGATATCTGAGCTGGAATATCGTCTACGAATTCTTGCTCGTGAGCACACATCCACAGGTCTTCCGCATGCCCTGGTCGGTTAGCGAAGGGTGGAGCTTCGTCGAGGCGCTTTTTGCCTCACCCGGCCTACGCGTACTGACTGCTACCCCACGCCACGCCGAAATTGCCGCGCAAACCGTAGTCGAAATGCCACATCTACATGGCAAACTGCTTCACGATGCGCACACCGCCATCCTGATGCGTGAACACGGCATTCGGCGCATATATACGCGCGATGGCGACTTTCACAAGTTCGCCTTTCTAAAGGTTATTGACCCCATGGTGCCTGGCCACTAGACCGGGAGGTCATCTGAACTCCGACCATAACCTGACAATCTGCCGGGCATGAAGTAGGCAGCTGGTCAGATACTATGGACTTATTGCAGTGAGACTCAGTGGACGAGCATGCTGAGCGCACCAGTACACCTGGCAACCACACCCACCCATACCAAGCAAGGTACGCAATGCGAGCTAACCCTGCTTCACTCAAAGCGCTGGGCCCAAGGGCCAGCCGAGGAGACGAAGCATGAGCGAATCTGCAGGGAATGCCCGCCCTGGTGGTTCACTCGAAGGCAGGAATGCTTCTGGCAGGCCCCACACAGGGCTGCTAACGGGCCTGTTATGCTCGTTCCTGTTTGCGCTCTGCCCGGTGGCACACTCTACGCCGGTCGTAGCGCTGCAAGAGACCATCACCGCTTATGTAGAGAAGACGCGGCGCGCCCCGGCTGTTGCTGTTACCCTGTTGACGCCGGAGGGGGCGCAGATCGCCACTGCCGGTACCGCCGGACACCAGCGGAAGGTACACGCCGGGACGCTGTTCGAGATCGGGTCGGTGACCAAGGTCATGACCGGCATCCTGCTGGCCGAACTGGCAGCGGACGGGACGGTTTCCCTGAGCACTACGGTCGGCGAGCTGATGCCGGGGGGTCGACGCCTTGACCCCCACGTGGCGGAGATCACATTGCGTGAGCTGGCGACGCATACCTCCGGCCTGCCGCGCCTGCCCGAGACCTTCGAGATGCAGTGGCGCATGGTGAGTCACCCGGCCAACCCCTATGCCGGCCTGAAGCCGGATGACATTTTCGATGCGGTGGCCGCGCTCAGCGCCGACGATCTGGGCCCGCGTGGCCGTTTTGCCTACTCCAATCTGGGTCCAGCTCTGCTCGGACGCCTGCTGGAGCGCGCCGCTGGCCAGCCCTACGAACGCCTGCTGGCAGAGCGGGTACTCAAGCCCCTGGGTCTGCAACACACGCGCTTCACCAGCGAGGTGCTAAATGACCCCCTGCTGGCGCTACCACATCGCAGCAACCTGCGACCCGCGCAGAACTGGACGCTCGAGGCCTACAACCCCGCCGGCGGCCTGAGCTCGAGCCTGGACGACATGGTGCGTTTCTTACATGCCGCGATGACCGCCGAACCAGACAGTCCCCTGGGCGTGAGTATGGATGTCCACTGGAGCGACGAGGCCGGCGAATGGGCCAGCGGACTGGGCTGGGCGATCACCCGGCGCGACGGCGAGACCATTATCTGGCACAACGGCCGCACCGGCGGCTACTACGCCTTTGTCGGTTTTCTGCCCGAGCGCCAACGCGGCCTGGTGCTGCTCAGCAACGCCAGCCACGATGGCGACACGCTGGTGTTCAGTCTGCTGCGGGGCGAGTACGCCTTGCCCCAACCTCCGCGGGACTGGTTCGCTGTGGGCCTCACCCTGTTATTCGTCGTCTTTGCGCCGCTGGCAGCCTACGGCTACAGGGCACACGCCCTAGCCACCCTCTCGGGCCATGCGAAGGTACCAGCGGGTTGCATCAACCTGGTTTCGGACGGTCTCGGTGCCGCTTTTATCCTGACGCTGAACTGGAAGCTGGGGGCATGGACCGTAGTCCCCGAACTGCTCTGGTGGGCGGGGGCGCTCGCAACTTTCGCGCTGCTAGCTGCCAGCCTGCCGACGACTGCGCGCCTTGCCTGGCTGCCGGCTGTGTCGGGCTGGCGCCTTGCGCTCCGGCTTCTTGGTATCGGGGCGATCGCTCTGCTGCTGTTTTGGGTGGCCTTCAGGGTCTAGCAGGCTGCCTGAAGCCTCGCGGCCCACCTTCGCCGCGTATATAAGCCTAACAAGAGGGCTCGATAGGTGGTCCTTTCACACTCGCTACGCTTGGCCCAATCTTCAGAAAACCTGGACAGGCGGCCAAATTATCGTACTGAGTGTGCGACCGCAAGCTCCACAGCCACCGAATGCAAGGGTTTGTTCCTGGTCCACAGTTGTGCGTCGCCGGCCTATAGTGGACCCCACATACCAGACACGAAAGCGGCAGGCTTTAAGCGACAGTAGAAGGCCGTTGTCCCAGGCCTGCTTGGGGATGAGAAAGAACCATTCAGCCAGTTTCTAAGCCCTCTAGGACGGAACAAGGCCGTACAGCAACGTAGACCAAGCCCCGATGCTGTTTCGACAGACAAGTTCACCTCATCCCAACCCCACTTCTATGAGGAATATCGCCCACGGGGGTAGTGTCATTGCCTGTGAGCCCGGCTCATGCTATCCGGTAAAGTGCGCCCTAGACACCTCGAAAAAGCGAGCGTAACAGGTTGATCACCGGCAGCCTAGCATACTGTCCGAGACCTAGCCCGTCTGGCTTGACACCACCTGTCCTTCTGTTAGGATGGTGGTGAGAAGGGTCTAAGATGGGTTGAGGATGGTGAAAGGATGGAACAGACTGAGAAAGTCACCTTCAACCTGAGCCCGGTGGATCTGGGCAAGATAGATGTACTTG
>JBGFRI010000035.1:0-137593 GCA_041695225.1 Deinococcota bacterium
TACCACCATATCATAATCCGGTATATGCAGGGGTTTTCCCCACACACGCGGGGATGAACCGTTATTATTTACACCTAACGTTACTGATGCTGGGTTTTCCCCACACACGCGGGGATGAACCATACCACCATATCATAATCCGGTATATGCAGGGGTTTTCCCCACACACGCGGGGATGAACCGTTATTATTTACACCTAACGTTACTGATGCTGGGTTTTCCCCACACACGCGGGGATGAACCGCGATGGCAGCTTAGAAACTGCCATCGCCCATGGTTTTCCCCACACACGCGGGGATGAACCGGAGTCAGCTTCCTGGCCGCCTCGTGAATTGCCGTTTTCCCCACACACGCGGGGATGAACCGGTGCGTAGCTGCGTCAGCAAATGACGCCGGGGAGTTTTCCCCACACACGCGGGGATGAACCGAGAAATGTATCCAAGGATGGCCAATCTGCCAATGTTTTCCCCACACACGCGGGGATGAACCGTCAATAACCTCACCCGAGTCGGTGGTGATGCGTTTTCCCCACACACGCGGGGATGAACCGAACAAGTTTTGTTTCCGTTTCGTATGGGTACTAGTTTTCCCCACACACGCGGGGATGAACCGTGCATGCGGTTATCGCGGCCCCAGATTCTCTTGTTTTCCCCACACACGCGGGGATGAACCGCGGCATCAGCAATCCCCAAGTACGCATCTGCCGTTTTCCCCACACACGCGGGGATGAACCGGAGGACGCATGAAGCTCAGGCGGCACAAAACCGTTTTCCCCACACACGCGGGGATGAACCGTAGTGACCTTTTCCAAGTCATAGGCATCACGCGTTTTCCCCACACACGCGGGGATGAACCGACTTCCAGGCCCTAAAATGGGTCAGAACAGCCGTTTTCCCCACACACGCGGGGATGAACCGCGTACACCCGAGCCATTGCAGAGTTCACCAATGTTTTCCCCACACACGCGGGGATGAACCGAATGGCCAGAAAATGTACATTATCGCTTCACTGTTTTCCCCACACACGCGGGGATGAACCGCCGAATCTCACCCATACTCTCACTCTCCTATTGTTTTCCCCACACACGCGGGGATGAACCGCCCAGGACTGGCTTCGTCCCGAAACTTCATCAGTATTCCCCACACACGCGGGGATGAACCGCCCCACAAAGAAGAGGAAAACATCAGGTAGATGTATTCCCCACACACGCGGGGATGAACCGATGCCGCCAACGCCAAGCGCCTGAGTTCGGTGCGTATTCCCCACACACGCGGGGATGAACCGGTAAGTTTCCCATCCGGGCTGAGTTGGAAGTTGTATTCCCCACACACGCGGGGATGAACCGAGAACAGTTTACTACTAAAGATAAACGTGATTGTATTCCCCACACACGCGGGGATGAACCGAACTAACAGATGAATTTATAAACGCTTTTTTTGTATTCCCCACACACGCGGGGATGAACCGTCCAGGCCGACGAAGCGCGGCCAGTCCTCAGGGTATTCCCCACACACGCGGGGATGAACCGGCATTCAGCGCTTCCCGCTGGGTAGTTTGCAGGTATTCCCCACACACGCGGGGATGAACCGTACACGCTCAAATACATCCCTGAGTTCTTCAAGTATTCCCCACACACGCGGGGATGAACCGGGTCCAACACCGCTGCCGAAGAGTACCCGCAGGTATTCCCCACACACGCGGGGATGAACCGACAATGCTCGTTGGGAAAGTTGTAGATGTAGAGTATTCCCCACACACGCGGGGATGAACCGGTCTCAGGTCGAAGGCCAGAACGCGAGACCGTCGCAGACTTTCGATTTTTAACCCTTAATCCAGGCCCAACTCGCTACGCATCTGAGCCTCGAACTCGGGGTTCATCGCGAGATGCACCGCCTCGCCGGGGTCCTCAACAAAGCCCAGATCGGCCCGCTCTTCAGGGCTAAGTCGCTCCAATACCTCGGCCAGCTCCTCCGGTGGAAGCCGCAGGAGAGACTCGCGGGTAAGCGGCAAACTGCTCATACTCCCAGGGTACTACCAGTCGTCGGCACAGGCAACTCCTTTTTCGACCATGTAGTTGCGCACTAACCTCCAGTGGGGTGAGTCTGGCGAGAGGTGTATTCCCCACACACGTGGGGATGAACCGGTCTGTCTACCGGCCACGTTCAAACTCCGGCACAATTACGACGGGCAGTTTTTCTCTTTTTGCCGCCGAGTAAAGTGGTTTGTCCAATGTAAAAAAATGTAGTTTGCTGCGAAACGTCTGTAAAGCAAGTGCTGCCGCCAGGTGCACGGCATCTGCTCCTTTCAAGGGATGCCCCTGACACAAGTGAAAGGCTTTCTCGCAGACCGTTCTTGATACAGGCAGCACCAGCCAGTTTTCCAGGTTGTTCAGCAAAAACGACTGGATTGCTCTTCGTTCAGATTTACTGAGGTTTTTCCTTTGTACCATCGCTCCGGTTGCACCAGCGATTTCTGGTACAACCAGATTGCAAATGCCAATGTAGGGTGTTTCTTGGTAAATCGATAAGGCCAGGCTACTGAAGTGTTCTTGAGTGTGTATCTGGATTAATGCGCTGGTATCAAAGACAACAAGCTCATCTCCGCTGTTCTCTGACATAATCAAGGGAGCCTTTTTTGCCTTTGAGCTTCACTTGCGGGGGAAGCGGCCTCTTACCCGGATTGACAGGCTCGAGGACAAAGAAATCATACGCCCAAGAGGTTGAGTTGGGGCCAATGTTTTTTTGTTTAGGCGTTTTAGGCGCCGCACGTTTCATGTTCTCAGCTTATCATGCACGGCAGTTTTTCCATATCGCCTACCCCGCCCAGACCACTAGGGCAAAGACCACCACCTCGGCTACCTGACATGTGGCAGCCCTGTTTGTGGCGCAGATTGTGGAGCCTTCCCGGGCTCGGGTACATCCCCGCGGCCAGGACGGCGTAGGGGAAGAGGTCAGGCCACGTTTGCATGACCCTCTCAGCGCTGGGCCAGCCGATCCGGCCCGCCTGGGCCTGGCGTTTCAGGAAGGTTCGGGGGTCCACACAGTGGCTTAGAAATCTTTCTCGTTCGTACATGGGCGTATTCCCCACACACGCGGGGATGAACCGTGACCGCTCTTGTACGCCCCGTGGTTATGACAGCAGGGGTTTCCTTGTGCTGCCTTTGGTGGGCGCGACTGGACTCGAACCAGCGACCCCTACCGTGTCAAGGTAGTGCTCTAGCCATCTGAGCTACGCGCCCGCGTGCAGTGTTTTTTGCCAACACCCCGACAAACGGTGGTTGGAGGCGCTGACCGGATTCGAACCGGTGAATGGAGGTTTTGCAGACCTCTGCCTTACCACTTGGCTACAGCGCCGCGACTTTTGCCAAACACCCCCAGGGTCTGTTGATAGCGCCCGGAGTAACTCGGCAAAGGCTAGGTTAGCATCTGCCTGGGGGTGTGTCAAACGTTCTTTTGCGGCTTGCAATCTGGGCCAGAATCTACGGTACCATTGGGTGGTGCGCGAGGTGTTTATCAAAACCCCCGGAGGCTATCGCTGGCCCTTTTCCAAAGGGTTGCTGGTTGAGTCTATGATGCTGGCCGGCCTCAAAGTGGAACCCGCCATGTCGGTAGCACATACCATCGAGCAACAGCTCAAAACCCGGCGAAAGCCCGAGATTACCGCCCAGGCGCTCAAGAAACTGCTAATTCAGGAAGTGGACAAGCAGTTTGGCCCCGAGCTGGCCGAGCGGCTTGGGGGGCAGACCCAGGCTTTTGAGGACATTATGGTCAAGGAGGGGTATCGCCGCCGGCCTTTCTCCAAAGGTGTGCTGGCGCGCAGCCTGGAAGACGCTGGGTTTTCCATGCGCGAGGCCAAGGCCATTGCGCTGGCGGTGGAGAACCGCTTGCGCCGCGCGGGAGTGCGCGAGATTGACTCGCCTCAGCTCGAAAAGTGGGTCAGCGCCGAAATTGAAAACTTGTATGGCGCCGCCGCCCGCGACCGCTATGCAGGTCGGCAGGCTCTGGCGGGAGAGATGTTTGTAGAAGAGAGGGAGGGGGAGCCCAGGGTTCCTTTTTCCAAGGGGGTGCTGGCCCAGTCGGTGATGGCGGTGGGCCTTTCACCCGACTCGGCCTACCGCCTGGCACGGGATGTAGAGTCCCGCCTGCGCGAGGCTGGCTCGGTTGTCGTTACCCGCGACTACCTGCGCCGCACCGTGGCCGAGGAACTGCTCGAGGAGGCCGGGGAGGAAGCGGCCCGGCGCTATCACCTGCTCAGGGGAATCCGCCGGGCGGTAAAGCCAGTGCATCTGTTGATTGGCGGGGTGGCAGGGGTAGGGAAGAGCGTGCTGGCCTCGGCGCTGGCCTACCGGCTGGGCATTACCCGCATGATCTCGACCGATGCGGTAAGGGAAATTCTGCGGGCTACCATCCCCAAAGACCTTTTGCCCACACTGCACACCAGCAGCTTTGATGCCTGGCAGGCGCTTACCACTCCCCACACTACCGAACCCAGCCCTGCTGTGATAATGCAAGGGTTTCGGGATCAGGTTTCGCGGGTGGCGGTGGGGCTACGTGCCATCCAGGAGCGCAGCGCCAGGGAAAAAACCTCGCTGGTGGTCGAGGGGGTGCATGTGGTTCCGGGCTATATGACCCATCAGCACCAGAGCGAGGTCATACAGATTCCCATTATGCTGGTGCTGGAGGACGAAGAACTGCACCGCGACCGCTTTACCCTGCGAGAGCGCGAGACCCGCGGCTCGCGTACCAGTGGGGCCTATACCCACCATTTCGAGCAGATTCGCCTGATTCAGCAGCACCTGGAGGAACAGGCCAGGGGCGCTGGCGTTCCTCTAATCGCCGCCGAAAACCTGGACCGGGCTATTGACAAGGGCCTCGAGGTGATTGGAGACCGCTTACAGGAGGTCTATTTTGACGTTGTGCAGGTCTAGTGCCTGGTCAGGGGTTTGTGCCGGATCTTGCCCCTTTTGCCCACCGCGCCACAGAACAAGAGCGCTAACATAGTATGCGAGGGTAAAACCTGTACTTAAGCCACAAACTATTGCTCGGGCAGCGCGGTAGCCTTCAGTGGTGAGCGATTCTATTCAGATTAAGGGGCTTGGGGCCATAGACTGGGTGACGGAGTGACCGAGGATGCGGGTGATTAATCCATTCCCCCGCTTGGTCTTGGCACCTGGCAGTGGGGTGATCGGCTGGTCTGGGGCTTTGGAAAAGGCTACCAACAAGAAGACCTCCGGGCTGTATATCAGGCTGCGCTGCGGGGTGGGGTGCGCCTGGTTGATACGGCGGAGTTCTATGGGTTTGGCCTTGCGGAAAAACTGATCGGGCAGTATTTCCAGGCCCACGAGCCCCGGCCCCTGGTGGTAAGCAAGATGTTTCCGTACCCATGGCGGTTTTCCCGCAAGGCGCTGCTGGCAGCGCTCAAACAAAGCCTGAAGCGTTTGCAGATGAGCCAGCTAGACCTGTATATGCTGCACTGGCCCTGGAGACCAGTACCGCTGGAGCAATGGGCCGAGTCGCTGGCCGAAGCCCATGAGCAAGGGCTTACCAGAGCGGTGGGGGTCGCCAACCACGGCCTGCCCCAGCTCGAGCGCGTGGCGAAGGTGCTGGCGAGACACAAAGTTACCCTGGTAGCAAACCAGATCGAGTATCACCTGCTTCAGCGCGGGCCCGAACAGACCGGCCTGCTGCGGGCCATGCAGGCCGAGGGGGTAGCGCTGATGGCCTACAGTCCCCTGGCCATGGGCTGGCTTACCGGCAAGTACAGCCTGGATAACCCCCCGCCCGGGCGCTATCGGGCCCGCCGCTATGTGACCAAAAAAGACCGGATTCCCGCCCTTCTAAAGGCCCTGGGCCAGATTGCCCAGAGTTTGCACGCTACGACGGCCCAGGTGGCCCTGCGCTGGTGCATTCAGAAAGGCGCCCTACCCATTCCCGGCGCTAAAAACGCGCAGCAGGCCGAGAGCAACGCCGGAGCATTGGAAATTCGCCTGTCGGATGAAGAGATGTCCCTACTTAACTCGATCACATAGCACGATCTTCACCCATGCTTTGTTGACGAAGTTGTCTCGGGGTGGAGGCCCTTGGGCCGAAGAAGCAGTCCTGAAGAGGGCCTTAAGCCCCAGGGCCGCCGGGGTGACCTGGATAGCTTCCCGCTTATCGAGGGCTCGCGATGACGCACTTTTTATTCCTGAGTGTTTTGGCCCTATTCCCGTCAATATTGCGGGAAAACCCGCATGTCTAGCCGAAAGGTGAGGGTGGGTGGCTGGGGGCCCAGCCCGATGCTCAGCGCGCCGGTCATCTGGTAGTCGGGGTGGTTGTGGGTGTAGGCGGTGGTGAGCTGTGCCTGCCAGGGGTGTACGAACTGCAAGCGGGCGCTCAGGTTCCAGGTATCTTCTTCCCCCTGGGGCATTATCCACTGCCCGGCCAGGAAGTGAGCGGCCGGCAGCAACGGCATAGTGCTGGCGTAGCCACCCTCGAGCGTCCAGAAGCCCTGGTGAAGGCTACCGCTCAGGCCCAGGGCGTAGCGGGTTTTTAGGGGTTCAAGTAGCAGCCAGGTCTCGCCGTAGACCACCAGGCCTGCCAAGGTTCCGCTCCCACCCAGGCCAACTACGGGGCGTGAGTGGTAGAGGGCGTGGGCCTCGAGCTCGAAGGCTTCAAACTCCCGCCGCAGGCTCAGCACCGGCAGGGCCCTGCCAGCGTCCTCCAGAACGGCCAGACGCAACCGGGTTGCCGGAGGGTTCCAGCTTAGCCGCGCGCCCCAGCGCCCCTGGCGGCTACCCAGGGGAGTCAGGGGCTCGAGGCTAAATGGCAGGCTGAGGCGGGCTACCTCCAAAGGCAGCCGTTCCATCCCCAGACTCAGGTCCAGCTCGCCTTCGCGGTAGAGGGCATATAGCTCGGTCAGACCTGCATGGGTGGTGACCTGGTGGGAAAAGCTGGCCCCCGGCTCTAGCACCAGGTTCAAACTCAACGGGCTCAGATGGTAGCGGGCCTCGAGGTGCCCCCCCAGCCCCCAGCCGGCCTGCAAAGGCAGGTTGCTTATGGCCAGGGCGGTGGAGAAACGCAGCTCGAGCCTGGTTGCGAGGTTTTGCGCCAGTGCAGGCTGCAGGCAACAGGCCAACAGGCACAAGCCAAGCCCGATGAGTGATGAGCGATGGGCAATGGGTTTTAGACTTTCCTGGCCCTGGACCCTAGACACCAGACCCTCATCGCCGCTATGCGGCAATCTGCCCATCCTGCAGGCGCACAATCCGGTCTACCCGCTCCAGCAAGCGGGGGTCGTGGGTGCTGAACACAAAAGTGACCCCCTGGGTGTGGTTGAGGGTGCGCATATGCTCGATCAGGGCCAGCCCGTTCTTGGAGTCCAGGTTGGCGGTCGGCTCGTCGGCCAGGATAATTTTGGGCTGAGCCGCCAGGGCCCGGGCTACTGCCACCCGTTGCTGCTGCCCGCCGGAGAGCTGGTTGGGGCGGCGGCTGGCCAGGTCCTGCATCCCCAGGTCCTGCAGGGCTTTTAGCGCCAGGGCCTCGCGCTCGGCCCTGGGCTTGCCGCGCAGCTCGAGCACAAATGCGGCATTTTCCAGCGCAGTCAGCACCGGAATCAGGTTATAGGCTTGAAAGACAAAGCCCAGGTTCCACAGCCGCAGGTCGGCTAACTGGGTACGGCTGAGAAGGTCTATGCGCTCTCCTTCTAACCAGACCTCACCCCCGCTGGGCTTGTCCAGGCCGCCCATCAGGTGCAGCAGGGTGCTTTTCCCGCTGCCCGAGGGCCCGGCCAGGGCGGTAAACTCCCCTTGCGCTATCTCCAGGCTTACCCCTTGCAGGGCGGGGGTCTCCACCTGGCCCACGCGGTAAACTTTGGTTAAATCCTCTACCCGTAACACTGCTGTCATTCTTGACCTCCACGGCAATTTCAACACTTCTCAGGCGGTGAAGCGCATGGCCTCGACCGGCTCGAGCCGGGCCGCTACCCGGGCGGGCCACCAGGCGGCCAGCAGGCCGGTGACCAGGGCAAAAATTAGCGTGACAATAGTATCCCCGGTGCTCAGGCTGAGATAGATGACCTGGGGTAGCCCAAACTCCCCACCCAGACCGCCATAGAGCTGGTCAAGCGAGAAGCCGCCCGCCAGGCCGGCTACCGTGAGCAGGCCCAGCGCCAAGCCCAGCAGCGCACCACTAACGCACAGCACCAGGCTTTCGGTTACCACCATCCGGGTCATCCTGCCGGGGCCAGCCCCCAGGGCCACAATCACCCCCAGCTCGCGGGTGCGCTCGAGCAGGCCCAGATAGATGCTGTTGACCACCAGCAGCCCGGACAGGCCGAAAAAAATCGCTGCGAAGATCAGCATCATCGGGGCCATCAGGTCGAAGAGCTGGGCCAGGGCCGGGTCGGTCTCTCTCCAGGACTCGAGGCTCAGGCCCGGCTCCAGGCCAGCCCGCAGCTGGGCGATAATGGGGGTAAGCTGGGCATCTTGCTCAAAACGGGTGAAGGGAAAGTGCAGCTCGATGCGGGTAGCGCTGCCGGGCGCGGCCAGCTCCTGGGCTGCTGCCAGCGAGATAAACGCGGCCCGGCGTTCGAGGCCGGCATCGGGAAAATGAAGCAAGCCCACCAGCCGGTAGACGCCAGCCCCCCGCCCCTCGGTGCCCGGGGCAAAGACATAGACCGGCTGGCCCAGCTCCACCTCCAGAGCTCTAGCCAGCGAGGCCCCCAGGGCAATACCCTCCAGGTCGCCGTCTCTGGGCAGCTCACCTTCGGCCAGAAACTGCTGGGCGAAGCGCTGGCGCAGGCCCTCGGGCTGCTGGTTGCCGATCAGCAAGACTCCTCTGGAGCGAGTCTCGCCGGCCAGCAGCGCGGGTATTTCCAGGGTCACCACCCGCTCGGCGCCCGTCAGGGCGGCCAGCCTGGCCTCGACCCTTGCGGCCTGGGGTATCAACAGGTCGCGAAACTCGCGTTTGTCGCGGTAATCGGCCACCCGCACCTGCAGGTGCCCCACCGAGGCGGTGAGGTTGTTATACATGCTGTTTTCCATGGCCCGCAAAAAGCTCAGGAAAAACAGGGTGAAGAAGACCGCGAGCCCAACCGCCCCCAGGGTTATCAGGCTGCGCAACCGGTGTCGCCAGATATTGCGCCAGGAAAGGGAAAACAGGCTAAACACGGCGGCCCCCAGCGGTATACCTGCCAGTCGGGGCTGCCTGAGCTGGCCCGGCCCCGCCGAGTTCTGGCCCGATGAGCAATTTTATGGCAGCAGTTAGCATCCCACCTCCAGGGCCCTGATGGTAAAGCAGGCTTCGGGGATGGTTACGCCAAAGCGGTAGTTACTAAAAACCAGATTGGTGCGCTGGCCGGGCCGCAGCAGGTCTTCGACCTCGACCTGCAAAGGAACCTGGCGCCCCTGAACCTCGAGGTGCCGGGAAAAATTCAGGCGCCGCACCGCCCGACCCCGCTGGTCGTAATAGGTCATCTGCAGCAGGGCCAGATCAGGCCTGCTGGCCAGCACCACCACCCGGCCGTACGGGGTTGGGGCCAGCGGGGCGGGGGTCAGCTCCAGGGTGATCTGGGTCGGGGTCTGGGCGGTTATGCGAGGGGTAAAGTCTCGCTCCAGGTCGCGCCCCGCCAGATCGCCGTAGGAGAGGTCGGAGCCCAGAAAGCTGTCCCCCCGCCCCCCGGGCGGCAGGCGCAGCACCCGCCTCAGTACGGGGCTATAAAGCTGGATGCTCTCGCCAATGCGCAAGAAAGCCTGACCGGCCTCCCTTGCCGGCGCCCTGACCCAGATTATGGCCCGTTCGGCGCCGTCGGAGGCTATCTCTATAACAAAGCGGGTAGTCCGTTCGGGGCGCACCACCTCCATGGTCAGGGTAGCCCGCAGGCTGCCCCCTCGCTGGCTGTCTACCACCGCCCGCAAGACTGCCTGGGGGTCGCTGGCAGCGGCGTGGCCCAGAGCAACCCAGACTAGCGCTAACAAAACTCCTGGTCTCATAATTCTGCCTCACTCTGCCCGCATGGCCTCGGCGGGGTTGAGCAGCAGTACCCGCCGGGCCGGTATCAAGATGGAAAAAATTGCCGCCAGCAATATGGTCAGGGCCGCATACAGAGCGAAAAGAGGGCTCTGGGCGGTGTAGATCTGATCGCCGATAGCCATGATCTCGAAAGCCCCCCCAAAGCCGGTAAAAAGCGGCCCCAGTACATTGTGGGTGGCCATCCAGAAGTTGAGCCCATAGCCCAGGGCCAGCCCCACCACCCAGCCCAGGCCGGTAGCAAATACCGTTTCCAGGGTGACCAGCTGGGCCAGCCGGCGGGGGTTCAGGCCGATGGCTATGGCCATGCCAAACTCGCGGGTGCGCTCGAGCACACTCACCAGCACCGTGCTGGTCACTGCCAGCGCGGCCAGAATTGAGAAAATCAGGCCAATCAAAAATGTACTGGCCGCCTCGGTCCGCAGGGCCTCGTAAAGGCCACCCAGCAGAACGGTCAGGTCGTAGGCCCGCACCCCTGGCGGCAGTATGGGTTGCAGGGCCTGGGCCACCTGGGCTTCCTGCCCGCGCCTGACCTCGAGGGCTACCCCGGTTGCCGTACCCAGGCCGGTCAAAAACCGGGCATCCTCAAGATGCACCATCACCAGGCCCCGGTCCACTAATACGATTCCCGAGTCCACCAGCCCCACCGCCAAGAGCCCCAGGGCCTGCGGCCCGGCCAGACCGCTAGTATCCAGTACCACCCGCTCGCCCAGCCTCACGTCTAGCTCCTGGGCCAGGGCGCGGCCCAGCACTATCTCGCCGGGGCCGGCCAGCATTCGCCCCTGCTCGATTGCAGCGGGAATATCGCTCACCCTGGCCTCGAGCCCCGGGTCTACCCCTCTGGCCTCGGCGGGGCTGGAGGCATAGGCCGAGCGGATCAGCCCTGCGAACTGAAGCCGGGGCGCCACCCCCAGCACACCTGGCTGGGCTGCTACCTGCGCCAGAAAGTCCAGACTGGCCAGCCCATGCGCGGGGTCGGGGTCGGCAAAGTGGGCCTGGGTGGAAATGAGCACCGGGGCAGCCAGAAAACGGGCATAGCCGTTCATGACGGACTGAGAATATCCATTGTTAATCCCCCAGAACAAAACAATGGTCAGGGTGGCATAGGCCACCACCAGCACCAGCAGCCAGGTTCGCCGCCGGTGCCGCCAGAGGTTGCGCCAGGCCAGCCGGGGCAAGGCCCTGGAGTCTGCGCTTTTTTTGATCAAGTAGACCCCCCTTCTAGCCGATAGGATGGCAGACCGGCCAGTCCAGCGCCAGGGACAAATGAACACACAGAACCAGTCCATAGCGTTCATCATCTGCCAAATGATTACCCGGGTCAGTCTGGCCCCAACCCGGGTTTTGCTAAGGCTTTAGCACAACACCTGGCTTTTACTGGGCTTTGATCGGGATGGCTTTGGTCTTGGCGGCCTCGCTCTTGGGCAGGGTCAGGGTCAGCACCCCGTTTTCAAAAACGGCCTCGGCCTTGTCGGTCTCGACCTCGCTGGGCAGCGCCACCGAGCGCTCAAAGCGGGTGTAGCGGTGCTCGCGTAGGTGATAGTTGCGCTCTTTCTTCTCTTCCTCCTTTTTGCTTTCACCGTAAATCCGGAGCAGATCCCCCCGCACCTCGACCTTGATCTCTTCGGGTTTAAGGCCGGGAATCGAGGCTTTTACCATCAGGTTGTTGCCTTCCTCCCAGATGTCGAGCGGAGGGGAGGCGGCTTCTTTTTCCAGATAAGAAAAGTCGCGCCGGAGCAGGTTTTCGTCGAACAGACGCTCGAGCTCTTTTCTCATGGTCTCTACCTCGCGCCAGGGGTTAAAACGGGCTAACATACTATTCCTCCTTGTTGTGTGGTGTGCGGCGGCTACACACCTGCTGTAAGCTATGAGACCTTCTCGGAGCAACGGGCTGCCGCCCTGACCGAAGCCTCGAGGTACTCAACAAACGTCTGTGTCTGCACCCTCACCTGCGGCTCTGGCTAAACCGGGGATTCTCCGGCCTCGAGGTCAGACTGGGCGGGGCGCACCAGCAACAGAGGTACGGGTGCCTGGTGGGATACCCCTTCGGCCACACTGCCCAGCAGCAGGCGCTCGAGGCCGCTACGCCCGTGGGTACCCATCACAATCAGGTCGCTCTGGTGGTCGCGGGCGTAGTCCACAATCACCTCGGCCAGGTGCCTAGTGTGGGACTGGAGCAGATCCACCCTCACCCTGGGGGCCTTGGCCTGACGTTTTGCGCTCTCCAGGATGGTCTCCCCCTCGTCCGATAGGGCTTTTAGGGTGTCTTGCCAGTTGTAAAGCGCAACTGCCCCGCTACTCCAGGGCTCACTGAGCGGCGTAGTCACGGAGGGAATCACGTGCAGAATCTGCAACTCGGCCCCAAGCAGCACGGCTAACTGGTCGGCCAGGTCAAAAGCTGCCAGACCGGCCAGGCTACCATCAATGGGAGCCAGGATACGCGCGAACACCCCGGTGCTGGGCATCACCTGCCCATCCCCCCGAACAAGCATGACCGGCATTTTGGCCAGCCGGCTGACCCGCTCGGCCACACTACCCAATAACAGCCGCCCCAGACCCCGGCGCCCATGAGTCCCCAGCACAATCAGATCGCAACTGCTAAGGTTGGCCAGGTGGACAATACTCTCGGCAGTCTCGTCACCCTTCACTAGCTCTGTGCGAATATCTAGTTGCATCTCGTGTCCAAGTGCCGCCCAGGGCTTGAGAATTTCCCGAGCATGTTGCCTCATGGACTCGGTGGGTTCGATCAGGCCCCAGTAGGCAGATGGGATTATTAGAACATGGGCCACCAGCACGCCGGAGCCTAGCCGGCTGGCCAGGGCCAGGCCCACCCGTCCGGCTCGCTCGCTACAGGACGAACCATCCACTGCGATCAGAATCTTGCGGAACATAGCTTCCTCCATACAAAGATTTAGTACGAGACTGTTACCAGAGCATTACCAGCGCGAGAGCCCCGCCAGGCCGCCAAAGGCCCGGTGTAACCGTTCCTCGGCGGGCCCGCAGACAAACTCGAGGCGGGTCCCATACGAGGCCGCTAGCTCGGGCAGCACCTGCTTCAGCTCTACCTCTTCGATCTGGCTGGCTCCGTGGGCCGCTGCGCCCTGGGCGCTGGCGCCCACCCAGCCATCTGGGGCGCGGTAAACCCTGCCCTGAGGGTTCCAGGGTGCTACCAGCAGATGCAGCCCCCCTTGCTGCAATAGCTCCAGGGTCTGATCTAGCCCGGCCACCCCGCGCTCGGCCAGCTCATCCAGAAGCCGGTTTTCTCTTTCGCGCTGTAGAGGTTCTAGAACGCTTTGCACTAGCCCCAGCACCTCGCCAGCCTGGGTTAAGGGGGTGGGCAGCGAAGGCAGGGTGGCCAGCAATTTTTCACGCAGAGAGCGGGGCAGCATCTCCTGGAAAACCTGCACCTCGGCCTTCTGCCCGACCAACAACAACCGCTGGATATTGCGCTCTGAGACGGTTTGTTCCAGTACCCCAACCATCTGCTTGTAAAACCGGTGGGTCCAGACATCCATCCGGCGCTCGAAGCGGTCGGTATTGGCGGCCGCACGGCTGGAGGGCCCTGCGCCGTAGCGCCGCCCTTTGCTATCCTGGCTCAGGCGGCTCCAGTCCTGGGTAGAGACCGCCCTGAAAGCGCCCGGTAGCTCCTCGATCTCGCCTAAAAATACCTCGAACATCCGCCACTTTTGGCTATCCAAGAAGACCACACCCACCCGTTCGTTCTCGTCCAAGACATAAAGAATTGGGGTCAGATAGGTCTCTCCCCAGCGGGCCTCGACCCCATCCACCAGGGGCAGGTCTACTTGTAGGTTGTAGGTCTCCATCCAGCCATTGGTAGCAAAGATGGCCCGGCTGCGGGCCTGAGGTGCGTCGTGCTCGAGCGACCCCAAGACCCTTTTGCTTACATCGGCAGGAGCACCCGCGGTTTTGAGGGCATTCCTGGCTCGCAGTACATAGGCCTTGCCCTGGTTGCTCTGGTTGGCGGGGTTAACGTCGAGATACAGCGACAATACCGGGGCCGCCCTGGGGACCAAAGACTCGCGGATATAGCGGACACCTTCCTGGGTTAGCATCGCGACCTCCTTACACCCACACACGGTTAGCTATCGCATCCATGGTAGAAACTTCTACCCTGCCCGGCTTTATTCAACCCTGGAGCGATTAACTAGCCATTACCGCGCCAGGTGCAGCGGTGGGCGTGGCTGGTAGCAAGTAAGAGTGCAGTAGGCCTTGCTGTGCTTGATCTGGTTGACCAGTTCGTGGGTCTCGGGCATGGGCGTGTGGCCTACCTCCTCACAAAGGAATTTTACCATGAAGACGGTAGTGCTCAATGTCCCGGTTCGATACATCTGAGACTGGTGGTTCGGTAGAGTCTGCCCTGCCTGCCCTGAGCAAAGCCGAAGGGAGGCTGTTCAAGGACGACGGTCGAAGGTCGAATGGGCCAGCGCTGATTTGGGCCCAGCAAGGTACCCTGGTGGCCAAGGGCTATCTTGCACCAGGTCCAGGCCCATTCGGGCTACTTTGAACCCTATGCGAGAGGTTTAGCGCCTTAGCTTCTGTTTTGTCTAGAGGGTATTCAGAAAAATGCCAGGACGCCCAGTCTCTTGAGGAGAACTTCCAGCGAGACCGGTAGCTGAAAGGACGGCACTCCGGGCCCCCTCTCCCAAGCTTGGGAGAGGGTTGGGGTGAGGGTTGAATGATGCCCATGACGCCATGGTTCGCTGCGCTCACCCCCCTCACCCAGCCTCTCCCACCGAGGCGAGTCGCTTACGCGATTCCGGCAAAGCCGTAACCTAAGGGGAGAGGAGATTTCTCGAACGCCCTCTAGCGCAGCCTGAGTGGGCTGGCCCGGATTTCGTTGTACAAGTTAGTATCAGGCAGCACCACACCCTGGGCCGGATTGAAGCGCACATAGCTAACCAGCCGGTTATTCCAGTAAACCGGAAACTGTACCCCTGAAGCAGTGGGTAGGCCAAATGTACTGACAGAAAGCTGCGAGGCCTGTGAACGGAGGGTGTTTAAGTACGTGCGCAGTTGGGCCTGGGTGAGCGGCGGCATATTCAGGGAGATGTTGCGAGCCTCGTAAGGTACGGGCTGGCCGGTCTTGGGGTTCAGGGTGATGGCCCCCACGGTCTGCCCCTGGAATTCCAGGCTCACCCGCAGGGCTTGCTGGCGGTTGCCGCGCTGCACCACCCAGATGGTGCCCAGAGCCATCTCGCGCTTTAGACTGCGGAAGACCTCGAGCCCAGAGGGCTCCTGCTGCGGAGGGCGCTCCTCCTGGCGGTCATCATCGTCTTCATCCTCATCATCGTCGTCATCGTCAGGGTCGGCCAGCACTGTACCAGATATGCCAAGCAGGCCCAGTGGGGCGAGCCGAAGCATGGCCGGGCCTGCCAGGCTGCCACAAAGCAAGAGCAGGCTTATAAAAATATGAAGCCAGCCAGCCCTAGCCATAAGGCTCGCTTCAGCGACCGCCATGAGGCCCCTCCGGCAGATCCAGCGAAAAAACCGCTCCACCACCCAGATGGTCCCGTACCTGGGCCTTGCCCTGATGCAGGCGAGCCACCTGCGCCACAATTGAAAGCCCCAGCCCCACCCCCCTGGAGCGTTCTCCCTTGTGGAAGCGCTCGAAAATTTCCGCTCGCTTTTCGGGGGGAACTCCCGGGCCGGTATCCCAGACCAGCAGATGCACCCGGCCCTCTCTGCTCTCGGCCCTGAGGCCCACCTCGCCCTTATCGGTGTAGGTTATAGCGTTAGAAAGCATGTTGCCCACGGCTCTGGCAACCAGCCCGGCATCGCCGTGAACCTGGAGGCTGGGAGGTATCTCGACCCGGAGTTCCAGCCCTTTGGCGGCTGCGGCTCTGGCCTGAGGAGGCAGGATGGTCTCGAGTGCGTCCAGCAGTCCAAAGGTACTGAAGGGGCTGGCTAGCCCGGCTTCCAGGCGGGAGAGGGTGAGCAGGTCTTCGGCCAGCCGGGTCAGGCGGTTGACCTCGGCGCGCATCCGCTCTAGGGTCTCTTTGTACTCCTGGGCGTTGCGGTCACGGCGCAGGGTGACCTCGAGGTCGCCTTTTAGTACGGTGAGCGGGGTGCGCAGGTCGTGGGCGGCGTCGGCGGTAAAGCGGCGCTGTGCATCCACCAGGTTTTCCAGGCGCCCCAGCATGGCGTTGAGCCGTTGCTTGAGTTGTCCGATTTCGTCTTTGCCCTGGTCGGCGGGAATGCGGCTCTCGAGCTCGCCTGCCTCGACCCGGCGGGCGGTTAGGGAGATCTCCCGCAAGGGCCGGGTGACATGCCGGGCCAGCAGGTAGCCTACCCCGATCGAGAGCAGGCTCCCCAGCCCCAGCCAGATCAACAGGCTGTCCCGCAAGCGGCCCAGCGCCTGGGCCGTACCCTGGTCGGTGGCCTTTAGTTTTACGATATAGGCGGTGCGAAAAGCCGACTCGGCAGTAATGATGGGGAAAAGTACCGCCCGCTTTTGATCTACAACCGGAAATGGGGAAAGAGCCAGCTGCCAGAAAGCAGGGGAGTTTGGGCTTTCCACCACATACGACGCAATACCGCCCGCTAAAGCCTTTTCGAGCTGTTCAGCGGGGATAGGCCCGGTTTTTCCATCTGGCGAGATGGCCTGCAAAATTTCACCCTCGGTATCCAGCAAAAAAACCTCTGGGCTTTCGATCTGCTTGCGGATGGGGGCGGGTGGCAGAGCCTGGAGTTCTACGCCCTCAGGGCCAATGGCCAGCTGGGCATAAGCCGCAGCCAGGCGGGCTAGGTCTTCTTCGAAATCGGCTTGCAGGTCGCGGGCCAGGTGGAGATAAAGCGTGATCCCAAAACCCAGCAAGACTGCCGCAAGCGCCAGGGTGTAGACCAGGGTAAGCCTTACCTGAAGAGACATCTAGGGCTCCGACCGCCGCAGTACATAGCCCATTCCGCGCACCGTGCAAATTAGCGGTTGGGCGAAGGGCTTGTCTACCTTGCTGCGCAAATATGAGATGTATACATCTACCACATTGGAATCCAGGCCGCTCTCACCGGCCCAGACTGCCTCGGCGATGCGGGTGCGGGAGAGAATTTGCTCGGGGTGACGCATCAGATATTCCAGTAAAGCATACTCGCGGGCCGAAAGCTCGAGCACCTTTCCCGCCCGCTCGGCCCGGTGTTTGGCCGGGTCCAGGCTAAGGTCTGCGTACTGCAATACGAGCTCGCCACCCCCGCGGCGGGACAGGGCCCGCAGGCGGGCCAGCAATTCGTCAAACTCAAAAGGCTTGGTCAGATAGTCGTCGGCCCCTGCATCCAGACCGCTCACCTTGTCCTTGAGGCTGTCCCGCGCCGTTAGCATCAGGATGGCAGCCCGAACCCCCAGCTTGCGCATCTCGCGGGCCGCCGAGACCCCGTCGCGGCGGGGCAGCATGTAATCCAGCACCACCAGGTCGTAATCGGTGGTGGCAGCCCGGTAGACTGCCTCTTCGCCGTCGGGACAGGCGTCCACGGTATAGCCTTCTTCGGATAGCCCCCTTACCAGCACGGCCGAGAGTTGCTCGTTATCCTCTACCACCAGTACCCTCATATTGTTAGATGTACCTCAGCCCAGGATGGGAAAAATGGGTCTCGTCGAGACTTGTCTCTGAAGAAAATCCGACCAGCGGGGGTGTCTTTAGGGGTTCCAGCTCAATCAGGGTAGGTCGAACCGGCAGGCGAGTTACTTCCCGCAAAACCCAGTGCGGCCCCTTTTTGAAGATCACCAACTGCATCCGCTTGTTTAGCCGCAAATTGGATACTCCGCAGGAATGCTCCTCTACCTGGATGATGTAGGCTTCTACCCAGACTGCGCGAAGTTTTCTGGCGTACCATTCCAGTCCGGTAACCAGACCCTCGAGGGTGCGAGACTCGCCTGCCCGCCTTGCCAACCAGTTCATGGTCCGAAGATAAGCAGAACTCATTGCCCCTCTTTTAGCCAGAGATTAACCCCTTCTAATCTTGCCGACCCTACCCTTGCTAAGGGGTATTCAGAAACTACCAGGGCACATACTCTCCCGAGGTGAACTTTCAGTGAGGACCGTAGCTCAAAGGGCGGCACCAAAACTCCCTCTCCCAAGCTTGGGAGAGGGTTGGGGTGAGGGTTGAATGAAGTCAAAGACAACATGGTTCGCTCCGCTCACCCCCCTCTCTTGGCCTATCTCACCAGGGTAGAGGAGATTTCTCAGACCACCTCTAGCATGTGAGCGTGTTGGCCCGGACTCGCATACGCGACGCAACCGAAATGCAACCTGGATAGGTTATCCGGCGGCTATAATCCTGATAGGCTAGCTAAGTCAAAAGGAGGTCATGTGTTAGCAGAAGTACTGGTCGAAGATGTGTTGCGCCGGGCTCTACTCGGTGGGGTAGACCATGCTGAACTTTATGTGGAGCGCTGGCGACGGCGGAGATTGCGGGTGCTTTCTGGTGAGGTCAAAGAAGCCGCCAGCGGAATTGAATATGGGGCCGGGCTACGCCTGTTTTATGGAACAGAGGTGGTGTATGCCTACACCAACGACCTGAGCCCCCAGAGCCTGCTCGAGCTGACCGAGACCATGCTCAAACTCAAGGGCAGCGCCGGCCAGGTGGATAGCAGCGGCAAGGGCGGGCTCGACTTTCGCAAAGCCACTGCTCAGGGGCTGCACTCGCCCGAAATTCCCTTTACTGCCAGGGACAAGCGCTACCGCCTGGAGCGCATCCGCGAGGCCGAGGCCGGGGCCCAGGTAGGGCCGCAGATCAAGCAGGTCGAGACCAGCCTGCTGGAGTGGGACCAGGAAATTTTGGTCGCCACCAGCGAGGGGAGGTGGGCCGAAGACCGCCGGGTGCGCACCCGCCTGGTGGTTACCGCAATTGCCCAGGACGAGAGCGGGATGCAGACCGGGGTGGTGGCGCCGGGTCTCTCGATGGGCCTCGAGCTCCTCGACCAACACCCACCCGCCGAGGTTGGGCGCACCGCGGGCCTTCAGGCCCTCACCAACCTGCGGGCCAAGCCCGCCCCGGCCGGCACCATGCCGGTGGTAATTGGCAACGGCTTTGGCGGGGTGATCTTCCACGAGGCCCTAGGACACCTCCTGGAAACCACCTCGGTTGCCAAGAAAACCAGCGTACTCTCCGACAGGCTGGGTGAAAAAGTGGCCTCCGACTGCGTGACCTACATTGACGACGGCACCACCCCCCACGGCTGGGGCTCGCAGGAGTTCGACGACGAAGGCATGGCCACCGAGCGTACCGTCCTGATCGAGAATGGGGTGCTGACGAGCTACATGGTAGACAGGCTGGGGAGTATGCTCACCGGCTACCGTCCTACCGGCTCGGGCCGCCGACAGGACTATACCTTTGCCCCCACCTCGCGCATGCGCAACACCTTCATTGCCCCTGGCACTACCCCCAAACAAAAACTTTTCGAGGGCGTGGAGTACGGCCTCTACGCCGCCGATATGGGGGGCGGGCAGGTGCGGCCTGGTTCCGGTGAGTACAACTTTGCGGTAAAAGAGGGCTATATCATCCGCAAAGGGCGGATAGAAGAACCGGTGCGGGGCGCCATGCTGGTGGGCAAAGGCCCGGACAGCATCATGAAAATTGTGGCGGTCTCGGACGACCTGCAGACCGGGGCCGGTATGTGCGGCTCGCTCTCGGGCGCCATCCCCACCGAGGTTGGGCAGCCTCATCTACTCATCTCGGAGATTGTGGTGGGGGGACAAGCGTAAATGTCAAGGGCCGAGAGTCGAGGGTCAAGGGCAGAGAGTCTAGAGTCAAGGGTCGAGAGTCGAGGGTAATGGGTCGAGGGCAGAGGGTCGCGGGTCAAGGGCTAAGAGTAGAGAGCCTAGGGCGGGGGGTCTTGGGTTAGGGATGTAGTCATATGGCTCTCGACGCTCGACTTAAGTCCCTCGACCCACTTGCGACCTGCGACCTGTGACCTGAGACCTGTGACATGGAGTGAGTATGACTTTTGAAGAAGCCAGAGAATATTTACTGCAAAGAGCTAAAGCCATGGAAATTGACGCCGAGGTGCTGGCCACCTACACCCGTGAGTTGACCGTGCAGGCCCACGGCGGCAAGGTCGAAGAAATTACCCAGGCCACCCAGGGCGGGGTGGGGGTGCGGGTAGTGCTGGAGGGCAAAACCGGCTACGCCTACTCCGAGGAACGCACCCCCGCGGCCCTGGACTGGGTGCTGACCGAGGCCCACGAGAACGCCCTCTTGCAGTCGGAGACAGGGGGATTTTTGCCTGCTGGGGCTAACCTGGGACAGCACGACCTGCTGGGCGAGGGGCTTTCGGCGCCGCTGGAGCAAAAACGTCAGGCCGCGCTACAGGTGGAGTCGGCTTTGCGGGCCGACCCCCGCATGCGGCAGGTGCAGATGACCCGTTATACCGAGAACGAAACCCTGGCAGCTCTTGGCTCGACCAGGGGGGTGGCGGGGGCCTACCGCAACGGGTACAGCGCGCTGATGGCTTATGCGGTGATGGGTGAGGGCAGCAGCCTTAAACAGGCTTTAGAGATAGAGCTCTCCAAGGAGTTCCACAGCCTCGAGCCGGGCCGCACCGCCCAGGAGTTTATTCAAAAGACCGGCCGCTTGCTGGGGGCCAGACCGCTCAAAACCGGGCGCTATCGGGCCTACTTCGAGCCTAAAGCTTTTGGGCAGCTGCTGGCGGTGATGGGGATGTTCATGCTCTCGGCCAAGAACGTGCTCGAGGGTAAGAGCCTGCTTGCAGGCAAGGTTGGCCAGAAGATCGCCTCGGAGATCTTCACCCTGATAGACGACCCCACCCTGCCCGGTGGACTGGCCTCGCGCCCGTTCGATGCCGAGGGCAGTCCGGCCAGGCGCACCGTGCTAATCGAAAACGGCGTACTGCGAACCTTTGCCCATAACTCCGAGACCGCCCACAAAATGGGGGTCCAGAACACCGGTCACGCCGCGCGCAGCTACAAAGGGGTGCTGGGAGTCGCCCCCACCAACCTTTTTGTGGAGCCAGGCCAGGGGGTAAAGCAAAAAGATGGCATTGTGATTACCGACATGATGGGCCTGCACGCAGGGGCCAACCCCATCTCGGGCGAGTTTAGCCTTCAAGCCCTGGGCCTGAAGCTCGAGGGCGGCGAGGTGGCCTATCCGGTGGAAAACTTCACGGTAGCGGGGAGCTTTCTTGAGCTGCTCTTGAGCGTTACTGCCCTGGGTACCGAGCTTGAGTGGCATCCCTTGATGGGCATTGTTGGTTCGCCAATGGTAGAGGTGGCCGAGCTATCCTTTGCTGGCTCTTGAACAAACCGCAATAGATTCCGGTAGAGCTTGGCTCCCGACGAATGACGCTCGACTTTAGACCCTCGCCTACCTGCGACATTCTATTAGCCGATAGCTGATAGCCCATAGCTGATAGCTTTTGACCCTTGACCCTCGACCTTTGCCTCGAGACCTGCCACCTGGGACTTGCGACTGACCTTTGACCCGCGACCTTCGACTTCAGACCTTCGACTAGCGTCTGACCTGCGACCTGAGACCAGCGACTCTGCCAGGCCCTGCCCCGCGGGTGTGGCTGGCATTCTTACTCGTAGGTGGCGCGGCCTGATTGTTTAGAATGATCTGTGGTGAGGGCGTGAGCAAAAGTTACAGGATTTGTCTGATTGAAGGCGACGGCATCGGTCACGAAGTGATTCCGGCGGCCAGGCGGGTACTCGAGGCTACCGGGCTCAAGCTCGAGTTTATTGAGGCCCAGGCCGGCTGGGAGACCTTTGAGCGAACTGGCGTATCGGTGCCGGAAGAGACCCTGGGTGCCATAACCCAGACCGATGCCACGCTCTTTGGCGCGGCTACCAGCCCTACCACAAAGATTCCGGGTTTTTTTGGGGCCATCCGCTACATACGGCGCAGGCTGGATCTGTTTGCCAACCTGCGCCCGGCCAAACACCGCCCTATACCAGGCTCCTGGCCTGGGGTTGACCTGATGGTGGTGCGCGAGAACACCGAAGGGCTGTATGTCGAGCAAGAGCGCAGCTACCTGGGGGGAGAGATAGCTATTGCCGACACAGTTATCACCCGCAAAGCCAGCGCCCGTATCGGTGCGTACGCGGCCCGACTGGCTGCTACCCGCCCGCGCAAGCAGCTTCACGTGGCCCACAAAGCCAATGTGCTACCCATTACCCAGGGTTTGTTCCTTAACACCGCGCTGGAGGAGGCCGCCCGGTTTCCCGAGATCGAAACCCTCGAGATTATTATTGACAACTGCGCCATGCAGCTGGTGCGAAACCCCGAGCGCTTTGATGTGATTGTGACCACCAACCTGTTTGGTGACATCATTTCCGACCTCACTGCCGGGCTGGTGGGCGGGCTGGGCGTCGCGGCCAGCGGCAACATTGGCAACCGGCATGCGGTTTTTGAGCCAGTACATGGCAGCGCGCCGGACATCGCCGGCCAGGGCATCGCCAACCCGGTTGCCGCCATCCTGTCGGCAGCGATGATGCTTGAGTACCTGGGTGAACCCGAAACTGCCCGCAGGGTAGAAGCAGCCGTAGACACTGTCTTGAAGCAAGGCCCCCGCACCCCCGATATGGGCGGCATTGCCACCACCTTGCAGCTTGGCGAGGCGGTCGCCAGGGCTTTGTGAGAAGCCGCAATTCCTCAGACCTCACTTGCGCACTGTGCCTAAACAATTAGAATAGGTCATAATAAAGCCCATCTCGGCGCAGCATGGCCTGGTCCCGGGTCTTTAGGTTAAGGAGCAATGGTCAAATGCACCATCGCAAGGTTAAGGCCTAGGCTAAAGTGGTCAGTATGACCGCTGATACGCAGATTTATCATGCTATACTTTCACCTAGTTTGAGATTTATATGGGAAAGGGGGCAGCGTGCGTGAGTTTTTTGGCGGATTGCTAAGACCCAGGGTCGAGGCGGTTGGTCTTGAGATTGGATCGGCCAACATCAAGATGGTCGAGCTGTCCGGAACTCCCCCGAGCCTGAGAAACCTGAGCATCAGGCCCACACCTCCCGGGGTTGTTCTGGAGGGCTCGATAATCGAGCCGGGCGCTCTGGTCGATACCATCAAAGAGATGCTGGCCGAAATGCGCACACGCAAGCGTTATGTGGTAACGGCGGCCAGCAACCTGGCGGTCATTACCAGAACCTTGCAGGTGCCCAAGATGCCCCTCAAACAGATGGAAGAGGCCGTGCGCTGGGAGGCCGAGCGCTACATCCCCTTCCCGATAGACGAGGTGGTACTGGACTACGCGCCTTTGGACCAGCTCGAGGCTGTTCCAGATGGCGAGCAGATGGATGTAGTAGTGGGGGCGGCCCGGCAAGAGACCGTGGCCAGCCTGGTCGAGGCCCTGAAAGCTGTCGGCCTGGAGCCGCTCATTATTGACGTGAAGCCCTTTGCCGGGTTGCGCACTCTGGATAACCGGTTGCGGGCCAGTGACCGTGAGCCTATTACACTGTTTCTGGAGGTTGGAGCCGAGTCCTCGGCCCTGGTGCTCACACGTGGCGAGCGGCTGCTGCTGAACCGCGTGATTAACCTCTCTGGCAAAGACTTCACCGCCGCCATCTCCAAGACCTTCAACCTCGACTTTGCGGCGGCCGAGGAGGCCAAGAGGAATTACGGCCTGGCCACCATTCCCACCGAAGACGAAGACCTGCTGCTGGACTTTGACGCCGAGCGCGAGCGCTTCAACCCCGCCCGTATGTACGATGCGATCCGGCCGGTGCTGGTCGAGCTTACCACCGAGCTGCGCCGAAGCCTGGAGTTCTTCCGGGTGCAGGTGGGCGACCTGGGAGTGGATCAGGGCTTTGTGGCTGGCGGGGGGAGCAAACTACGCAGTCTGGTGCCGCTGCTGGCCGATACGCTGGGTATTCCACTGGAAGTCGCCGACCCCTGGCAGGGTATCCAGATTGACAAGAGCCGCTTTGATCTGGAGTACCTGCGCAGCCTATCGCCGGAATTCACTGTGCCGGTGGGTCTGGCGCTAAGGGGGGTGAACGCACTTGATTAAACTCAACCTCCTACCCAAAAACCTGCGTCGCCGGGTCGAGCCCGGCTGGTGGCGGTTAGCCGCCGCCGCTGTGGTCTTGGCAGTGCTGGGTGCAGTGGCTTTCCTGCATCTGTCCACGCTGACGCAGGTACAAGCCCTGGAACACCAGCGAGACCAGTTGCAGCTTGAAGTAGATGTACTGCGCCCTTTTATTGCTGAACAAAACCGGCTCAATCAGCAGCAGCGCGAACTCGAGCAGCTGCTCGCGGTGCGAAACCAGCTGCGCGAACGCTTTGTGCCCTGGTCAGACAATCTGGCCCAGGTCATCAACCAGATCCCGCGGGAGGGCCGTCGCTTTGGGGTCGCCCTGCGTAGCATTGGTACCAGGGCCCTCACCCCACAAGAGACCCAGAACAATGTGCAAAACGGTGTTTATGACGGCAAACCGGTCAACGTGGAGTTTACTCTTCAAGGCGAAGCCATCGGCCAGGGCGCCCTGATTCGCTTTGTCGAAGCCTTCGAGAACTCGCCTCGATTTGGCATAAACTTCCAGAACGCCAGCCTCGACCAGCAGCGGCAGCTCTACACTTTTGGGGCCACGGTGGGCCTGATCAACCAGACCCAGGCCGCCGCCAACAATCCTACAGGAGGTGAAGGCAATGGTAGCCCTTCTCGCTAGAATGGGCCAGCGTGAGTGGGCCATTGTCGCCATTGCGGTGGCCCTGCTGCTAGGCTTGATGTGGTTCTTTCTGGTAATCCAGCCCCTGCAAAGCCTCATCCCCCAGATTCAGGCCGAAGTTGATCGCCTGACCATCGAGCGTGATCGGGGCCGTGCGGCCCAACGTGCTCTGCCCCAACTGCGCGAGACCATCGCTCGCCTGGATGCCGACCGGCAGCAGTTCCTGCGCGAACTGCCCCCTACCGAACAGCTGGGCCGGGTACTCGCGTCGCTCTCGCAACAGGCCCGCGAGAGCGGGGTGGTTTTGCGCGCCCTTAGCCGCGGCGCAGGTGACAACCAGGGTGTGGCCAATGTGCGAGCCACCAACCTGGCCCTGCAGGTCGAGTCTCCCTTTCCCGAGCTGTATGTGTTTTTGCGAAACCTCGAGAACTTACAGCGTTTCGCCACCGTCTCTGGTCTGAACCTCACTCTTGGGGGTGGCGGGCCTGCCGAGACCGTGGCCCAGGCCATCAACCCCACCATCAACACCAGCCTGACCATGACGGTGTTTACCTTTACTGGGCAGGCCCAGCCCGCAGCGCCAGCAGGTCAGCCCGGCCAGCCCGGAGGTCGGCCATGAACTTCCTGCAGCGCATGCCACAATCGGCCAAGGTGGCCCTGGTGGCTGCCTTGCTGGTAGGTGCGGTGGCCACCTGGTATCTGGCCTTTTTCCGCCCAGCTCAGCTAGCTGAGCAGCCGGTTACCCCAACACCCGCCCCTGCCCAACCAGGAGCCGCCCCGGTTGCTCCTCCCGTGACCGCCAGACCACTCGAAGTGCTTCCACTGCCTTTCCTGGTTACAGAAGCGCCCCGCCCAGTTGACCAGGGTGTCCTGGGGCAGGCTGATGCCATAGCCCTGGCCCGCCCCCGGATAACAGTACCGCCCAACCCTTTTGTACCGCTGGTTGTGGAGACCGTTTCCCCTGCCGTAGCCCAGCCCCCTACCCCCCCGGTGGCGCCGCAGCCTATCCCCAGACAGGCTGCCCAGGTGCAGGTGCGTCAACCCATCGCAGCGCTGCCACGCCCCGGCCTGCCAGGCGACAGGCCCGCTCCAGGTGTCGCTGCACTAAGTGCGCCCATCGGACAGGCCCGCCTGGCCCAGGGTACTGCCCGCCCCGGCCTGCCCCGTGTGGCCGAGCTGGGTGTGGGTGCGCTGCCCATCCGGCTGGCGCCTTTAGACCGTGAATTGGCCGCCGACCCCGCCAGGACGGCGGCAGCCCTGGATCTGGAGAATCTGGAAACCGCGGCGGCAACTGCTGCCGGGGCGGACCTAGACTTTGCCCGGGCCGAGATTGGTGCCCGGCTTGCTCAGGTGCTTGAGCCCCGTACCAGCCTGGTCCCGGGCCAGCAGGCTGAACAAGAGAGCGCCCTGGCCCGCTGGGTACGGGAGCAGAACCTGAAGCTCTCGGGTGTGGTTCTTGGCCCCACCAGCGTGGCTATTTTCCAGAGCCGGGATGGTTTTACCGTGCTACCGGTAGGCCGCACACTTCCTGGTAGCGATGTGCTACTCAGAAGTCTGAGCGCCAACGAAGCCCTTTTGGTACAAGGTTCGGAAAGTCTGAACCTGACGATCACTACTCCTTAGGCGGTGAATAGTGAATATGAAACGGTTTTTTGCCCTTCTGATCGTGCTGGGTCTGGCCCTGGCCCAGGGTAGCTTGCCACGGGATGCTCGTTTTGACCAGCCGGTAAGCAATGTTGGCGTCAACGTGCCGCTAACGGTTGTGCTCGATGCTCTGGCCCGTAGCGTTGGTCTTTCTCCGGTTTTGCGTGATGTGCCTACTGTAGCAGTCACCGCCGATATTGACGGGAGGCCTTTCCGCCAGGTCTGGGATCTGCTGATCAATACCTTTGGTGATGGGCGCATAACCTATGTCCTGCTTGAGAACAATGTGATTGTGGTGGGCCCCCGGGAAGTAGTGGAACGAGCACGGGGACCAGCCGCCCAGCCCGCCCCTCCGCCAGGCGAACCGGTGGTGCGGGAGTTTTACCAGGTGCGTACAGGCGATCCGGCAGCCCTGGCTGCGTTCATCCAGCAGGAAGTGCCTGGCATTACGGTGCGGGCAGTCCCCGGACAGAATGCTCTGGTTATCACCGGCACGGCCCGCCAGCAGGCCGAGGCCCTGGCCATCCTGCAACGCATTGATGTGCCTCGAGCCGCCGTGGCCCCTATTCCTGTGGTACAGAGGTCCTTTCCCCTCTCGCATGCGCGCGCCACCGAACTGGCCGAGGTGCTCACCAGGACCATTGCAGCCCAGGCTCAAGCCCCAGCAGCCCAGCCTCCGGGGCAGGCCGCGCCCGCCGCCCCTCAAGTGACGGTGGTGGCCGAACCCCGCACCAACACCATCATCGTGACCGGTACTGCCGAACATATTGCCCTGGTTGAGCGCCTGATTCCCACCCTGGACCGCCCCATTCAGCAGGTGCAGCTCCAAATTCGAGTACAGTCGGTGCATAGCGAGGTGTTTCGCAATCTGGGCATCCGCTGGGAAAACATCGCGGGCGGCAATCTGATTGCCAGCTTCCTGCCTGCTGGCCTGAGCCTGATTTTTGATGCGACTCGCAGCCTGGCCTCGCTTAATATCCGGGCAGTGCTGGATGCCCTGGAACGCCAGCAGCTTTCCCGGCGCCTGAGTGACGCCACTGTTCTGGTTGAAGACAACTACGGCGCCGATCCCGGCGACCTGAGGGCCACCGGGGCCAGAGGGGCAGAGATCAAGGTAGGCGGGCGTCTCTTAATCCCGATTCGCATTGGCGATGAGGTCAGTGTGCGTGAGTTTGACTATGGACTGCTAATAAGGGCCCGTCCACAAATAGCTGCCGATGGGAATATCATCCTCGAGGTTTTCACCCAGACCGGAGGTGACCCTGCCGCTGGCCCGGCGGATAGTATCCGCATCCCCCAGGAAACCACCCTCTCCCGGCTGCGTTTGCGCGATGGCCAGACGGTGGTACTGGGCGGCCTGGTCCAGAAAGTTACCGAAACCACAGTGACCGGCATCCCTCTGCTCAGCGAGATCCCCATTCTGGGTGAGCTTTTCCGACAGCGCACCACCGCCACCAGGGACGAGGAGCTAATAGTAGTCATCACCGGTAATATTGTCAGAGAGACAGCACAGCGGTAATTAGTCTATGGTCTATAGTCTATGGTCGACTGACTAACGACTATGGACTATCGACTATTGACTATCGACTATGACCCAAGTTGTGCTAGATTCTGTTCATGCGCTTTCTGACTGCTGGAGAGTCTCACGGGCCGCAGCTTACGGGCATTGTGGAGGGTCTGCCCAGCCAGCTACCCCTAACGGTAGAAGACATCAACGCCTGGCTAAAAAAGCGACAGGGGGGTTATGGGCGCGGGCGTCGAATGGCAATCGAGGCCGACACCGTAGAGTTTGCCAGCGGGGTGCGGGCGGGGCGTACTACAGGGGCTCCGGTTACCCTGGTGATCAAGAATGCCGACTACCGTAACTGGATCGAAATTATGGACCCGGCGCCTGGCAATGAGCCCCGCAAAAGGGCTCTCACGGCTGCCCGACCCGGCCACGCCGACCTTGCGGGGGGCGTTAAGTATGGCCACAAGGACTTGCGCGATGTGCTCGAGCGGGCCTCGGCCCGCGAGACCGCCATGCGGGTGGCAGTTGGGGCCATTTCCCACAAATTACTGGCGAGTTTTGGGGTTCAGAGCGCTTCGTTTGTGGATGGGATGGCCGGGGTCTGGAGCCAGGTGCCTTTTGAATGGGGCCTGCTGGGGCGCCTCGAAGAGAGCCCGGTGCGGATGACCGATCCCCAGGCCGAAGCCGAGGTGATCCGCCGCGTGGATGAGGCCAAGGCTGCGGGCGATACCCTTGGTGGCATTGTCGAAGCCCGTTTCAGGGGTCTGGTGATGGGGCTGGGTTCACAGATGCACTGGGAGCGCAAGCTGGATGGGCGCATTGCCCGGATGGTGATGAGCATCCCGGCCATCAAAGGGGTGGAGATCGGCCCCGGCTTTGGCAACGCTATGAAGCCGGGCTCGCAGGTCCACGACCCCATCTACTGGGAGCCCAGCCAGGGCTACTACCGCCAAAGCAACCGTGCTGGCGGCACCGAGGCCGGTATGACCACCGGCCAGGAACTGGTGGTGAGGGCCGCCCTCAAGCCCATTGCCACGCTGATGAAGCCGCTGCCCACCGTAGACGTGGTAACCCACCAGCCCACCGACGCAGCCAAAGAGCGCTCCGATACCACCGCAGTTCCCGCGGCCAGCGTGATTGTAGAAGCCCTGGTGGGCATCGTGCTGGCCCAGGCCTATCTGGAAAAATTTGGGGGAGATACTCTGGATGAGCTGGTTGAAAGAGTAGAACAATACAAGCAGCGGGTGCTGGCCTATTAGCAACCAGGTAAACTGATTCTTGTGCGGATGATCGCCCTTCAAGACTGTCACATGTCGCAAGTCCCAGGCCCCGGGCTGGGCGGCCTTCGTCTCCGTTGGCTGGATCCTTATGCTCGAGATTGAGCGCCCCGTCACCTGGGTAGCCCTGACCGGCTTTATGGGGGTGGGCAAAAGCCGCATCGGGCGGGAGTTGGCCCGTGAGCTGATGCTGCATTTCATTGACCTGGACCGGTACATCGAGCGCGAGATGGGGCTTTCAATTGCCGATATTTTCCGTCATCTGGGCGAGCCCACCTTCCGCCAGCTCGAGCTCGAGGCAGTAAACGAACTTACCCAGAAAGACTTTCTGGTACTTTCTTTAGGGGGCGGCACCTTTGTTAACCCTGAAAACCGGCAGCGGCTTTTGCGGCGGGGGCCAGTGGTAGCGCTGTGGGCCAGCCCCGAGACTATCTTTGAGCGGGTCAGCCGCCGACCTGGACAGCGCCCCATGCTCGACAACTCCGACCCCTTTGGTCGCATCCAGAAACTCCTCAACGAACGTGAAGCCATCTACCGCCAGGCTACCCTTCATGTCTCTACCGACGGCAGGCGAATCCCCGATGTGGTAGACGAAATTATCGAGCGACTGTGGGACTATGCAGAGGCTGGAGCTTAGACACCCCACCCCTTACCCGGTTCATATCGGGCTTGGGCTCGAGGTACCCCAGGCCCCAGGCCCCAGGGCCATGCTCTTCGATCTGGCTGTGCAAGACTATGCCAGTAAGCTGGCTGCCCGTCTGGATATTTCGGCTGACCTGGGTCTGACCGGTGGCGAGAGCGCAAAGAGTCTGGCCGTTTTTGGGCAGGTGCTGTCCTGGTTAGCGCAGCAGGCTTTTCCCCGCGATACCACTCTCTATCTGGTGGGAGGCGGATCCCTCACCGACCTGGGTGGGTTTGTTGCCGCTACCTATCTGCGTGGCGTGAAGTACATTAGCCTGCCCACCACCACCCTGGCGATGGTAGATGCCGCGCTGGGCAACAAGACCGGCATCAACCTCCCGGAAGGTAAAAATCTGGTCGGGGCCTTTCATCCTCCACAGGGGGTGTACTCCGATCTCACCGCCCTTGCCACCTTGCCCGCGGATACCTTCAAGCAAGGGCTGGTAGAAGCCTTCAAACACGGGATCATCGCCGGGGACCCAGTGCTGGTGAATCCAGCACCACTTTCGCTGGGGTGGGAAGGTCTTGAGAACTACCTGGCCCGCGCTGTCTCGGTCAAGCTGCGAATTGTCGAGGCCGACCCCACCGAACAAAACGAGCGACGCAAGCTCAACCTGGGTCATACCCTGGCCCACGCCCTGGAAGGAGCCACCCTTGGGGCCATGCCCCACGGAGTCGCGGTGGCCTATGGTCTGCTGTTTGCCGCTCTGCTGGGCCGGGCCCATGGCGGCACAGACCTGGTGCCACTGGTGCAGAGGCTCTTACACTGGCTGAAGCTGCCCCCACCCCCCCGCCTTAGCTGGGAAGATCTGAGCCCCTTCCTGAGCCGCGACAAGAAAAAGCTTGGCCAGTCCCTTAGCTGGGTGGTGCCCATGGATATGGGCAGGCTCGAGCTTAACCCGGTGGCAGAACCAGTGTTGCTAACTTGTTACGAGGAATACCTCAGCCTGATGGATGCACTATCTAGCGAGCAATCCATTACCGGCTCGATATAGACACTCAGCTTTCGCCCAGTTTGTTTCGCCCCATCATCCGGTCACGCCCTAGCAATAAATAGCGCCGCCTCTACAACTATGCCTTTCACTTATCGTCGTGGAAAAGCTTGTGAGGCTTCGCTGCCTTCTCCCACCATACAAAATCCGCGGGCCTCAACAGTGGCGGCAATAATCCAAAGACGGTAATAGCAAGGGCATAAACCTATCGAAACCGAACCAGCGTGAAAGGCTTCTTGCTCAAAAAGACCACCAACGACAAAAGAGATTGTTGGGCATTATCGGGTTTGTATGGGGCGCAGAGCGCCGCGCGGACACAAAGAAAGCAAAAGATCATCGTGATAAGTGGGTGTAAAAAACTGGTCCCGGGCTTCACCCGGAGACCAGAAGCCTGCTGGCAGGGTCTAAGACGAGCTTGGTTGTGTACCTGGTGCGGACTTAAGTACAAACCCGGTCAAAGCCAGCGCCGCCCCCAGAAAGAGATGCCACCAGTGGTCAGTAGTATCGGCTCCCAGGAGCGAAGCCATGAAACCACCGGCCATGAACCCCAGTAGCCCCAGCAGCAGGTAGAAGCCCCCCAGCCACTGGTTGTAGGCGCGGCTCAAGCCCTTCCAGACCGCCCACATACCCAGCAGCCCGCTGGCCAGGTGAAGCAGGCTGTGCGGGGTGTTCAGGCCAAAGCCTAGTAAGGTAGTGCCAAATAAGCCCACCAGACCCACTGCGGTAAGCACCACGCCCGCGATCAGGGCCATGGGGCGTGTAGATCCCGTGTCATCTACACCTCCTACCAGACCTAGCCTGTGGGGTGCACCCCACAGGCTGGCCCTTGAGCGAGTCTCTCCTCTGACCAACCAACCCTAACCCGGTAGGAAGGCCGGGTTACTTAGCGCTGATGGCGATCTTGCGCACCCGGGCCCGCTCGACCTTGGGCATGGTCAGGGTCAGCAGACCATCGGAGATGACTGCCCTGACCTGGTCTACCTCGACCGTGGTGGGCAGGCTCACACTGCGGCTAAACGCCCCGTGCGGAATGCCCTGCACCCAGTAGCGGCGATCCTCCCCTTCGGGAACCTCAGGATAGGTGCCGCGGATGGTGAGCTGGTTGCCCTCTATGCTGATCTCGAGGTCTTCCTTACGCATGCCAGGAACCGCCATCTCCAGCACCACGCTCTCGCCAGTCTCGTAAAGGTCTATGGGATACGAGCTGCCCCAGCGCAACTGACCCGAGACCGGCGCAGCTACCTCGTTCCAGAGCCGGTCAAACTCGCTGAAGACGTCGTTGAAATTACCGAGATTCCAGCCCCGGAACGGTACCGGCTGAACGTTTGACCTTCTTGCGATGTCCAACATAACTGAAACCTCCTTTTCTCGTGCATTTGTAGAGCTACAAAGGCTTTATGACTTCATGCCCTACAACTTCAGAATATAAAACCTGCGTCGGGTGTTGTCAAGTAGTCTTATTCACTCTTACACATTTGTGATGCTCGTCGCACCGATTCGCAAAGTGTAGACTCCGACCGATTAGTAGACGCGGCCACCAACAGCAGAAGGACGTAAGCGACAGGCGGAAGCTGGGCAGATAGGTGGGAGGTGGTTGGAGAACGGTGGTTGATACTCCCGGCAAAAAAAGTCCACCCAGGCCATCGGGCATGATACCGATCACACTTCCTACCTCGGTGCTAACCGCTTCAGGTACTAAGGGCCTTTCTCAGCCTTGGTGGCTCTGTGACTTCCACCAAGCACCCCCGATTGCCTGTTGATGTTGCTGCCAGGGCCGGTCAAGCGGAAGTGTCAGCCTACGGTCTGGGTAGGCACAACCCAGAACCTGGGGTGCTTGATTAGTAGCTTTTGCGCAATAAACCTGGCCTCATCGGCATCGCGGGCCAGACCAAAGATGCTTGAGCCAGAGCCGCACATCAAAACCCCAAACAGCCCGGCGCGGCGCAGTTCTAGCTTTAGCTCTTGTAAATAGGGCTTTAGGCGGAAGACGCTGTGCTCGAGCGTATTCCAGTAAGGTGGCTCCTCGAGTGCCCGAATGGCACTCAGAATGCCCGGTACGTCCAGATCGGGCTGCCACATCTGTGGGCTGAGCTGCCCGTAGGCCTCAGCCGCCGAGACCTCGAGGCCAGGGTTTACCAGCACCAGGTGGGCAGCCAGGGGCTCGAGCGGCCTCAGTTGCTCGCCCACCCCCCGGCCTTCGGCCAGGCCAGCGCCCAGGAAAAAAGGCACGTCTGCTCCAAGCTTCAGGGCCAGACCAGGCAGGTCAACGGGCGCCGGGTAAAGCCTTGACAATGCCTTGAGCACCGCCGCCGCATCGGAAGAGCCCCCACCCAGGCCGGAGGCCAGCGGAAGGTTTTTCTCCAGCACCACCCGCACTCCGCCGCGCCACCCAACGGCGTTCAGGTAAGCTACCGCAGCCTTGTAGACCAGGTTATCGGTGTTGGCGGGTAAGGACGAGCCCCGAACTTCCAGCTCCACTCCTTCCGGCATGGCCTCGAGGTGCAAGCGATCCCCGACCTGCACAGCAGCAAAAATGGTGTGAAGCTCGTGGTAACCATTGGCCCGGCGGCCCATAACCGAAAGGCCCAGATTCACCTTGGCCGGGGCTAAGACTTCCATACCCGCGCCAGCCCCTCAGCCACAACCAGGTCTTCGGGGTAGGTTATCTTGAACATGCGCCGGTCGCCCTCCACCAGGGCTACCGGATGGCCCAGCCAGCGAACCAGCTGCGCGTCGTCGGAGAACTCGAGGCCCCCGGCCTGTGCGCTCAGATGGGCCTTCCATAGCAGCTCCCGTCTGAAACCCTGGGGGGTCTGCACCAGCCGGTGCCGCTCGCGGGGGCTGACCGCCCCATACTGCTGCGCTTCTTCCTGCACCAGGGTATCGGGCACACCAACCGCCAGGGTGGCCGCGCCAGACTGGATAACCTTGTCCATTAAGCGCTCTACCGCCTCTGGCACCACAAAAGGCCGGGCCACGTCGTGCACCAGCACGATTTCACCGGTGGCAGCCTGCACCAGATTGAACACGCTTTGCTGGCGGGTCTGGCCTCCCACCACGGTCTTGACCTTCAGAGAATCCCCTTCGGTCCGAACCCCAGGCGGTAGGGCCACAATTATCTCGTCGGCCCAGGCAAATCCTTCCAAGGCCCACTGCAAAAGGGTTCTGCCCCCCACATCAATGAATGCTTTGGGACCTTGTCTAATCCGCTCGCCCGAACCGGCCGCAGGCAGTAGCACCGAAACCTTCACAACTGGAATCCTACCGTATGAGCGCAAAGAGCGTGGTATCCTCTGGGGCGTGACAATTTTGGAGGCTTTCATTCTGGGGGTAGTGGAGGGCCTGACCGAGTTCTTGCCGGTCTCGTCCACCGGCCACCTGACCCTGGCGGCTCATTTGATGGGCCTGGATATTGAGAACGACCCCTTTATTAAAAGTTTCGTGATCGTTATTCAACTGGGAGCCATTCTGGCCGTGCTGGTGCTGTATTTCA
Source organism: Deinococcota bacterium (assembly GCA_041695225.1). Taxonomy (GTDB): domain Bacteria; phylum Deinococcota; class Deinococci; order Deinococcales; family Thermaceae; genus Meiothermus. Next base: position 34,247 of record JBGFRI010000035.1, read on the forward strand.
AGCGTTTTTTGCAGGACATGGAGGTCTGGAAGCGCATTATAGTAGCCTTCATCCCCACCGGCATGCTGGGTTTTTTGCTGGCAGACCTGATCGAGAACGTATTTTTAGGCAACGACCTGATTGTGGTGATCAATCTGATTGGCGTAGGGGTGCTGCTGCTCTTTGTGGATCGCTGGCTCGAGCATCACAAGCGCTACGACGATGTGAACCAGATGCCCGTTCGTCAGTCGGTTCTGATTGGTCTGTTTCAGGCGGTGGCCATGGTGCCGGGGGTCTCGCGCAGCGGGGCCACCATTGTGGGGGGCATGGCCCTGGGGCTATCGCGCCGGGCGGCGGCGGAGTTCTCGTTTATTCTGGCGGTTCCGACCATGCTCACCGCCACCGCATTCTCGCTTTTTCGCAATGTGGATCAGTTCCGGGCCGATAGCTGGTCCCTGATTGCGGTGGGGTTTGTCACTGCTTTTGTGGTGGCCTTCCTGACGGTGCGCTGGCTGCTCGATTACGTGAGCAAGCATAGTTTTGTGCCCTTTGCTATCTATCGGATTATCGTTGGAATCGTCTACGCGGTGTTTTTCTTAGATTAACGCTCAGATGGCGTTTTGTTTGCCATGGTAATGCTCTAGAACCTTGGCCCGGTTGACGCTTCGGCACCGTATCTACATCCATGTGCATGCCGTCAGCCTGGATGCTGCCAGGCTATTTTTCCCAACGTTGCGGGCAACCCCAGGTGTGAACTGAGAACCTGGCTGAATTTGGCCCAACCATCACGGTACTAACCCCGGGTACTGCCGGAGCAACGTCAAGGGTTCGGGTTGGCCATCGGCCGGCTAGCCCAATAGATTGGACAATGTAGTAGCCGGGGATGGTGATGATTAATCCATCAGGCCAGCTCGAAGCGGTCCAGGCTCATCACCTTGTGCCAGGCCGCAACAAAGTCGTACACAAACTTCTCCTGGGCGTCGGCGCTGGCGTAGACCTCGGCTATAGCCCGGAGCTGGGAGTTCGAGCCGAAGACCAGATCAACACGAGTGCCACTCCACTTGACTTCGCCGGTCTTGCGATCCCGCCCCTCAAACACCTCCCGGGCATCGCTAAGGGCTCTCCACTCGGTGCCCATATCCAGCAGATTGACGAAGAAGTCGTTGGTAAGGGCCCCGGGCCGCTGGGTGAAAACGCCGTGCTGGGCCTGGGCGAAGTTGGCGTTCAGCACCCGCATTCCTCCTAGCAGTACGGTCATTTCCGGGGTGGTAAGAGTGAGTAGCTGGGCTTTATCAACCAGCAATGCCTCGGCTGGCACGCTGTACTGGCCCTTGAGATAGTTGCGAAAACCGTCGGCAAAGGGCTCGAGCACCGCAAACGAGGCCGGGTCGGTCTGCTCCTGCACGGCGTCCATACGGCCCGGCTGGAAGGGAACCTTTACCTGGTAACCGGCATTAGCGGCGGCCTGCTCAACGGCAGCGCAGCCAGCCAGCACGATCAGATCGGCCAGCGAGACCTGCTTGCCGTCCGGGGCAGCGCTGTTGAACTCACGCTGGATACCCTCAAGAACCTCGAGCACCTTAGCTAGCAGGACCGGTTGGTTGACCTCCCAGTCTTTTTGCGGGGCCAGACGAATTCGTGCGCCGTTGGCGCCGCCGCGCTTGTCGGAACCGCGGAAGGTGGAGGCCGAGGCCCAGGCGGTGTAGACCAGCTCAGATACCGACAGGCCCGAGGCCAGAATTCGATCCGCCAGGTATGCGGCGTCCTGCTCATCAATCAGCGGGTGGTTGACCGGGGGAATAGGGTCTTGCCAGATCAGTTCTTCGGCCGGAACCTCTGGGCCCAAGTAGCGCGCGCGGGGACCCATGTCGCGGTGGGTCAGCTTGAACCAGGCCCGGGCGAAGGCGTCGGCGAACTGATCCGGGTTTTCCATGAAGCGCCGCGAGACCTGTTCATACACCGGGTCGAAGCGCAGGGACAGATCGGTGGTCAGCATGGCCGGCGCGTGCCGCCTGGATTTGTCGTGGGCATCGGGCACCGTGCCCGCGCCCGCGCCGTGCTTGGGCCGCCACTGGTGTGCGCCGGCTGGGCTTTTGGTCAGCTCCCACTCGAAGCCGAACAGATTCCAGAAAAAGTTACTGCTCCACCTGGTGGGGGTGGTGGTCCAGGTGACCTCCAGGCCGCTGGTGATGGTGTCGCTGCCCTTGCCGCTGCCGAAGCTGTTGCGCCAGCCCAGGCCCTGCTCCTCGAGGCCAGCCGCTTCGGGCTCGGGCCCCAGATGCGAGGCAGGCCCGGCCCCGTGGGCTTTGCCGAAGGTGTGGCCGCCGGCAATTAGCGCTACCGTCTCTTCGTCGTTCATGCCCATGCGGGCAAAGGTCTCGCGGATATCCTTTACCGCTGCCACCGGGTCGGGGTTGCCGCCCGGGCCTTCCGGGTTGACGTAGATCAGGCCCATCTGCACCGCAGCCAGTGGGTTCTCGAGCTCCCGCTCGCCGGAGTAGCGTTTGTCCTCTAGCCAGGCCATCTCGCGGCCCCAGTAGACATCCTGGTCGGGCTCCCAGACATCTTCGCGGCCGCCGCCAAAGCCAAAGGTCTTGACGCCCATGGTCTCCAGGGCAACATTGCCGGCCAGGATCATCAGGTCGGCCCAGGAGATCTTGCGGCCATACTTTTGCTTGATGGGCCACAAGAGCCGGCGGGCCCTGTCCAGGTTCACGTTATCGGGCCAGCTGTTGATTGGCGCGAAGCGCTGCTGGCCTCTGCCGCCCCCGCCGCGCCCATCGCCAATGCGATATGTTCCGGCGCTGTGCCAGGCCATGCGGATAAACAACGGGCCGTAATGCCCGAAGTCTGCCGGCCACCAGTCCTGCGAGTCGGTCATCAGTCTGGCCAGGTCTTGCTTGAGCGCCGCATAATCGAGGCTATTGAACTCCTGCCGGTAGTTGAACTCCGGTTCCATAGGGCTGGACTTGCTGGAATGCTGGTGCAAGAGCTCGAGCCTTAATTGATTAGGCCACCAGTCGCGGTTAGTCGGGCCGCTACCGGCGGGGCTGTGCGTCTGGCCCGTTACAGGGCAGTTGCTGGGATCATTCATCTCACTTGCTCCTTTCGTGTTAGCTCCTGGGACACATGGCCGTAATCTGGGCCTCGCTCATCAAATAATCCAGGCTAGAGCACTCCTCAAACCTCGAGGGCGTTCTACCTCAACAGAAATGTACCACAGCCCCAAGGGACAGACTGCCCCCACAGAGTGCTAGCTAGGAGCCACGCCGGCTTGCTGACCGGTTTCCCTCCACACTGCTCGCAGCTTGCGCCAGACGGTAAACCCTAGCAACAACGCCATAGTCACAGCGCTTACCAGAATTGCTGTGAGGCCGACTCCCTGAACGCCCATGGCTAGCAGGTTCAGGGCCAGGGTGACGATCCACAGGGTGACGGTAGTACGGCGCTGGGAGAATCCTCTGGCCAAAAGCCGGTGATGGATGTGGTCTTTCCCGGGGGTGGACATGGGGTTCTGACCCTTAAGAATGCGACGGATAAATACCTGAGAGGTGTCCAGAATGGGCAGCAGCAAAAACAATGCCGTAGGAATCAGTGAAAAAACCGTGGTGACCTTGAGGCTGCCCAGCAAGGCGGTTGCAGCCAGCACATAGCCAAAGAAATAGGCCCCGGCATCACCCATGATAATTTTGGAAGGAAAGAAGTTGTGGCGCAAAAACCCCAGCGCCGCCCCCGCCAGCGCCGCCAGCACCAGGGTGGCCGCCGCCCACTGGGGGTTCTGGGCCGAGACCACCAGCAAACTCATGGCCGTAATGTAAGAAATACCCCCGGCTAGGCCGTCAACCCCATCCATCAGGTTCACCGCATTAGTAATACCCATTACCCAAACTATGGTCAGCACTGTGCCCCAGAAGGGATCGAGGGCGGTTCCAAAAGCTGCATCAAAGCGAATCCCCACTGCTACCAGCAGCAAAGCACATAAAAACTGTACCAGGAGCCGAAAGACCGGAGGCAGGCCAAACTGGTCATCTACAAAACCAACGAGGACCAGAATGGCCCCGCCCAGCAGAATCGCCAGTACCTGTACCTGCACCTCCTGGATCAAAATAGGGCGCAGGGCGGTGGCTACAATTAGCGCTGCAACCACACCGGCGAATATTGCCAGCCCTCCTGCATTGGGCAGCGGCTCCTTATTCAGGCGACGGGCATTGGGCTGGTCGGCCCAGCCTACTTGCAGAGCAAATTGCCGTACCCTTGGGATAAACCGCCAGGTTACCGCCCAGGCCACCAAAAACGTAAAGACCACGATCAGCCAGCCTGTGCCAGCGGGGTTGGCGATGCCGATAGACTCGAGGAATCCACTCATACCCTGAACCGCTATAGCTTATAGCCGATGGGTGAGGAATTGTGCAGGCCGGTTTGCAAAACGCTGGTGCCAGCAACAAGCCCTTGCGATGCCGATAGGAAAACCTCCCCAAGCTACCACCGGGAACTACTTAGATGCTGGCTCGTAGCGCTGAGGTACCAGACTACCTGGTTCCATAAATGCGGTCCCCGGCATCGCCCAGGCCGGGCACGATATAGCCGTGGTCGTTGAGGCAGGTGTCTACAGCGGCCACCACAATGTCTACATCGGGGTGGGTCTCTTGTACCCGCTTTATACCCTCTGGGGCCGCAATAATACTCATCAGTTTGATCTGGTGGGCCCCTTGGGCCTTCAGAACGGAGATGGCGTGAATTGCGCTGCCCGCAGTGGCCAGCATGGGGTCGGTGAGGAAGACCCTGCGCTCGGCAATATCGGCAGGGAGTTTACAGTAATACTCCACCGGGTTTAGGGTCTGGGGGTCGCGGTAGAGGCCAATGTGGCCGACCTTGGCGGCAGGTACTAGCTTCAGAATGCCATCAACCATAATCAGACCGGCCCGCAGAATGGCTACCAGGGCCAGTTTTTTGCCTGAGAGCATATAAGCCGTCATCGATGTAAGTGGCGTCTCGATGCCTACAGGGTCGAGTTCCAGGTCACGCATGGCTTCGTAGGCCATGAGCATGGTAACTTCTTCCATTAACTCGCGGAACTCTTTGTTGCCGGTATGTTTGTCGCGAATAATCGCCAGTTTATGTTGAACCAGGGGGTGGTCTACCACGGTTACTGTCATCTTGGGTGAATGCTAACACCGCCATGAGGGCGGGGGCAAACATGCCTTGCCGGGCAGGCAGATCTCTTTTGTGTTACCTGCCAAAGGCTGCTCGAGGCTTACGGGTCTGAAGACTGCCCTGGACCTGCGACCAAGGTTCGACACAAAGAGGTGCCTGACGGGGTCAGGTCAACTGTGGACTAAAGCCCTGGTAAAACCGCAGGGCCTTGGGCATCTTGTCCGCTACTGCGGCTTCGAAGCCCGCGGGCTCTTTGGCGCGAAACCAGTGCATGTCGTGGAGGTAGGTCAGGGGAACCCAGAAGCGCAGACGGGGCCAGACAGACTCGGGCTGGGGGTAGTAACCAACAATGGTCTGCAGGGCCACAATGGCTTTTTCTTCGCCCAGCAAGACCAGTGTTCCGGTAGTCAGGATGGCCAGGTCGCGGGCGGGGTCGTCTGGCTGAGCCTGCACCCAGTCTACTACCAGCGCTTCGGGAAGAGGGCGGGCCGGGGCAAGGCTTTCGTCAGCACCCGGGTGTTTGAGCAGAATGTTGCCTGCGTGGGGGTCGCGGTGGCAAAAAGCCTGGGGCGTTCCGGCCACCTCGTCTACATGCTGCCACAGCCAGCCCACCAGCTGCTGGGCCTGGGGGAGGTCGTAGAGGGTTGAGCCAAACTGGTTGAGCCGGTCTACCAGACGGGACCGGCTTATCACCCCGGGCTCGCGGATGGCGTGAAGTTGAACAAAAAACTGCGCCAAGCAGCTTAGAGCTCGGTCGCTAAAGCGCTCGGGCACGAAGCTCGAGCCGGGATAGCGCTTGCTGACCAAAATGCCGTACTGGTGCAGGGCGAAAGCCTCTATCACCCAGTCTCCCAGCCCTGCCTTGGTCATGTTCAAGGCCTCCAGGCGGGCAGCATAGATACCACCGGGCTGCCAGGAGGAGGTCTCGGGCGGGTAGACCTTGAAGACCAGTCCATTGCCAGCAAAGGTGCGGGCCCCGGCCCCGCCTACCAGAGGGGTTAGCTGCATCTGATAACGGGCCTCGAGGGCCGGTAGAATTTCCACCGAGACTCAGGATACTAAAAGCGGAGGGTAGAGAGCGGGGGGTGTGAGCAAGAAAAGAAGAGCTGCGCGTTGGAGGTTCCTGCTCAGTCCGACGCGGAATTGGGGCTTCTCGCTCAGTCCGACGCGACCTGCGGGGTGGGTAGGGGCGGCTCGACTTTGGGGGTAGGCTCGAGGGCCAGTACTCTGGGCCAGGGAAAGCGGATTAAAACCAGCGCGGCCGCCAGGGTCAGTAGCCCCATCACTGCGATGCCCGAGCGAGCGCCCAGGGCGTCAATCAAAAAACCAGAAAGATAGGCGCCCAGCGGCCCTGAGCCGAGCAAGACCATCGCGTAGACCGACATCACCCTGCCCCTCAGGCTATCGGGGGTAATCAGCTGTACGGTGGTATTTGAGTTAATCAACGTGACAATCATTCCAAGCCCCCCAACCGCCAGCACGACCGCCACCCAGATGGTAGGCAGGGGCAGGGCCAGGGTAATCAGGGCTGCGGCCAGCAGGATACTGCCAAACACCGCCCAGATCGGGCGGGCTTTTGAGGAAACAGCCTGCACCATGGCGGCGGCAATGGACCCCAGCCCTACCGACGACATTAAGAGACCGAAGCCCTGGGCATCGAGGCCCAGTTCCAGGCGGGCATACGAAGGCACCATAATCTGAAAGTTCATACCAAACAGGCTGGTCAGGCCCACCAGCAGCACCACCTGACGCATTAGCGGGTGCCTCCAGACGAAGCGCACACCCTCGATGGCATCTTCGAGCACCTGGCCACGTCGGGGTAAGGGACGGCGGCTTGGCGCGAAAACCAGCACCCCAATGAGGGGAATGAAGGAGAGGGCGTTGACCAGATAGCTCCAGCTCAAGCCAAAGCCAGCAATCAGCAGGCCAGCCAGGGCCGGCCCAAGCAGACGCGAGGTATTGAACCCGAAGGAGTTTAGCGCAATGGCCCCCGGATAGCGCTCGCGGCCTGCTATCTCGACGGTGAAGGCCTGGCGCACGGGCAGGTCTACGGCATTGAAGATGCCGTACAAAAAGGCAAACACCAGTACGTGCTCGTAGCGCACCAGGCCGGTCACAATCAAGACAAACATGCCCAAGGCCAGCACCGCCATGCCCCCCTGGGTGATAAAGAGCAGGTTGCGCCGGCTGTAGCGGTCCGAGACCACCCCCGCCGGAAGGGAGAAGAGCAGCGAGGGCAGAAACTGTAGAGCAATTACCAGGCCCAGCCGCTCGGCGCTTCCGGTGAGCTCGAGCACCAGCCAGCCCTGGGTAGCAGCCTGCATCCAGGTGCCCATCTGAGAGAGAAATAGTGCGATCCAGTAGGTTCGGTATGGAGGGTCCCGCAACAGGGCTAGCGCCAGCACAAACCCCATCATACCCCTAAACTGACCGGCGGGTCAGTTCAAGGTTGGCGCAGAAGGGCAAGCCAATTTTCCAGGCTCTCCCGGATGCGCTTGAAGTGTTGCAAAAGGGCCTCGGCAGCCTCGTCTGAGTTGCGTGACTCGAGAGCCTCGAAAATCGCCAGGTGCTCCGTAAAACCCAGCTCCAGTTGAACCAGACTGCGACTGACCGAGTCCTGGGCCAGGAGCGACTGGTCTTTCAACAGACCCACCATACGCCCTAAAGCATGGTTGTGGCTCAGGCTGCCCAGCAGTTTGTGGAACTCTAGATCGGAGGCCAGATAGCCCCTGAAGTTAGCTTTCTGGATACTCAGCTGCTGGGAGTGTAAAACCTGTTTCAGTGCAGCAAAGTCGGCGTCGGTGGCGCGGACCGCGCCCAGGCGCACCGAGGCTAACTCCAGTACCTCTCGAGCCTCGAGCAGTTGCAGCGCGTCCTCGAGGCCAAACTGGGCTACTACCGCCCCTTTGCGGGCCTCCTCCCAGGCCAGGCCGTCGGCCACCAGTTGCAGCACAGCTTCGCGCACCGGACTGCGGGAAACACCCAGCTGACGAGAAATCTCCGGGACGCTCAGCGGCTGGCCCGGCAGCAGCTTGCCGCTAAGAATATCGCGGTGTAGAAGTTCATACACTTTGTCTACGAGTCGCTCCGAGTGCAGTTTGACCTGGGGTTTCATAGAAGGGCTCACACAGTACTGCCACTGGCTTCTTAGGTCTGTCTCTTGACATACTTACATGTAATATGTAGTCTGTCCACAGCCGGAAGTGCAACTCTAAGCCCTGTCACGCCAAACCGATGACTCGGGTGTTTTGTTTATAGTTCAGTCCGGTCATCAGGAGGATGCTTACCATGAAACTTTGGAAACTTGTAACGGTGTTTTCGCTGCTGGTAATGGGCAGTGCGCTGGCCCAGGAGCGGGCCAGGGTGGTCATTCCCACCGGTGGAGTGGGCGGGGTGTTTTTCTTTTATGGTCAGGCCCTGGCGAAAATTCTTACCGAGGCCGGAGTGGCCGATGCCACCGCCCAGCAGACGGGCGGCTCCTACGACAACCTCTTACTGCTGCGGGACCGGACCAACCCTGCCGCCAACACCTTCTTCTGTGCCCTGTCTACCATTGACGCAGTAAAGCTCTCCTTCACTGGTCAGGAGCGCCGCTTTGCTGGTCGCCCCGCCGACATGCAGCGCATCATGTTTTATATGTACCCCAGCCTGATTCACATTGTCACCACCGAGGGTTCCGGCATTCGCTTTGTCGCCGACCTGCGGGGCCGGCGGGTCTCAACTGGGGTACCGGGTTCTTCGACCGAAAACCTGGCCTTAATGGTCATGCGCGGCGCGGATCTGGATGTGCGCGAACTGCGTACGCAGGAGCGTCTGGGAGCCGCTGAGTCGGCCCGCGCACTGGTTGAAGGAAGAATTGACGCCTACTTCTGGGTAGGGGGCGTGCCAACCTCTAGTGTGGTGGAAGCTGCCCAGGGGCTGACCCGCCGGGGCGACCGGATCCGCCTGGTAGACGTTCCCCGCGCTGGCCCTACTGCCCAACTGCTGATGCGCGAGTTCCCCGGTATCGTCTCGACGGGTACCTTGCAGCGTGAAGTCTACGGAACCCGGGAAAATCACTTTGTTCTCTACACCGGCAATGTCTTCCTCTGCCCCGCCTCGATGCCCGACGACCTGGCCGCCGGAATCATGCGTGCGGTTTTTGGTAACCTGCCAACCCTGACCGCAGCTACCGCTGCTGCCCGCGATACCACCATTGCCAACACGGTCAGCCTGGTAAACCAGAGGTTTATAGTCCCGTTCCACCCCGGTGCATTGCGCTATCTGCGCGAGGTTGGGGCCATCCGCTAGGTTACCGATTGCTTGCTGACAGTTTCGCCCAATATGCCTGATCTCTACTGGGGTGGCCGGGTTCAGGTCACCCCAGCCCCTCGCGGGAGTCGGACCTGGTTACTGCCCTTGCTAGAGGAGGTTTAGTGGAAGAAATTCAAGATACACCCAAAAAAACCAGTCTGCTGGGGCGTATCACCTGGGTCGTGCTGTTTATTGCTGCCCTGTATAGCCTGTATGTGGTGGTGCATCCCTTTACGCCGCTGGCCGATCTCAGGATTAGTATCCTGGACATGGTACAGCTCGAGCGTGCGGTTCACGTTTTCTTGCTGATGTTCGCGGGCTATCTGATCACTGCCCAGATTACCCCAGCCAAGCGCACTTTTGGCACCTGGGTGTTTGCCCTGCTCTCGTTTCCTTTCCTCTATATCTTCTGGATTTTTAATGCCCCTGGCGCAGAAATTCCGCTGATTGGCAAACTCATTGCCACCCTGGCCTTTGCTCTGGCCATTTTGCCTTTGTTGTTGCCGGGCATTCAGCGCTTCACCGATATTTTCGCGGCCTTGTTTGCCATTGCCCCGGTAGTTTATCAGGTAGTCTTCTTTGAAGAGCTTATTTTCCGTGCGGTGATGCCCTCGGGCTGGGATATGGTAATGTCCTTCAGCCTGATCATGCTGGTGCTGGGGCTGGTCGCCCGTCTGCTGGGTGCAGTCATGCCGGCGCTGGTGATGATTTTTCTGGCCTATAACCTGCACGGCCACTACGTCCCCGGGCTTTTCCGGGGGGTGGAAAACAGCATAGATCTGGTTCTGGGTAAGATTTATAACGAGGCCGAGGCCGGCATATATGGCATGATCACAGGGGTATCGGCCGAATACCTGGTTTACTTTACTATTTTGTCGGGCCTGATTGGCGCGCTGGGCCTGGGCCGGGTCATTGCCAATATCGCCATGGCGCTGGTGGGCCGATCACCCCAGACCCCAGGCCGGGTTACTGGCATTGCTGCGGTATTTATGGGCATGTTCAGTGGTTCGGCAGCCGCCGATACCCAGTTTGTAGCTACTCTGACCAAGCCGCTGTACGAAAAGGCCAACTACGACAAGCTGGTAGGAGCCGGTCTGGTTGCTACTGCTGGCAGCATTGCCCTGATCACCCCTCCGGTGCTGGGTAGTATCGCTTTCATCATGGTGGAAATCCTGCAGATCAGCTATCTGTGGGTGGTCATCATGTCTATTGGCCCGATGCTCTTGTACCTGCTCTCGGTGCTCAGCTTCAATGAGTTTTACTCGCGCAAAGCCAAACTTCAGCCAGTGGGCGACGATTCGCTGCGACGCAGATATGCACTGCGTTACAGCACCATTTTTATTCCTATTGTTTTGATCATTACCCTGTTGTTTCTGGGAACCTCGGTCTCGACGGCCGTATACCTGGCCACTCTGTCATTTGTGCTGGTCTGCTACCTGGACCCCACCTTGCGCCCCGAGCCGCTAGACCGGGTTATGCGTAGCCCTTCTTACAGACTGGGCCTTCCACTGGGCATCGGTCTGGGGTTTGCTGGCCTCACCATTCCCTTTTTCCTGGGCTGGGAGGTGGGCCACGTCCCGGTGGCTCCCCTTACCCTGGCCTTTTTGGGTTTTTTGCTGGGAACCTTCGTCTATCCCTCCGTGGCCAATGGTAGCTTCCGTGGGGCAATGGAGCCCCTGGCCCTTGGGCTGGCGAATGGTTTTCGCCAGCTAATTCCCATCGGTACGGCAGTAGTGGCGGCCAACTTAATCTTCGGAATGATGGTAATCTCGGGCCTGCCCGCCAAGTTCACCATTTTTGTGGGGCAGATCTCGGGGGAGAGCCTGCTGGTAGCAACGCTGTTTGCCGCCTTCTTCAGCCTTATTCTGGGCCTGGGGCTGCCCCCTACCGCCACCTATGTGATGGCGGCCTCACTTACTGCGCCGGCCATCATCATGCTGGCCTCGGACAACTACCAGGCCTACGGACTCTCCCCCGAACAGGCCATGATGGCAGCCACCCTGGCTACGCATATGTTCCTCTTCTATTACGCGGTGGTGATGGATGTCACCCCGCCGGTGGGCCTTTCGGCCTATGCCTCGGCCTCGGTCTTCCGAACCGACCCCATCATGACCGGGGTCTACGCCGCCAAAGTGGCTTTGCCCAAGTACATTTTTGGCTTTTTCTTCCTGCTGACCTTTACCGGAACCGGGCTGCTGATCTTGCCCATTCTGCAGAACATGCCTGGCTGGGAGGGCTGGTTGATTATCATTGAGCGCTTCATCTTTACGGCCGCGGCCATAGTCTTGCTCTCTGCCTCCACGGTGGGCTACGCCCGCCGCAGACTGAAACGCTGGGAGACCTGGGTGCTGGGCCTGCTGGCTGTGACGCTGTTTTATCCCTTCCCCAACATCTGGGTACCCACGTTAGTCCTGCTGCTTGGCCTGACCTTCTTTGTACGCAAAGAACCCCAGGCCGCGACTGCCACGCAGGCCGCTGACTAGGTGCTGGTTCGGACGTGTGCAGGGACGAGACGGGATCTACGTAACGCTCTAAGGTGGCAGAAGCACCTCAGGTTCATTTAGCAAAGGCTAGACTCGGGGTATGTTGACGCTGATGCGCCGGGCTGGCTTTCGCTTTTATGTCAAATCGGGCAGCGCCCAGGAAAAGCCCCACATTTTCGTGACCCGCGATGGGGACTCCTGGGCAAAGTTCACCTTGGGGCCGGTGGCTCTGGTAGTGAATACTGGCATTGGCCGCAACGAGCTAACCCGGCTGCAAGGGGTGGTGACCGAGCTGGAGCCCCAACTTTTGCAGCAATGGAAAGAGTATGCGGGCAGCCAGGGGGTTAGGCTCGAGGCCAAGAAGTCACATAAACAGCCTCCCAAGCCCACCCCAGCCGAGGCGACGCCTCCAGCTGATCTACCCCAGGGTTAAGGGAGGTTTGCGGTGGTCGAGCGCTTGTTGTCTCAGTTCGACTCCGTTGCAGCTAACTTCTGGTATACTGCCCAAAGCAGATGATGCAGGTCTTTACCGGAGACAGCTTTCTGGCTAAAGAGGCCCTGTTGCAAGAGGCCGGCTTGCAGGGTCTGCCCCAGCGCCTAATGCCCCCCGAGCCAGCCCTGGTGGCCCAGGAGGCCAGGGGTGGGCTCTTTGGCCCGAGCGGGGCCGTGGTTGATCTGCGCGACCTGACGGAGGCCGAATGGAAGCCTCTCAAGGAAGTGTTGGAGGCCCTGCCGTCAGATGTAGTGGTACTTCTGCTCGACCCCAGGCCAACCTCTGCGCGTAACAAGTGGTATGCCGATAAAGTCCACAAGCGTGATTTCCCCACCCCCAGCCCCAAGGAAATGTCCAACTGGGTTATCAACCGCGCACGCTACTACAACCTTAAGCTGCCGGGGGCCATCGCCTCGTACCTGGCAGGTCTGGTAGGGGCCAAGGGCAGCGCTGAGAACCCCGCAATGGGGCTGGAAGCCCTCGACCAGGAATTGAAGAAGCTCAGGCTTGTATCAGAGCCCATTACACGAAAGAAATTGCAAGCCCTGGTGGCGCTGGACACGCCCATTTCTGGCTTCGACCTGGTGCGTGCTACCACCGAGGGCCGGCCGACCCAGGCCTTCAAATATGCTTTAGAGCTGCTCGAGCGGGGTGAAGACCCCTTGCGAATTTTAGGAGCGCTCTCCTGGCAGTATGTGCGCGTAGCTAAGGCATGGGCCTTGCTGCAGGATGACCCGCTGATGGGGGAGGGGATGGCTGCTAGCGCCCTGGGAATGCACCCCTACGTTGCCAAACAGACCCTGCTGCTGGCCAAAAAGGTCTCTGGCGAGAGGGCCCGAAAAGCCCTGGAAATCCTGATGGATGCAGAAGAAGCGGCTAAAACCGGTAAGGATATGCGACTGGCTTTGGAACGGGCCCTGGTTGCACTAACCGCGCTTGGGACAAAGCAGCCCTGACCGGGCAGTCTGCTGCCCCGGAACCCAGCAGTGGTTGCAAGAAAGTCGCTATTGCTACACCGTCGAGCAGCCAGGCTGCGATCTGGGCTGTCTGGCCCGGTTGTCGCGATGAGCGGCTCGGATACCAGCACACAGTATGGGCATATGAGGGCGCTGGCCCTGACTATCCATGATGGTAATGAGGCTGAGATGGCTCCTTTTGTCAACCTGAGCGCTGCCGGGGCTTACACGTCTGGCTTAAGAGTGACCAGCTGGCTAATGAGCGGCAGGCTGGTGAGCAGGAAAAGGGTGACCCTGGACTCAGGGGGACGTAGAAACTGGGCTTTGCCCTTTAGTCTGGTAGATTTTGCCCCTTTGCTACTGGATAGTGTCAGGGGTCTGTATGTAAGAAAAGTTGAGTGTTATATTGGCAACTAGGTATGACCGCGCTCGAGTGGATCAAACAAATGCTGGAGGTCAATCGCGATGCCTTGCAGCAGATGCCTTTCCCGCCTGGTCTGGCGGAGTATGTGGACGAACTGGTAAAGTCGGGCCAGACCGAACAAATCATCGCACTGATGAAGATGGGTTTTCTGATCGGTATCCAGCAAGGTGCAAAAGGTGAGGAACCTCCCGCCCCTTTGCACAGCCGTATTCAGGCATAGCCAGGCCGCCAAAAAAGCACCGCAGCCTGAGCCGCTGCCCCAGCATCCGAGTGCCTACAAAACATTCTCTTCTGCCTGGACTGTAGTCTCCGGTCAGCCTGTTTTCGCTGACCTGGACCGGTCTAAGCGCCTCTTGGCCGTGTCGTTGGCCTGCCTGCATCCTCCTGCACCCAGACAGACCTTCCCCGTCTCAGGCCCTAGCTACTGTACCCTGGTGACTGGCGGTACTGGGCAGGATAGGTTGCTACTGCTACATGCCTACACAAAGACACCCCATAGACCCACGATTACCTGTCCCACTCATCACTTTCGCTGCTTTCATCGTCAGGAACTTCAGTCTAGTCAGATTTGAAGGTATCAGTGCTCAAAAACTCTGAGCACAGGGCGAGTTCAGGTCTGGTAGCACCCCAGCCCTCTGAACCTGCGGTAACGGTCTTCGAACAGTTCTTCGGGTCCCAGGTCTGAGAGCTCGTCCAGCGAGGCCAGCAGGGCCTGCTTGATATTGGCCAGGGTGACTGCCAGGCTGCGATGGGCGCCTCCGCCGGGCTCGGGGATGATTCTGTCTACGATGCCCAGGCTCAGGAGATCGGTGGCCGAAAGCTTAAGGGCCTCTGCTGCCCTGGGGGCTTCTTTGGCGTCGCGCCACAAAATGGCCGCGCAGGACTCGGGCGAAATTACCGAGTACCAGGCATTTTCTAGAATTAGCACCCGGTTGCCTACCCCGATGGCTAGGGCGCCACCCGACCCCCCCTCACCCAGAATTACTGCAACGGCCGGAACCCTGAGGCGGGCCATGCGCTGGATACTCTGGGCAATCACCCAGGCCTGGCCCCGTTCCTCGGCGGAGATGCCAGGATAGGCCCCGGGTGTATCAATGAAGGCGATAAAGGGGCGGCCAAAACGGTCGGCCAGATCCATCAGTCGCATGGCCTTGCGGTAACCCTCGGGGTGGGGCATGGCGAAATTGCGCCTGATGTTTTCCTTGGTATCGCGGCCTTTTTGGTGGCCCACCACCACCACCGAGGTGCCCTCCAGGTAGGCTAGTCCCCCCACCACCGCAGGGTCCTCACCATAGGTGCGATCCCCCGATAGCTCCACAAAATCGTTCATAATGCCGCCAATTACGTCGAGGGTGGTAGGACGGCCGGGGGCTCGAGCCAGCTGTACCCGTTCCCAACGGGACAGGTTGGAGAAGGTTTCGTATTTGAGCTGCGCCAGGCGGCCGCGCAAGACGTGTAGCTCTCCTGACAGGTCCACCCCGCTCTGGGCGGCAAACCCCTCGAGCTCGGCTATTTTGGCCTCGAGCTCTTCAATGGGCTTTTCGAACTCAAGCGGCATGGGGGTTTCCTCTGAAAATCTCGAGGGGTGAGCGAAGACGGCCCAGGGTAGTGCTCGAAGGCTGACCCCCAGGGCGGGCCTGTGGTACCTGAGACCTATACGGCATGCTTCACCGTCCTGGGGTGCAACAGCCTGAGGGTGGTGGCCAGGGTTTCTTTGAGCTGGCGGCGGTTTACCACCTGGTCTACCATGCCGTGTTTGAGCAGAAACTCCGAACGCTGAAAGCCCTCGGGCAGGTCCTGGCGGATGGTCTGTTTGATCACCCGTGGCCCAGCAAAGCCAATCAGAGCATCGGGTTCGGCCAAGATCACGTCGGCAATGGCCGCGAAGCTGGCGGTCACCCCGCCGGTAGTAGGGTCGGTGAGGATGGAGACATAGGGCAGTTTTTTGGCCCACAGCCGGTCCAGGGCGAGGGTGGTTTTGGCCATCTGCATCAGTGAGAGGGCGGCTTCCTGCATGCGGGCGCCACCCGAGACAGCCACAATCACCACCGCACGGTCTTCCTGGGCGGCCAGTTCGATGCCCCGGGTGATCTCCTCACCCACCACGCTGCCCATTGAACCCCCCGCAAAGGCGTAGTCCATTACCAGTAGCACACTGGGCACGCCCCCAATGCTACACCGCCCTCCAACGATGGCATCGGGCCGCCCGGCTTCTTTCTGGTAGCGCTCGAGGCGTCTGGTGTAAGGTTCGGTGTCGTGAAACCCCAGGGGGTCGGTGGGTTTGAGGCCGGTGATCTGCTCGAAGCTACCCGCGTCGGCCAGCATCTCGATGCGCTTGTCAGCAGACAGCCGCAGGTGGTGCCCGCACTTGGGGCATACGTGAAGGGTGGTCTCGAGGTCTTTCTTGTAAATCTGCGCGTCGCACTTGGGGCACTTGACCCACAGCTCGGGAACGTCCCGCGCCTCCCCTTGTACCCGGCGACGGCGGAAAAGCCGCTCTAAGGCCATAGCGCCCTATCTTATACCAGACCTGCGCCCGGATAACACCAGACTAGACTGGCGAACTGGGGTGGCACACTAGCGCCATCCCCTTGCCGTGCTATTCAGTGCGACCGAGGGGCGCTTCTATAACTCTTTGGGTAAGGCACACCTAGACTGAGTTTAGACCCCATAATGAGAGTCGCACCAATGCCGCCTTGTTTGGACGGGGTTCAATTTTACACGGCGCCTTAAATTGTGGCCCCTCGCTATCTCCAGTGGGTACCAAAGTCGACCCGTGCACCAGGATGCGGTTGTGGGTCTCGAGATAGCACCGGGCCCAAAGTCCTCGAAGATATCGCGAGGCGTAGCCGCGCCGGATCGAACCCATAACGGATTACCTAACAAGAAACTCCCTCCCGTTTTGCCGCACCGCTGCGGGTAGCTCCTGAAAAGCTCACTTTACCTAAGAAGCTATGGATGGATTGCGAGCCGAGGGCCAGAAGTGTTCATGGAAGCGCAAATGCACCAGGTTGCGGCTTCAACCCCCCACCCTTCCCTCCCCCACAAGGGGGGAGGAGTTACTGGCAACTTTTTCTTGTACCTTCTGAAAAAGGCCCTAGTCAGAAACTCCCTTCTGATTCGTCGCTATGGGTGCAAGCTGTTCATGGAAAACTTGCACTATGGAACAAGACCTAAGGCTTTATCCAAAAGCTGTCGGACCTCATGTACTAAGCTAGTTCCTCAAACGGTGGCCCTTGGCTCCCGACCGCCCTGCGAGGCTCAGGTGAACCCACACGGATCAGTGAGGAGCCAAAAAGTCAGAGTCAGGCCACCTAACTACTGGCCTTGGTGTTTTGTGGCAAAGCCCTGGGCTCGCCGGTCTGGCTGCGGCCCACGAAAATTGCACCCGCCTCCACATCCAGCGACATGGCCCGCACATCCCCCTCTACCCGTGCGCTTTTGGTGATATGTAGTCTGCCGCTGGCGATTACCTGGGCGCTAATCTGTCCGTGCACCAGGATATTGTTGGCTTTGACCAGCTCACCTTCAATCTGGGCGCTGCTTCCGACCTCGAGGTCGCCTTCAACCACCACCGAGCCTTTGACCCTTCCATCAATGCGGGTGCTGCCGCCCGCCCTCAGACTGCCTTCGATCTCGCTGCCCTCACTCACATAGGTGAGCGCAGCCGGATTGGGTTTACGTCCTCCGCCAAACACCGCCATAGTCTACACCCCTGGTCTCAGCTACAAACAGTCCTAAGAAAGCAAGCCTACCCAACCGACCCATCATATCCTGCCTGTTCAAGTCAAGCGGTTTTCCTCGCAATCAGCTTTGCTGGTCGGGATTTCAGTTGAGATAGGCGACGGGATTTACCTCGGCGCCATTGCGGAAGATGGTGTAGTGCAGGTGTGGGCCGGTTGAACGACCCGTCGAGCCCACCGCCCCCACCCGGTCGCCGCGCTCGAGACTCTGCCCGACCCGTACCGAGATGGAGGACAGGTGCGCATACAAGGTGCGGTAGCCAAAGCCGTGGTCTACCACCACCGCCAGGCCAAAGGGCCCGTTCCAGCCTGCTTCAATTACCTCTCCCGCTCCGGTTACGCGCACGGCGGTGCCGGTGTGCGCAGGAAAGTCAATGCCGTTGTGAAACTCAAAACCCCAGCCAAAAGGATTGCGGCGGTAGCCAAAGTGCGAGCTGATGCGGGTCTGCCCCCGGATGGGGTAGCCAAAGGGAATGGCCGCTTCGCGCCTCAGGGTCGCGTTTAGGGCAGGGGATACCTCGCTCAGCTTGTTGGCGAAGGCCGCGGCCTGTTGACTGGCGTGTTTGAGGACATGTTCGAGCTCCGCCGGAGCCGAAGCCCCGCCGCGACCACCGCCTTCGTTGCGGGTGGGTACCAGCCTAATTTTTGGCATTCCAGCACGGGTACGCAGGGTGTTGATCTCGTTCTCCAGCACCTGTAACTGCTTGAGGATGCTCTGGGCGTCCTGGCTCAGGGCATTGTTACGGGTTCGTTCGGCGGTAAGCTGGTTATTGAGCTCGCGGGCCTGATCAGACAAACTGACCAGCTGAACCTGCAGGCTGCGCATCTCGGCAGTACGCTGCCAGAGCCAGATATTCAGACCGCTCCAGCCCAACAAGACCAACAATAGGGCTACTGGAATCC
The DNA here is from genome assembly GCA_041695225.1 of Deinococcota bacterium. GTDB lineage: Bacteria > Deinococcota > Deinococci > Deinococcales > Thermaceae > Meiothermus. The sequence goes on from JBGFRI010000035.1 coordinate 52,675, forward strand.
ATACCGGTAGCGATATGGCTCTGGGTGCTGCGCCGGTTCGGGCTAGCCACAAAGTATAGCGCACAGGGTGACGGCGAATCGGCATCAGGGCATATAAGTAACGCAAACCGCAGACAAAAGTCAAGGGAGCTTTTGCCCGTTATATTAAAGCTCTCATCGGAGCCGAACCCAGACTTGCGTTTTCTACCCTCCAGCGCCATGGTCTAGCTTGTACAAAGTGAGAGTAAGCTCACACTCTAAGGGCGTTACATGAAAATAGCGATATTGTAATCAAACATACAGTGTGCAGATGCTGGTCCTCTTTCAGGGGGTGACCTGCCTGGATGGGCAGAAGACAGTACGCATGGTTATGCAAATTGTTCTGCTACCGCCAGGGCCACATCAATGGCCCTTTGTACCGCCTGGTCTTTGACCTCCAATACTGGCTGCTCGGCCCTGGTGCGCTGTGCAATGACCCCGCAGATACAGGCCGCGGCAAAACCATAAACGCTGCCCATCTTGAACAGAGTTCCGGCCTCCATCTCGTAGTTAATAATCCTCAGGTTGCGGTACTCCTCGGTAACACCCTGCAGGGCCCGGAGCAGATGCGGATTGGCCGAGCCAGTGCGCTCCTGCCCTTCATAAAAGGTGTCCACCGAAGCCGTAATTCCCAGCGCATAAGCAAGGCCCATGCTCCTGGCGGCCTCTACTAGCGCTACCGTGAGAAAAGGGTCGGCACTAGCGGGATACTCTGGCGGAGCAATGTCGTTGGCGGCCCCCTGGCGGCACAAAGCGGCCTGCGAGATGGCCACACTACCCGGTAGCAGATGGTCCTGAATTGAACCGCAGGTGCCCACCCGAATGATGGTGCGAATGCCAGCCTGCACAAGTTCATTTACCACAATGCTCAGACTGGGCGCACCCATGCCGCTGGTAGCGGACAAGACCGGCCGTCCATTGGGCAAAAACCCCAGGTAACTGTTCAGGCCACGGTTTTCCGAAAGAGTCTTGGTCTGTCTTAGCCTGGAATGGGCAATGAGCGATGCGCGGTTGGGATCTCCGCTCAAGACTGCCAGGGTAGGGGGGTTGCTGCCAAAGTCTGCGGGCCCAAAGCCGATATGGTAAAACTCTGCCATGAGCTATTATCGCACTCATTTTTGGTGAAGCGCCTAATATCGAGCAGCACCAGCTAGCAGGGGCCAACCCACGGGCGATCTCATGGAAGCCGATTCGGAGCAAGTCTGTGAAGCCCCAGATGGACTGGATGAGCCCGGTCCCTTCAGTAGAGGCCATGTAGTGCTAGAAGTGAGGGCCGGTCACCTCTTTCCCTTTTCATTAGTCCAGAACTTCGTCGGCGGGGGAGTTCTCGAGGATTCCCTGCCACAACAGAGCGATTACCGGCAGGGCAACCACCAAGAGCAGCATAACTCCCAGCAAAACTTCCATGAGCCCAGGTTATCCTGAGTTGGTCAGGCTAGGGTCAGTGCCAGAATGGCAAGTCTCAGGGAGTCTTAATCCTGGCTGGGGTTCTTGGACACAGAACGCTGATTTAGATAATCATCCTCGTCTCCGGCCACTCCATCTTTCATCCTATTGGCTTTGATTCCGGCGTCAAAATCAATTTCTGTGGGCGGTTTGTCGTCCATATCCACAATTACCGAGGGGTTGTATGGCAAAGGCTTGCCAGCAGGTAGGCCGGAGATGCCCCGTGAATGGTTCACTTTTCGCAGGAATACCACCACAAGGACCAGCAAAACCAAGACCGCCACCAGCCAGATCCAGGACATACCACTTCATCTTACCGCAGGCAGGACATATCAGTTCACCTTACCGCAGGTAAGCGGGAAAGGTCTGTGAATGGGCTCAAATTACCTCTCGAAAACCAATGGCCTCGGCCCTGGCCTGGAGTTCACGCCTTAGCAGGGCGTTTTGCGGCTGCTCGAGGTAAGGATCGGCCTGCAGAATGGCCTTGGCCAGCTCCCGGCTTAGCTCTATGATCTGCTGATCAGAGGCCAGGTCGCCTATTCGCAGCTCGGGCATCCCCGACTGGCGCAGGCCCCGCAGCTCGCCAGGGCCGCGCAGCTCCAGGTCTTTTTCCGCAATGTAAAAGCCATCGGCAGACTCTTCAATTACCCGCAGGCGTTGTAGCGTGCGCCTGGAGGCCTCGCCAGCAATCAGGATGCAGTAGGCGTCCAGACGACCCCGCCCCACCCGCCCGCGCAACTGATGAAGCTGGGCCAGCCCAAAGCGCTCGGCATTTTCGATAATCATCAGGCTGGCCTGGGGAATATCCACCCCCACTTCAATCACCGTGGTCGAGACCAGCAGATCAAATGCACCACGTTTGAAACGCTCCATCACCGCATCTTTCTGGGCGGCCTTCATCTTGCCGTGCAGCAGGTCAATACGAGCCTCTGGCAGAAGGATTTCTAGCTCTTCACGCAGCAGGGTAGCGGCGGCCAGCTCGGCGGTGGCTTCCGACTCGCCTTCCTCGATCATGGGCGTAACCACGAAGACCTGGTGGCCTTTTCTTATTTCCTGCCGGGCAAAGGCGTAGGCCTGGAGGCGGGTCTTCTGAGTTAGGACCTTGGTCTGGATGGGGGTGCGACCGGGGGGCAGCTGGTCAATTTGCGAGACCTCGAGGTCGCCGTACATGGTAAGGGCCAGCGAGCGCGGGATGGGAGTGGCTGACATCACCAGCAGATCGGGGCGCTGGCCCAGCAGCCTGCGGCGCTGCATCACCCCGAAGCGGTGCTCCTCATCAATCACCGCCAGGCCCAGGTCAGAAAACTCCACCCCGTCCTGAATCAGGGCGTGGGTACCCACTACCACCTGGGTCTGGCCAGTTTTGAGCCGCTCCTGAACGCTGCGTTTCTCGCCGCCGGTCATGGACCCTACCAGCAGGTCTACCCTAACCCCCAGTGGGTACAGATAGCGGATCAGGTTTTCGTAGTGCTGTTTGGCCAGAATCTCGGTGGGGGCCATTAGCGCGCCCTGGGCCTGGTTCTGGGCGGCCACGTAGAGAGCTGCGGCAGCTACTACGGTTTTGCCCGACCCCACATCCCCCTGCAACAGCCGGGCCATCTGTCGCTCAGACTGCATATCGGCCAGTATTTCGTTAAGCACCCGCTCCTGGGCGCCGGTTAGGGTGAAAGGCAGCGTGAAGCGAAAGTGCTGCACCATCTCCGGCGTAACCTTGAACACACGGCCCAAAAGCGCCGAGCCACCGGACTGAATCATCACTTTGAGTTCCAATAGCAAAAACTCGTCGAACTTCAGGCGGTAGAGGGCCTGCCTTAGTTTTTCCTCGCTCTGGGGGAAGTGGACCTGGCGTAAAGCAGCGTCGAGGGTCCAGAGTCCAGGGTCAAGAGCCTTAATTCCTGACTGGCTCTCGGCACTCGCTACCCGACGCCCTATGTCTTCTAACATGTCCGGAATCTTTGGAAAAGCCTCGAGCGCCCGCCAGGCAGCCCGGCGCAAGAAAGCCTGCCCAATACCTTCCTTAGAGGCGTAGACCGGGACGATGCGCCCAGTGGAGAGGGACTCACCGCCAGGGGGTGCGCGTAGCGCATACTCGCTATGCGAGTAACCTACTTCGTCCTCAAAGTAATCAACCAGAACCGAGATGTTGCCGCCGCGTTTTTGCACCCGCCCCGATAGCACCATACTGGCGCCTTCGGGCATCTGCTTCAGCACCCAGGGCTGGTTGAACCAGACCCCGGTAAACTTAGAGCCCCAGGCGTCCAGAAAGCGCACCTGCACAAGCCGCATCCCCTTTTTGGCGGTCTTGTGAAGTTCGCGGCTCAGAACACGCCCCACCAGGGTGGCCTTGGCGCCGTCCTCCAGGTCGCGCACGCCTTGCAGGGTGCGGCGGTCCTCGTAGCGGCGGGGGTAGTGGTGCAGCAGGTCCCGTACCACCCGGATACCCAGTTCGGTCAGCTTTTTCTTGCTGCCGGGGCCCAGGTTCAGAGCTTCAATGGGGGTGTCGAAATTGACGTCGAAGGTCGAAGGTCGAGGGTCGAGGGCTGAAGGTCGAAGGTCGGGGGTCGAAGTAGGGGGGTGCCCAGCGGCTAACTGAGAGCCAGCCCCCGGTATCTGGCCCCCCAGCAGCACAATGGCCTTTTCCAGTTGCGCTCTGCGGACTTCTGCCTTCATCTGGCCATAACCTGCCAGCGTCTGGCTTAGTTCGGGGAAGGGATGGCCCAGGTTCTCGACCAGCCTCTCCAGACCCCCGGCTACCACCCGGTCCTGGGCGCCATCGGAAAGTTCGCGCTGGATGGGGCGGAGCAAGCGGGCTTTGAGTTCTTCGCGGGTCACAAGCTCCTCGACTTATTGTACCCAGGGGATTTCAGGCAATCGAGAGCAGGCTCGCAAGCCGACATCAGAATTTAGAGAAATACCTGGATGTCACCCTGAATGAAGCGAAGGGTCTGGTGCGCTGCTCTGAACTAAATGTGGTGGACGTAAGCGCATCAGATTCGCTGGCCCGACGAACTCAGAACGATCCTTCGAGAGCCTTGTACATGCTCGAGGTTAGCGCTCTGGGTTCGGAGATGGGCAGACCTCGAGGTACATCCCCAGGCAGTGCTGAAAGCCGACGCCCAGCGGGTAGCGCTGCCCTGCGGATCAATGTTCGAAAGGTCATGGTCTGGGTCCGGGCAACGCGTATACTTGGACGGTATGGCAGTATCCCATTCGCTTCGCTCAGGGCAGGCTCCGGTTGAAATTCTGCCCAATGGACTTACCCTGGCGGTGGAGGAACGCCCCTGGAACCCCGGAGTAGCCCTGCAGCTACTGGTTCCGGCCGGGGCGGTAAACGACCCCGAGGGAATGGAAGGGGCCGCAGGTCTGATCGAAGGCTGGCTATGGAAAGGGGCCGGTAGCCGGGATGCCCGGGCTCTGGCGGACGCTTTCGATCAGCTGGGGGTGCGGCGTACCAGCTTTAGCGCCCTCGAGCACACCACCTTTACCGCGCAGTTTCTGGCCGACAAACTCCCGCAGGTGCTATCGCTTCTAGCCGATGTGCTGATGCGTCCTCATCTGCCCGGCGAGGCCCTGGAAGCGGTGCGACAGACGGCCTTGCAGGAGCTGGCGGCCCTGGACGATCAGCCGCCCAAAAAAATGTTTGCCGCCCTTCGCCGTGCGGTGTTTGTCAGCAGTCACGGGCGCAACCCCAGCGGAACCAAAGCCGATCTGCAGAGCATCTCGGCCGAGGACCTGCGCCAGGATTTTCTCCGGCGGTATGGCCCCCAGGGGGCTATTCTGACCCTGGCGGGTGGGGTGAGTTTTCTTCAGGCCAGGGAAGCCGTGCTAGACACCCTGAGGGACTGGAAGGGCGGTGGAGCGGAAAACCCGGCCATTGAGCTGCGGCCTCCCCATACCATCCACCTCGAGCAGGACACTGCCCAGGTGCAAATTGGCCTGATCTATCCGGACATCTCCTTCGACCATCCCGAGTTTTATAGCGCCCGTCTGGCTTCGCAGGTGCTCTCGGGGGGGAGCAGCAGCCGCCTGTTTACCGAGGTGCGGGAGAAGCGGGGCCTGGTTTACTCGGTATATGCCTCTCCCAACGGCATCAAGGGCTACAGCTACCTGACTGCCTATGCCGGAACCACCGCCCAGCGGGCTGGCGAAACCCTGCAGGTGATGCAGGCCGAGATAGCCCGGCTGGCCGAGGGGGTGCTGGACGAAGAACTAAAGCGCACCAAGATTGGCCTGCGGGCGGCTTTAGTAATGCAAGACGAGTCGTCGCGCTCGAGGGCTGCCAGCATGAGCCGCGATCTCTACATGCTGGGGCGTATCCGTACCCTGGACGAGATCGAGACCCAGATCGCCGCGGTAGACCTTCCGCGCATCAACCGCTACCTGGCTGCCAACCCCTACCAGAACCCCTGGACTGCCACCCTGGGGCCCCTGAAACCGGTGCTAGGGTGAAAGACCTGAGGAACCCCCACCCAGTTCGGCTGGAGTTACAGGGTCTTCCCGACCTGCGACAACTTTGATGGAGTGAAGAATGACCCAAAGCAATTCTGAAGTGCAGTTCAAGCAAGCCACGCTCGAGAACGGCCTGACGGTTATCGCCGAGATCAACCCCGAGGCGAAAAGCGTGGCTCTGGGCTATTTTTGCAAGACCGGTAGCCGCGATGAGACGCCAGAGACCGCGGGGGTGTCGCACTTTTTGGAACATATGCTGTTTAAGGGCTCTGAGCGGCGCGATGGCTCCCAGGTGAACCTCGAGTTTGATCGGATGGGCGCGCAGTACAACGCCTACACCTCCGAAGAAAACACCGTCTACTACGGGGCGGTGCTGCACGAGTTTGCCCCCAGGCTCTTGGAGCTGTGGACCGACCTGATGCGCCCGGCCCTGCGCCCTGAAGACTTCGAGACCGAAAAACAGGTCATACTCGAAGAAATTGCCCTCTACCAGGACCGGCCCAATGTAATGCTCTTTGACTGGGGGCGGGCGCGGTATTTTGCGGGGCATCCGCTGGGCAATAGCGTGCTGGGCACGACCGACTCGATTGGAGCCTTGAGTCGCGAGCAGATGGCCCAGTATCTGGCTAAGCGTTACGTGCCCTCGAACCTGGTACTGGCCCTGACCGGCAGGGTGGACTGGGAAGAGACCTTGGGACAGGTGCAACAGCTTACCACTTCCTGGCCTAAGGGAGACTCGAGCAGGGCCTATCCCGAAATTAGCCCAAACGTGGGAGAGCTGCGCGAGCCCTACCCCAAGGCCACCCAGACCTACCTGGCTGTGCTGGCCCCCGGTATTTCGGCCCAGGACCCCCGTCGCTACGCCGCCGCCATCCTGGCCAACATCCTGGGCGAGGAGGGGAACAGCCGCCTGCACTGGGCGCTCACCGACAAAGGGCTGGTGGAGTCGGCGGGGGCCGAGGTGGACGAGGGCGACCAGGCCGGGCTGTTTTATGCCTATGCCCAGACCGACCCGTCTAACGAAGAGCTGGTGAAGGCGGCCCTGCGAGCCGAGCTAGACCGGCTTCAGCGCGAGGGGGTTGGTGCGGCAGAGCTGGAACAGGCCAAACACAAACTGGCCACCGCCCTGGTGTTCGCTGCCGAGACCCCCATGCAGCGCCTGATGAGTGTGGGCCTTAACTATGTCTACAACCGGGCCTACGAGCCCCTGAGCGTGGTGGCCCGTAAGGTTAGCGCCGTTACCCTGGCCGATATAAACGCCCTACTGGAGGCCAGGCCCTTCAGCCGCAGTTTTTTGTATAGTCTGGTGCCGGTTTAATGGGGGAGTGGTGGTGCGGGCCTGGCTGCTACTGGCGCTGTTGCTGGGCGGTATCTCGCTCGCTCAGAGTGCGCTGGAACTCGAGGTGCTAAGGCGCACTAACCAGGTGCGCACCGAGCATGGCCTGCGGCCCCTGCGCTGGGACCCGCTGGCCTACAAAGCAGCGCTGGGCCATGCCAAAGATATGCTAAAACACAACTTTTTTGCCCACCAAAACCAGGGCGGTCTGGGTGCTCTGGAGCGGATGCAGGCAGCCGGTCTGATGGAATTGATCACTGGCGAAAACCTGGCCAGCTTCGAGGGCTTTCCTAGCGCTGAAATTCCTGGACGCTCGCTATCGGGCTGGATGAACAGCCCGGGGCACCGGGCCAATTTGCTCCGCCCCGAGTTTACCCATCTGGGGGTGGCCCTGGTGCGCCAGGGGCGCCGGGTTGTGGTGGTGCAGAACTTCGTCGGGCGGCCCTTTGAACTCCGGGTAGGCCTGACCCCAGCCCAGGCCGAGCGCACGGTGCTGGTGCTTTCCGGAACGGGCCCCGGTACGGTGGGGGTGTTTGTGGGCAGCAACCTCTATGCCCGGGTTATTCCGCCCATCGCCGCACGGCTCGAGCTACCCCCCAGAACCGAGGTGAGCTTTGCAGTTTTTGACGGAAAAACCTGGCGGGCCACCCGCAACGGCGAGCGCGGTCTGCGTCTGGAAACTACCCTGGAGGAGAGCCTGGCCCCGGGCCGGAGAGTGGTGCTCAGCCTTCCCGCTGGCAGCTTTTCCTTGGCGGTGGGAAACGAGCCGCGTTTCTGGCAAAACGTCGCGGGGCCGGTGCGGCTAGAGTTCACCCTGCCTGAAACACTGGAAGCGCTGTGGGTGGGCAGTCAGCAGGGTGACCGGTTCAACTATACCCACCGCATTCCCCTGACTGCCAGGTTGGGCGAATAGACCGTTCAAAATAGCAGTGCGCGCTACTGTTTGTACTTGGTAGGGTGTCGCGCAAGGTTTACGGTTGCCTGGCAACCGGACTGCGGGTTGAAAACTTGAACCCTGGCAACTGTACTGATCCCGTTTGAATATGATTTACCTGCCTCCATGCCTCATCCAAAGGGCAGTCTGACCCAGGCCAGACTGCCCTTTGGTTAGTAGTGTGGCAGACACGGGAAATTGGGCTGTCAGTAGGGTCAGTTGCCGGGCGCCCCCAGCACCGCTATTTCTCGAAATGCGATGGGACAATTGGCACTGGCTCCCTCTTATCCAGCCGCTAAAGTCAGAGATAGGAGTGCGGTGCAGCTAAGCTTGGCCGCAGCCAGGTTATGAGAGGGAGTTGCCATGCGCCCAGACAGTGCTGCAGGAGGAAACCAGCAGAATTCCCTATATCTTGGGGTTGACATTGGGTCTGCCACAGTCAAGGTGATAGGCATTGACCACCAGGGTGACCTGGCAGGCCCGGGGGTATATCTGCGCCACGACCAGTTTGCCTCGCCTACCGAAGCGCTGATGCATGCCATGCGCCGCTACCTGGGTTCAGCGCCGGGCCAGGTGGCTGGAATTGGGATCACCGGCAGCGGCCGGGCAGTAAATGCCAGGCTAATTGGGGCCGACCTGATCCGTACCGAGATCTTCGCGCACGCCATGGGGCTTGCCCACCTGGTAGCCAGAGGCAAGACCGGTCTGACTGCGGACAACACCCATGGTAAAGGCGGCATCGGTACGTTGATTGAGATCGGCGGACAGGACTCAAAGGTTATTGTCTTTGGCCCGGACGGGCTCCCCGCCTTCTTCAACATGAACACCATCTGTTCGGCCGGAACCGGCGAGTTCCTCAAGCAAATCGCCGATGAAGCCGGGATCAGTCTGGAGGAGTTTGGGCGCCTGGCTCTACAAAGCGACCGGCCGGCGAGTATCGACTCTACCTGCACGGTCTTTTCCCGCCGCGACTTCAGGCACCTGACGCAAAAAGGCGTTCCACTGGCCGATCGGTTGATGGGGGTCTGTCAGGCCATGGTGCGCAACTATCTGACCAACGTGGTCCAGGGCGTACGTTTGCCGTCGCCGGTCTTCTTCCAGGGGGGTGTGGCCTTCAACCCGGCAGTGGTGCGAGCTTTTGAGCAGCGGTTGCAGACCCCGGTCTATGTGACCCCGCACAACGACGTGGTGGGCGCTTTGGGAATGGCGGTGATCGTGCGCGAGACCATGTCGGGTCAGGGTGAGTTGACCACCCGGTTCCGCGACGATTTCGACCAGCGCTCCTTCCACAGCCGCGTCCAGTACTGCCATGGCTGCCTGAACTCCTGTGACTTGGCCCAGCCCTACGAACTGGTCGGAGACCAGCTGATCGTCCTGGAGACCCTGGGTGGGCGCTGTGAAGGCGCGCAAAACCCAAAGAATGTCAAAGACACCCCACCGCCCGGCCGCGCTCGCTTTCAGATACCGGTCCGGCGCAGAACCGCAAAAGGACGGCCCTTCAATGTGGTCAACCCTGCGGGAAAGCACCAGCGTTCTTCCAGAAACTCCTATTTTGCCGGTCTGGATGGCGGCTCCCGTGGCACCAAATATGCACTGATCCGCAGTCTCGGGCCTGGCCGCGAGCCAGCTGGCCGCGAGCTCGAGATCGTGGCTATTGGCACCGTTGACACGGCTGGGGACGCCATAGCGGCCTGCCTTACGGCCCTGAGGGGTCTGCAGGCGGCGCTGCCGGCAGGAGCCACGCTGGCTGCTATCGGTACCACCGGCAGCGCGGGTGAGCTGTTTCGCGATATGGTGACACGAAAAAGCTCGGGGACAGCCGATCTCCGCAGTAGCGAGATCGTGGCCCACTATGCCTGGGCCCAGCACTGGATGCCCGAGGTCGGCACGGTCATGGATATCGGGGGTAACGACGCCAAGCTGATCACAGTGGCCGGCGGGGGACTGGACTTTGCCATGAACGATAAATGTGCTGCCGGCACCGGCTCATTCCTCGAGGCCGTGGCGCGCCGCTTCCGTGTGCCCATTGAGGAGTACGCCGATGTGGCCATGAAAGGTGGCGACGCGGTACGGATCGCCGGGCGCTGTGCAGTCTTTGGTGAGTCAGACATTGTCCATAAGGCGCGGTCGGGTTTTCCCACCGAGGATCTGTTTCTGGGCCTGGCTTTTGCCATTTGTCGGACCTATCTTTCCGACGTTGGCCGGGGCAAAACCCTTTACCTGCCAGTTGTGGGCCAGGGGGGCGCTTTCCTCAACCGCGCCCTGCAGTATGCCTTCCGCGAAACGCTGGGCCTGACCGAGCAGGAGTTTGTAGTATCGGACAACCCCACTTACGTCCTGTGCGCCGGCGCGCTGGGCGCGGCCCTGATGGCCATGGGCAGCTGGGAACAGGGGCAGGACAGCCACTTTAAGGGTTTCGACTATATTCTGAGCAGCAGCTTCGCCACCGTCACCACCAGATGTGCCCTGGCGTCTTGCCACCGCCAGTGTGACGAAGTGGTGGCCCTGCTGGAAAACGAGATCCCCATCGCGGGGTACAAGGCCATCGACTGCCATCAAGGGCGCTTCTGTGGGCTCATGGGCCGTGAAGAAGAGCGCGAACACGTCAGGCAGCTACTCGCGGTTACGGGGAGGTGATGGTTATGTCTACCAGAGCCATAGCAGACCCCAAGATAGGCCTGGTGCAGGCCTTTACCGGCTACTATCAGTCGGTTCAGATACTGACGCGCTTTTTGGAGCTGGCCGGGGTACGGGTGATCAAGAGCCGGATGAGCACACCTGCCATCATCGAGGCCGGCACCACCCTGGCCAGTGCCGATCTGTGCTTCCCTTTGCGGGTTTACGTGGGCCATGTGCATCATCTCATACAAAAACACCCCGACCTCGAGGCTATCGTGGCCCCAAACATCATCAGCGAGGACGCAAAGAGTTCGACCTGTTCAAAATACCGCGATGTCGGCGGGATTGCCCTGCGCTCCCTGGGCGATACCACCGGTCACCGCCTGCACCACCTGAACAAGCCTGGGGCAAAGGGGCTGCTACAGAGTCTGCCGCTGGAGCTGGACGCTGTTTTGGACCGTATCGAGCGCAGCAAGCACCTGCCGCGCTTTATCATGCCGGACATCCGCCTGCTGGCGGAAGTAGACCTGCGCAACGTCTGTTACAACGTCTATGCCGATATTATGAGATGGGCGCCCAGCCGGAGGCTCGAGTTTCTCTTACCCAGCTGGCTGCGCAAAGCCCTTGGCTCTCCTCTGAACCGCCTCGAGAGAGCCTTTCAGCAGGCGGTAAATGAAGTAACCGGACGACGGGGCTCGCAACTGGAAAAACTACTCTCCGACCCGTCCCGGCCCCGGCTGGCCCTGGTGGGCCGGCGCTATGTGGTCGAGGACCCGGCCCTGAATGCCGGGGTCAAGCAGTGGTTTGAAAAGCAGGGTGTGGCCGTAATTTCGGCCGTGGACGTGCCCGCCGCACTGCTGGAGCCGGAGTATGACCGGGTAGACGGTTTCTACGACGCCCATAAAGAAGCGGAGGCCTTTATCCGCTGGGCCCTGGATAAGGTAGACGGGTTTATCGGCCTGGGCTGTTTCGGCTGTCATCCCGATGCCTTCCAGGTAGACTACCTTGCAGACAATATCCGTTCCTATGGCGCCCCCTGCTGGACCCTGCGCTTCGACGAGACCGCCAGCAACTCGGGGTTTCAGACTCGCTTTGAGACCATTTTGACCTTCTTAGAGCAGCGACGCGACCAGAGGGTAGCGGGCGTAGAGCCACCCAGTCCGGCTATGGCCCTACCGGTTTTTCCAGATACCAGGATCAGGCGGGTCTCGGGCCGCCCCGGACAGTTAGTTGAAGAGGTTCAGGCCACCGGGGCCCCCAGTGGGGGGGCCGCTCTCAAGCCACTGGTTATCTGGCCCTATATGGGTGAGATTGTGAACCTTGCGGTGGAAGGCCTCTGCCACCAGCTGGGCCTGCAAGACTACATGCTAGCGCCCCAGCCCATCTCGGAGAAAACAGTCCTGCTCGGTAATGACCGGTATACCGAGTCGTGTTCTCCTTATGCCTGTAGCACCGGCTCGCTCAAGGAAACCCTTACCCGGGCGCTAAACAGCCTCGAGGCAGCCGGCGCCAGGGCAGAGCCGCGCCGCATCATCGTGCTCATGGCCCGGGGCGAGGGGCCGTGTACCTTTGGCTGGTACGCCATTGTGCAAAACCGGCACATTCCGCAGGAATTCCAGCAGCGACTGGCCGCCGGCGGCCATACTCTGCAGATGGTCACTATGGGCATGGACGGCCTGGTGGATGCCCTAAAGGAGTTCAGCGACCTGCAGCGGCAGAAAATTAAGCCCTTGCTGGACTACGTCGAGGCGTGTGCCTATGGCCTGGGCAGGCTTCCGCTCTGGCGGCAGTGGCATCTGCGGCTGCGCTTTCTGGCTACCCTCAACCGCCTGACGCGTCCCCTGTGGGCAAAGCTGGATGCGGCGGAATCGCTACGGGCGCGGGCGCTAATCCTGCGGGCCCACGAACTGGAACCTGGCAGCATCACCGCGGCCTACCAGACGGCCATTGAAGGTTTGCGTCAGGTGCATACCGTTGCCGAGATCAAGGCGGCACACCGGCGGGGCCTCTGGCTTTTAGAGGCGGTTCCCAGGGACTCGCTGGTCAAGCCCCGGGTGGTGGTGGTGGGCGAAATCTACGTGTTGCTAACCAGCTTTGCCAACCGGGGAACGGTGGAAAACCTGCTGGCCCGCGAGGGGCTCGAGGTTCACGAGGGGACCACCCTGGGCGGCTATCTGCGCGGAGTACTGCGCGAGATGAAGCGGCGCAGCTGGGCCGCTAACCCCTGGCTGAGACCGGTGCTGGCCTGGCTGCGCCAGCGCAACATCTATCTGTTAGAACAGCGAGTTCGCGACGACAGGGCCCTGCCCTTTCTGAATCGGGAGGTGGGCGGCGATGGTTTACCCAGCGTAGCCCACGCCCGCGAGGGCGTCGAGGCAGGGTGCGACGGCATCGTACACCTGTACCCGTTCAAGTGCATGCCCGAGGGCATCGCCAAGGGGGCGGTGCTGGAGCTGGCTAATCTGTACAATGTCCGCTACCTGGGGCTTTCCTTCGACAAGGAGACCGAAATTGAGCGGTTGCGCACCGAGGTGAGCACCTTTGCTACCCTGCTCCATGCACAAGGGATGCAAGAGGGCGCTAAAGACCCTCGCCAGTATCAGAGTAAGCGGCAGCAGGTGATCAGATGGCGCAAAGCTGTGGGTCGCTGGCTTACCGGCCTTTATGCCCTGAGCCGGCGATCGCGTTACGTCAAGTGAGAGCGGGCACTTTCTGGAGAAAAGTGAGGCAGTTGAGTTGCGCTGCAAGCCAATAGGAATGTCTCAGGTCTCAAGTCTCAGGTCTCTAGTCTTCTTGGCCTGCGACTCGCGACCTGCGACCATGGCCGATAGCTAATAGCCAATAGCTGAAAGCTAAAAGCTTTTAGCTTTCAGCTTTTATCTGACCTTCGACCCTCGACCCTAGACCTGCGACAACTTTTTGGGCTGCTCCTGGCTTACAATCATCTATGAGTTTATGACCGAGACATTTCCCATTCGCCTGTACGGCGATCCGATCCTAAAGAAAAAAGCCCTGGCAGTAGAGGATTTTAACGATATACCCCAGCTTGCCGAGAGGATGCTAAATACCATGTTCGAAGCGAGGGGGGCCGGGCTGGCCGCGCCGCAGGTAGGTCTCTCCCGGCGGCTGTTTGTGGCCGCCGAGTACCAGGATGACGAAGACCAGGAAGAAGGCCTCCTGGCCGACCTGAAAACCCGCGTCAAACAGATTTATGTGGTGGTCAACCCGGTGATCACCTACCGCTCTGGCCAGCAGTCTATTCTGGAAGGCTGTCTTTCGCTGCCCGGACTGTATGCCGAGGGCGCCCAGCGCGACCTGCAGGTGCGGCTGGAGTACCAGAACGAAAAGGGCGAGCCAAGGGTACTCGAGGCCGAAGGCTACTTAGCGGTGGTGATGCAGCACGAAATTGACCATCTGGACGGAATTCTTTTTTTTCAACGGATGCCTAATGCCGACAAACAGAACTTCCTCGAGCTTCACCGCGAAGACCTGGCAGAATTCCAGCGCCAGGCCAGGGCCTTTCTGCGCGAGAAAGCCGAGCGCCAGGCGATGGGCAGGCAGAAACAGTCTGGTTTTAGGGCCGACCCCTGACCGAAAGGACAAAGGCCATAAGCTTGCAGCCATCAGCCATTAGCTATCAGCGGCGCAGGGTCGCCTTTTTCGGCTCGCCGGCCTGGGCAGTGCCAGTACTAGAGGCGCTACACCAGCACCACCAGGTTGTGCTGGTGGTGACCCAGCCCGACAAACCGGCCGGACGAGGTCTGCGCCTGACCCCTTGCCCGGTAGCCCAGTGGGCCAGCGGCCAGGGCTTGCGGGTAGAAAAGCCCACCAGACTCCGCAAAAACCCCGAGTTACTGGCGCTTTGCAACTCCCTTAACCTGGATGTGGCGGTTACGGCAGCATATGGCAAAATCCTTCCCCACGAGCTCTTGTTAGTTCCCCGGTTTGGCTTCTTTAATCTGCACCCCTCCGACCTGCCCAGGTACCGTGGCCCGGCGCCGGTGCAGTGGACGCTAATCAATGGCGATGTCCAGACTGCGGTCTGCATTATGCAGACCGACGCAGGCATGGACACCGGCCCGATTGTAGCCAGACGACATACCAGGGTTGGGCCGGATGAAACCGCGGCCGAACTTGCCGATCGCCTGCGCGAGATGGGAATTCCGCTATTGTTAGAGGCGATTGGCGGTCTGGAGTCGCTGCAGCCCATGCCACAGCTTGGCCAGGCAAGCCATGCCCCGATGCTGGCCAGGGATGATGGAAAAATTGTTTGGCAACGTACGGCCAGCGAGATCTACAACCGCCACCGGGGTGTGCAGCCCTGGCCTGGTAGCTGGTTTGAATACCAGGGCCGGCGGGTGAAGGTTATACGAATGTCGAGGGCCGGGGGTCGAGGGTCTAGCCCAGAGCACCTGGCGCCCTCAACCGTTTTGCAATTGACCGAGGGCCTGATGGTCGCCACAGGGGAGGGGAGCCTCACCCTGCTTGAAGTTCAGCCCGAAGGCAGAAAACCCATGTCGGCGCTGGACTGGGCCAGGGGTGCTCGAGTTCGAGTGGGTGATCTACTTGGCTAGGCGCTGGCCTGGCTGTTCGACCATTGACGACTTGAGACCCGCGACCTAGGGGAGTCGCTACGCGATTCCGGCAAAGCCGTAGCCTATGCGACAGATTCAAGCTAATGTTTCATAATGGTTACCTAGCGCATGAATACCCTCGAGAAGCTAAAACTGGCCGGGCGCTACCGGCTCGAGGCCCCGCTGGGAGAAGGGGGCATGGCCGAGGTCTGGCGGGCTACCGACCTTCGCATGGAGCGCACGGTGGCGGTCAAGCTTCTTCACACCTACATTCACCCCAGTGAACGCAGCCGGTTTTTTCGTGAAGTCAAGGCGCTTTCCAGGCTCTCTCACCCTGGTGTGGTGCAGGTTTTTGATATTGGCGAGGAACAGGGCCGCACCTATTTTGTGATGGAGCTGGTGGAGGGTGGTAGCTACGATGGCATTGGCCCTTTTGAAGACGGGATGGAGGGTTTGCGCCTGCTCACAGCGAGCATCAGGGTGCTGGATGCCCTGGGGCACCTGCACAGCCGGGGCGTAATCCACCGCGACCTTACCCCGCGCAACATTCTGGTTACGCCCGAGGGCCAGCCCAAGGTGATGGACTTTGGTCTGGCCTACCTGATGCAGGAGAGCCAACACTTTACCCGCACCGGCATTACTGTGGGCACCCCCGAGTACATGGCCCCCGAACAGGCCAAGGGCCTGCCCCTCACCCCGCAGGCCGACCTCTATAGCTTTGGGGCGGTGCTGTACCGGACCCTTACTGGTAAGCCCTTGTTTGAGGGTGAAAACGACCAGTCGGTGCTCTACCAGCACGTCTACGAGACCCCCAGACCCCCACACATGGTCAACCCGGCCATTCCCGAGGGGGTCTCGGACTTCCTGGTCTCGCTTCTGCACAAGACCCCTGGCGAGCGTCCTGCCAGCGCCGGTACTGCTCGTGCGGTTCTGGAAGAGACTCTACGCAAGTACCGGGAGAGCCTCTCGGCAACTCCCAGAGCCGGAGCCAGCCGCAGCGGACACTACCCCAGCGGCCCGGCCCGCCCCGAAAAACTCGAGCTGAAGGGAACGCACGACCTGGGGGGTGAGGTGGCCTGGCCCGGTGAGCTGGTTGCCCGCGAGGACCGCATCTGGGTTGGGGCCGGGCAGGGCCTCTCCCGCCTCGACCTGACCGATGGCCTGGTTCACCGCCAGCGCCTGGGCGACGAGGTCTCTGCCCCGCCGGCCGTAACCGAAGAACGGGTCTATGTGGCTGCCTGGGACGGTCGCCTGACCGGGATGTCCCTTTCCGGGCGGCCCATTCTCAGTTTCCCTACCCGTGCCGAGATTACCGCCGCCCCCCTGGCCAGCGGGCTAATCTACCTGGCCGGGCGCGACGGCTTTCTCTACGCCCTCGAGCCCGGCGGAACCCTGCGCTGGGGCTTTCAGGCCGGCAGTGAGCTCTCGGCCTCGCCCACCCTCTACCGGGGGCTTTTGTTTGTCGCCAGCGAGAGCGGCTGGCTCTACGCCCTCGACCCCTTTAGCGGGCACCTGCGCTACAAGGTGGAGGCCGGGGCGGTACATACTGCCATGCCTGCCCGTGACGGCCTGCTTTTTATCCCTACCTGGACCGGAGAAATTCACGCCTTCGACCCGCTCACCCGCGAGTTGAAGTGGAGCTACGATCTGGAGGGCGAGCTCTGGGGTGCGCCCGCCCTGGACGACCAGCACCTATACGCCGCTACCTGGGCCGGCCGGCTCTTTGCCCTCGACCAGAAAACCGGCGACGAGGCCTGGGAGCTCGAGGTGGGCAAGGTCACCGGCGCACTCTCGACTGCCTACGGCGTACTCTATCTGGGCACCGAGGAGGGGCGGGTGCTGGGGGTGGAAACCCGTGCTGGCCGCCTGGTCTTCGAGGCCACGGGCCTTGGCCCAATCCAGGCGCCGCCGCTGCCCTACCGGGGGGCGCTGTATGTGGCCACGCTGGCCGGTAAACTATACCGGTTCGCTTGATACACTGGGCTTGGATGGGGCGCTAAGAGAAGCTGTTGCTGAAAATTCTGCGCGGAACGTCCGATGCCAGTATTTCCTTTGATGACCTGCGCCAACTGCTGCTTCATCTGGGGTTTGAAGAGCGCATCAAAGGCAGCCACCACGCGTTTCGCAAACAAGGGGCTGAGGAGTTCATCAACTTGTAGCAGGATGGTAGCAAGGCCAAGCCTTACCAGGTGCGACAGGTTCGGTCGGTGATAGTGCGCTAGGGGGTGCGCGTAGCGCATGGAGTGGGTGATGCAGTGGTCGAGGATTTGGAGTGATTAACCGATACTCGCTGTGCGAGTAACCTATACAAGTTAGGAGGTGAGAGCTAGTGTACAAGTACGAAGTCATCATCTATTGGAGCCAGGAAGACGATGCGTTTGTTGCCGAAGTGCCAGAACTGCCCGGTTGTATGGCCCATGGACAGACCGCAGAACAAGCCCTTGCCAGTGTTCATCAAGCCACTCAGTTGTGGATTGAAACGGCCAAAGAATTTGGCGACCCCATCCCCGAGCCTAAAGGGCGGCGCTTGCAGTTTGCCTGAGGGCGCGGCCCCAAAACCCCTGCTTGACGCAGATACCTTTTCAACTACCAGCCTCTCCCAGCAGAGCAGAGGAGATTTCTCGAACGCCCTCCAGGCTGGAATACCTGTGGGACAAACTGTTCTTGGGTAGACTGTTCAGGCTGTGTCTTTACACCTGACCGACGAACAACAAGCCATTGTGGCCCACAACCAGGGGCCGGCGCTGGTGTTTGCGGTGGCGGGGGCGGGCAAGACTACGTCGCTGGTGCACCGCCTAAAGCGCCTGGTGCGCGAGCGGGTCTTCGAGCCGCGCAAGGTGCTGGCAGCCTCGTTCAGCCGCCTGGCGGTGGACGACCTCAAGCGCTCGCTGGCCCGATGGCCCCACACCCAGGGGGTACAGGTTTCCACGCTGCACGCGCTGGGCTACCGCATCGTGCGCAAGGCGGCCTCGGAGGGGCTTTTGAAGCTGGCCGAGGGCAGGGAAGAGGGTGCCCAGCAAGCTCTGTTGCAGCGCACACTGCGGCGGGCCAGGGAGATGAAACTGCCCTGGACGCCCGAACTGGAAAACCTCGAGGCCGAGGACTTCCTGAGCTACGTGGGGGCCTGCAAAGGAAACCTGCAGTATGCCGACCTGAAGGGGGCCGGGCTGCCGCCGGAGGCCCTGAAAGTGGCCTCGCAGGCCCGTGCGCCCCAGGAACTCGAGTGGTACCTCGAGCTCTACAAACTGATGGAGCAGGTTCGCCGGGAAGAGGGCCTCCTGACCTTCGACGATATGCTGATGAGTGGCTGGGAGGTGCTGGTGCGCTACCCTGGCGTTTTGCAAACCGCGCAAAAAGCCTTTCAGGCAGTGCTGGTGGACGAGTTCCAGGACGTGAACCTGGCCCAGGCGGAGATTTTGGACCTGATCACCGCCCCGCACCGCAACTACATGGCCGTAGGCGACGACGACCAGACCATCTACGAGTGGCGCGGAGCCTCGCCACGCTTCATCCTCGAGTTTGCTCCACGCTATAAGGCAGCCAAATACATCATCCGGGACTCGTTTCGCTGCCCAGCGCCGCAGGTCGCACTGGCAGGCCGGGTGATCGCCCAGAACCAGAACCGCGAGCCCAAGCGACTGAGCCTGACCAAGGGCTTTGTGGGCCGGGTGCATATTCGCCTGGAGCCACACATGCCTGCCCAGGCCCAGAGCCTGGTCAGCGATGTGGCGGGGCTGCTAGCCGAAGGCCGCAAACCTACCGAGATGGCGGTGCTGGTGCGGCTCTACGCCCAGACCCCCTATATCGAGCAATGCCTGATCGAGCGACAGATTCCCTACCGGGTGGTAGGCAGCATGCCCTTCTATCAGCGCCCCGAAATTCAAGTTTTGCTGGCTTACCTGCGGCTGGCCCAATCCCCCACCGCTGCGCGGAGCCCCCTTGGTAAGGTGGCCAGTGCTGAGGTTTTGTCCCCCCTTAATAAAGGGGGTGGGGGGGATTGCAAGCGCCTCTGGCTGCAGATCTACAACACCCCCAAGCGTTACCTGAGCCGAGCCCTGGCCGACTCGGTCTGGCGGCAGGTAGAGCGGGGCGCCTCGCTGGTAGAGGCGCTAACGGCGGCGGAGGCAGACGTAGAGGAGCGCGTGGCCAGGCGGCTGCGCGAGCTGGCCGATCTGTTCGAGTGGCTTAGTGTGGCCGTGGAACGCGGCTCGGCCCACGCGGTTCTGGAGGCGCTGGAGTCTCGACTGGACTACCGCCGATATCTGCTGGGCTCATCGGGCTTTTACGAGGTGGGAGCTGGCAAGGCCGAGGGGGTACGGGCTTTTCTGGAGTATGCCCGCGACAAAGGGAGCGCGCTTCAGCTGCTTCACCATATTGAGCAACTAGCCCAGGAGCAGATTCCCGATGAGACTGACTTGCGTTCGCACGCTCAAGAACACCTGGGCGACGGCCCTGCACAGGACGCCCGCCAGCGGGTTAGCCTGATGACCATTTTCCGGGCCAAGGGGCTGGAGTGGCCCCTGGTCTTCATCCCCGACTGCAACCAGGGAACCCTGCCCTACAGCGGCTCAGAAAACCTCGAGGAAGAACGCCGCCTGTTCTACGTGGCCCTGACCCGAAGCTCGCAGCATACCTATCTTTACGCCCTGTCTAGCCTGCCACTCTCGCCCTTTCTCGTAGAAGCCAACCACCTGCAAGTTTTGGGTGCAGTCGAGCGGGTGGGGGAGGCCCTGGCCCTAAAGGCACATGAGCTTTCCACCGCACAGACCCTGGCCCTGGCGCAAGGCGCACACAAGCTGGGCCTCGAGCGTTTCCTGTACGACTGGTGGAACTCAGGCCAGGCGCAGAGCATTGCCGCCAAAGTGCTGCGGCTGTTCGCGCATGCTGAGCGCCAGCGCTACTCGGAAGCCCTGGGCCTGACGCACGAGGCCAGAAGCGTCTGGGAAGCCTTCGATGCGGGGCCGGGCAGTGGGGTGGAAGGGGAGTTTTCCGACCTCGAGCGCTTCATTTTCAAGCCTCCCCAGGCTTCGGACCAGACCACGCTCAGGGCGGGACAAAAAGTCAGGCATACCCAGTTTGGCACCGGGCTGGTGGTGAGTCTGGATGAAGGGGTTGCTTCCATAGCTTTTGCCGATGGGGTACGCAGGCTGGCCCTGCGCTACGCCCGACTGGAAGTGGTGGGTTGATGCACTACTGGCTTCGGCTTACTTTCAGTCTCCGGCAATGGACTGGGCAATAGCTTGCTGTCCTTCAAGCGCCGGGGCATGTCCGGGTATCCCTTCCCCTTAAGAGGGGGTTGGGGTGAGGGCTCTAAGCACCCAGACTCGCACACTCGGAGCTGGGACCGTAGGTCGTGCCCATATCTTCTGGACTGATTCGGCACTTGCGAGGCCGGGACGCTCTGTTTTTTTGCCGACGGGCCACCCTAATGTGTAAGGCTGGAACGACGCAAAGGTTTTTTCGGTTCAATTTCTACACGCTTACAAGCATGATGGCTGAAATGAAACAGCTCTTATCTAATCTTGTGCTGTACTTATTAACTGGTCTGGAGTGGGCTCAAGGCGGGGATTATTTACCAGCTTCTGGCTCTTACACCGTCCCATTACCTGTTTTTACTACAGGGCTACCGGCGTCTGACCAAATGTGTCCTCACTTACTTCAAATAAATCAACACGATTGTTTACAAATTGAAGACAGCCTGCTATAGTCAACCTTGAGGAGTGATTAAATAATGCAAACCAGCATCCTAGACACCCTAACTTTCGGCCCTGGTGAGATCATTCTCTATCCCGGAGAGCCCAGCTCCAAGGATTATCTCTACCGGGTACGGGAGGGTCTGGTGCGCCTGCAGAGTGTTGATGACGAAGGCAATGCTCTAACGTTGCGGTTTGTTCGTCCTGGTGAGTATTTTGGCGAGGAGGTAATTTCCCTGGCCGAGCGCACCTATTTTGCCGAGGCCGTGACCGAGACCAGAGTGGATGCCCTGGCCCCCGCACAGCTATCGGCGCAGGAAATGGCCAGCCTGGTGCAAGGACTGGTTAAAGCCCTGAGCCAGACCTACCAGACCATCCAGCGCATATCGGGCCAGCGCCTGAAGAACCGAATTGCTGCTACCCTGCTCGACCTTTCCCGCACCCCGGTAGCCTTTACCGAGAAGAGCGGGCTGGTAGGGGTCAAGGCCACTCACGACGAAATTGCCTCGGCGGTGGGCTCGGTGCGCGAGACCGTAACCAAGGTAATCGGCGAACTGACCCGCGAAGGCTATATTCGCTCGGGTTATGGCAGGCTGATCCTGGAAAACCCCCGCGGCCTCGAGCGCCTCTCCAACGAAGCGGCCTGATAGCACCCAGAGTTTTCCTAAAGCTCGCTCCTTTCTGAGATAAGTCGTACAGCTTTTGTACGACTTTTTGCATCGCGACCTGGTTTCCTAATCAGCAACACAGTGGAAACGGGCTGCTAAAGCTCAGATTTAGCTTCCTGATTCGGCCATATTCACCTGGCTACAAAGACCAGGGCCAACTGAATCGAGTTCTTTGGCGTAGCGGTGTGTCGGCTGGCTGTCGGCTGGCTGTATTTACGGGCGGAAATATAGCCTCCTCCAAAAACGGAGGAGGCCACTGGGTTTGTGGTGTCAAGGAAGGCTAAACCCCCACCCGCAAGAACCTGTCGGAGTAGAACGGCCCCTCCCAGCGCTGGCCTCGAGGCTCGTTAAGGATGGTAATGCGGTTCTCCAGGCGCGGCTCCCACGAGGGCTGGGTACGCAGGTACTCAATCAGAACTTCGGCGTCGCTAAAACCGGTATCGACGCGGAAGCCCCGGGCATCGCGGAACGATGTAAAGCCGTCGCCGCCCGCGGCGGTAAAGCTGTTGGTCACGACCCGGTAGGTGGCGTTTGGATCCAGCGGCTGGAAGCCGGTTGGAGTCTGGATCTGAACCTGGGTTATGCGGCTGCCTGCCGGGCGGGCCATGTCGAAGGTGTAGCGGATGCCCGCCACCCCAGAAAGGAAACGCCCGGCAATGGCCTCCCACTGGGATACGCCGTTTTCCAGGGCGGCCAGAATCTCGCTACCCCGCAGCTCGAGCACCGTAAGGGTGTTGCCAAACGGCAGTACCTCGTTGGCCTGGCCCACGGTAATGTTTCCGGCTGGAATGCTGGCGCGGATGCCCCCGCCGTTTTGCAGGGCGATGGTTGCGCCAGCCTGGCGGGTCTTCCACAGCATGGCGTCGGCAATCAAGTTAGCCAGGTTGGTCTCACGGCGGCGCACATCGTTGCGCTCGCCATTTAGGGCCACTGCAGCGCGAGAGACCACCTGTGCCCGTAGCGCCGCAATAGGCAGGCCATAAGCTGCAATGGCATCCAGCGCAAAGCGGTCTTCGGGCAGGTCGGCGGTCAGGGGGATCACCTGGCCCTGGTGGGCTACCAGCTCGCCTCGGGGGTTGAGGGTGACCTGCAAGCGGCCCACTACCTTGGCCCACTCCCAGGCCTGCACCACCAGCACATCCTTGTTCTCGGGGTTCTTGACAATGGTGGGGTAGGGCCCGCCCGAACGCAGCTCGGGGAAGGGGGTCTGGCCCAGCAGGGTGTGGCTGTGCCCGCCCACAATCACCTGCACCCCGGTTACCCTGCGGGCCAGCTCTTGCTCTTGGCGGTAGCCCAGGTGCGAGAGCACCACAATGTTCTTTACACCCCTGGCCAGAAGCTCGACCACTGCCTGCTGGGTGGCGGGAACCGGGTCGGTAAAGCGCACATTGGGTCCGGGGCTCGAAAGGATGTTGGTATCGGGGGTGGTGAGGCCAATAATCCCCACCCGCTGCCCACCCACACTCACCACTGCATAGGGCCGGATGCGCCCGGCCAGCCTGGGCTCGCGCGAGACATCGGTATTGGCCGATACTACCGCAAAGCGAATGCCATTTAGAAAGTTTGCCAGACCCTCGGGCCCCAGGTTGTACTCGTGGTTGCCCGGCGCCAGGGCCCGGATGCCCATCCGGTGCAGGAAGTGGCGGTCGGCCAGCCCCTGGTACTGGTTAAAGAACAGGGTTCCCTGAAAAACGTCCCCCGCGTGCAAAAACAGGGGATTGGTGGCAGTGCCGCGCATCCGGTCAAAAAACGAGATGGTACGGGCAAAGCCTCCCAAAATCTGGTTTCGTTGACCGCCCAGAGTGAGGCCCGTGGTGGGCTCGAGCCTGGCGTGGGTGTCGTTGATGTGAACAATGGTCATGGTGAAGTTACCAACACCCTGAGCCCTGGTAAAGCCGGCCAGGGCCGCCCCGCCAACCAGACCTGCTTTGAGTACATCTCTACGGCGCATGGTTTCTCCTCCTCTAAACTACCCACGACATTCTATAACTGCCCAAGGTCATGTCTGCATCAAGCCAAGAGTGTTGAAACATTGAGCCCGATTTCAGCCGGCCCTCAGATTTGACGCATAGGTTTAGTCGGTAGTCCGACCATGCTGTATTTTGCAGTTTTGTCAGCCACCCAGGAGAACTTATGAGACACCTTGTTGCTGCCCTGCTTGTTATTACCCTTGTAGGATGCCAGGAAATTGTTGCCCCGGCCAACTTTAGGGTGGAAGAAGTGAGAAGAGAACTAGGCGGCGCCCTCTGGAGCATCAATTTTGCTCCCGATGGCCGCTTGTTCTTCACCGATCGCGATCGGAGCCAGATTCGCGTAAGCGCTCTGAATCTGACCACCGGGGCGGTGACCCATTTCAACGGCAGTTCGGCTGTGCGAGACGAGGGTGAGGGCGGCATTCTGGGTATGGAGCTCGATCCTGACTTTGCCCGCAACAGTTGGGTCTACATATGCTATTCGGTCTGGAGCAATGGAAACCGCCGTAACCGGCTTTCCCGCTTCCAGATTTCCGGCAATGCTTTGACCAATGAATTAATTTTGCTGGATAACATGCGTGGGGCCTCTAACCACAATGGCTGCCGGGTAGTCTGGGGTCCTGACAACATGCTTTACTTCTCGATGGGTGACGCGGCTGATCAGCCTTCCTCGCAAGACCTATCTGCGCTGGCCGGCAAAATCTTCCGCATCAACCCGAATGGCACCATTCCAAGTGATAATCCATTCCCCGGCAGTCCTGTTTGGGCACTGGGCCTGCGCAACTCGCAGGGACTGGCCTTCCAGCCCGGCACTGGACTCCTGTGGTCTACCGAGCATGGGCCACACATAAAGGATGAGCTCAATGTAATCAAGCGCGGCAGAAACTACGGCTGGCCCCACTGCATGGGTACCGACCCCTGCCCCAGCGTGACCAACTATCAGCCCGCCATCAGGCAGTACACCGCCACCGACACCATCGCACCCAGCGACATGATGTTCTATACAGGCAACGTGTTTACCGCTTGGCGTAACAACCTGTTCTTTGTCACCCTTAGAACTGGGCGGCTATACCGGCTGGTGTTGAATGGGGAGTCAGTCGCTCATGAAGAGATCCTGATTGATACCCATACTGGCCCTCATCGGGGGTTTGGTCGCTTGCGAGATATCGCCACCGGGCCGGATGGTTTGATCTACATTTCTACCGATGACGGGCGCATTTTGCGGCTGGTTCCGACAAACTAGAGTTGGGCGGGCTAATCTGGGCATTTTCCACACCCTCTTCATCTGCTGCCACTAGACTGATGCCATGTTTATTATTGCCCTGGTACTTTTTGCGAGTTTTGCACTGGCCCAAAACCAGCCCGCTTTTCGGGTAGAAGAGGTAGCCCGCAATCTGGGGGTGCCCTGGAGTATGCAGTTTGCCCCAGATGGCAGGCTGTTTTTTACCCAGCGTGACCTGAGCACCATCCAGGTTAGCGCCCTGGACTTGCGTACCGGCAGGGTAACCAGCTTTCCTGGCAGTTCTGCGGTGCGCGACGAGGGCGAGGGGGGTATTTTGGGCCTCGAGCTCGACCCCAACTTTGCCCAGAACAACCGCCTTTTCATCTGTTACTCGTACTGGAAGGACGGCGTTCAGGCCCCCAACAACCGGCGTAACCGGGTCTCGAGCTTCATCCTGGCCAACAACCGCCTGACCAACGAACGCATCCTGCTGGGCGATATGCTGGGCTGGGTCAACCACAACGGCTGCCGGGTGGTCTGGGGGCCCGATGGAAGGCTGTATATCTCGATGGGCGATGCTGGCAACGCCCCCGCCAACATTCCCGGCGAGCCGGGCTACGCGGCCAAGGCCCAGAGCCTGCGGCTTTTATCGGGGAAAATTTTCCGCATCAACCCCGATGGCAGCATCCCCTCCGACAACCCCTTCTATACCCGGACTACAGGAGCCGCCAGGGCTACCTGGGCGCTGGGGCTGCGCAACACCCAGGGGCTGGCCTTTCAGCCGGGAACCAATTTGCTCTGGGCCACCGAGCACGGCCCCAACACCCGCGATGAGCTAAACATTATCCGCCGGGGCAAAAACTATGGCTGGCCCCGCTGTAGTGGAACCCAGCCCTTTGGCACGGTGATGCATGTGCCCGCCGATAGTATTACCTTTAACTGCACCGGCGCCGATCTGCGCGAGACTTACCAGCCCGCCGTGCGGGAGTACGGAGGTGGCAACCTGCCTACCATCGCCCCCAGCAACCTGATGTTCTATACCGGCAACGCCTTTCCCCAGTGGGCAGGGAATTTGTTTTTTGTAACCCTTCGCACCGGGCGGCTGTACCGGCTCGAGCTTAGCGGCGAGCAGGTTATCAGGGAAGAAATTCTGATCAACAATCAGCATGGCCGCCTGCGCGATATTGTGGTGGGGCCGGATGGCCTGATCTATATCTCCACCGACCACGGCCAGATTCTGCGCCTCAGGCCCGGCGCTCCCTGATAAAAGCGGTTCTGTGTGAACAGTATGCTATAAGCATGGCGCATACCAGGCAGGATATTCTGCAACAGCTCAAAGACCAGCAGGTGCGCTCTTTGCGCCTGCAGTTTAGCGACATTCTGGGCATTAACAAGGCCGTAGAGCTGCCGGTGGGCCAGGCCGAGAAGGCCCTGGACGGCGAGATCGTGTTTGATGGCTCGTCGCTGGAGGGCATTGGCCGCACCGAGGTCGAAGAGTCGGACATGCTCCTGAGGCCCGATTACAACAGCTTTGTGGTTTATCCGCGGGATCTGGAACCCACTACCAAAGTAAGCGTGGCCCGACTGATCTGTGACATTGCCTACCTCGACGGCACGCCCTTTGAAGGCGACCCCCGGCGGGTGCTAAAGCGGCAGCTCGAGCGGGCCCAGAAAACAGGTTTTGACCAGTTCTTTGTGGGCGCCGAGGCGGAGTTTTTTTTGTTCAGCCGTGGTCCGGACGGCAGCCCCACCACTTACACCAACGACCGCGCAGGCTACTTTGATCTGGCCCCTACCGACAAAGGTGAAGAAGCCAGGCGCAATATGGTAGACACCCTGGGCGCAATGGGGCTAGAGATCGAAGCCGCCCACCACGAAGGGGCCCCCGGTCAGCACGAGATAGATTTCAAACACGCTAGCGCCCTGAAAGTCGCCGATGACCTGACCACTTTCAAGTTTGTGGCCAAGCGGGTAGCAATTAACCACGGATTACACGCGACCTTCATGCCCAAGCCCATCGCCGGAATCAATGGTTCGGGTCTGCACTTTCACCTATCGCTCTTTAAGAACGGTCAGAATGCGTTTTTTGAGCCCAGGGGCAGGCTCGAGGCCTGGCCCCACCAGCTCTCCAAAACTGCCTTGCAGTTTATTGCTGGCCTTTTCGAGCACGCCGAGGGCATGGCCGCCATTACCAACCCGCTGGTGAACTCCTACAAACGCCTGACCCCCGGCTTCGAAGCCCCCACCAGCGTGGCCTGGTCGGTCTCGCACCGCAGCGCCATGATCCGCGTGCCCAGGCGGCGTGGCGTGGGCACGCGGGCCGAGTTTCGCTTTCCCGACCCCTCCTGCAACCCCTATCTGGCCCTGGCGGTTATTCTGGCTGCGGGGCTTGAGGGTATCGAGAGCAGCCTGACCCCGCCGCCGCCCATCGAGCGCGACGTATACGAACTATCGGTGCGAGACCGGCGCAAGTACCGGGTCACCGAGATGCCCGGAACCCTGCGCGAAGCCCTGGAAGCCCTGCAAAAAGACCGGGTGGTTCGCCAGGCCTTAGGAGAGCAGGTCTACCAGGACTTTCTCAACGCCAAACAGCTCGAGTGGAACTCCTACCGCACCGCGGTGCACCAGTGGGAGTTACAGCAGTATCTGGCCGAGTACTAACTATAGTGGACCCCATAAGCTAGACAGAACACCGCAGGCTCTAAGCGACCATAGAAGACGCTGTCCCGAGCCTGCGTCAGGATGAGAAAACACCACTCAGCCAGTTTCAAAGCACAGGTTGTCCTGGAGCTACTCAGGGAAGAAAAGACAGATTCGGAGCTGGAATCAGGATCGAGACCGTGGGCAATGTGCTTGTCAGTACACTGGTTCTTGAATACACACCCCGCTCGCTTCCTGCAAGCCCAGCAGGGGTGATCACCCAGTTTAACCTTGTAGGGGGTGGCTCAGTCCCTGGTGCAGGAGAAGCAGCCCAACTACACAAATCGCAGAGTGTCCGGTGATAACTGGAATCCTGGAGATTGCTCCTCCTCCCACTCGGGGAAGCATTGTACTGGAAAGCTATGCCGTTATCGGCTTTAACGGCAATGGGCGTACAGTTGCACTCAATCCCCCGATGCCTCTCTACTAAACTATCTACACCCTCTCACCGGCCCGGGCTGTTCCCAGTCTGGGTTATACTTTGCGCAATGAGCGCGAAGGGCTTAGCCGACAGGTTAGATCTGCTGCTAGCGAATTTCGAAGACCGGTTGCGGGATGTGGTGCAGTCTGAGGTGGAGTTTATCCGCCTCATTGAGGAAGACCTGGTAACCGCGGGGGGCAAGCGCATTCGACCACGGCTGGTATTCCTGGCCAGCAATGCCTTAGGAGGGGTTCCGGGTGCAATGGAGCTGGCCCTGTCGGTCGAGTTGCTGCACTCGGCTTCGCTACTGCACGACGACCTGGTAGACGATGCCGAGACCCGGCGGGGCAAGGAAGCCGCTTTTCGTAAGTATGGCAACGCGGTCTCGGTGCTTTCGGGCGACTACCTGCTTTCCCGGCTGATGGCCCTGCTAGCCCAGACCGGGCGGATGGAGCTGGTAGCAATGTTCGCCGAAACAGCCCGGCAACTTTCCGAGGCCGAGGTCTTGCAGTTTCAGGTCGCGGCGCTACACGATTACTCGCTGGCAAACTACGAACGTATCATAGATGGCAAGACCGCCTCGGTCATGCGGGTAGCCTGCGAAGGGGCCGCGGTACTGGGCAGTGTGCCCGCTGCTGTGCGCGAGGCCCTGGCCCGCTTTGGTTCTCTGTATGGCCAGGCTTTCCAGATGCGCGACGACTACCTGGATCTGATGGGCACGGCAGAAGTGTTGGGCAAGCCTGCGGGGGGCGACGTGCGCGAGGGTAAAGTTACCCTTATTACCCTGCGTTTGCTCGAGGCCTACCCCGACGAAGTAGAGGCTATCTTTAAGCGCAAGGCCAGCGCGCCTGGCGATACCGCCCGCTTGCAGGAACTGGCAGTGCTCTCTGGCGCCGACCTCGAGGTCACCGAGGCCATTGGCGCACGGGTGGAGCGGGCCATCAGAGCCCTGCGGGTTCTACCCCATTCAATCTACCGCGACGAACTGGAGGCCCTGGCCAGGCGCGAGCTGGTGCGGGTAAGGTGATACCGGTTAACCTAACTTCCTAACTTCCCTGGTCCTGCTCCGCGTTGCCGCCGCTAGTGGCTGGGCCATAATCCTGCAACTGCGGCCTAGGTTAGCATTCAGAAATTACCAGGACGCCCACTCTAAATAGGAGCCGATAGCCGATAGCTGATAGCAACAGCCGCTCTAACCAGGGGAGAGGAGATTTCTAAAACGCCATCTGAGAAAATGACACCCTGCCAGCTTGCATGCAGAAGTAAGTTAGTGACCGTGTTCATGGTCCCTGCGGCGTCGCCGGATGAGGGGCTTTGACTGCCCGCACAAAGTTGATGTATTACCCATTCTGCGCCAGCAGCTGGTGCTTATGTTCTACAAACGTACCCAGTCTTCCCTGGTGATCTCCATCGGCACAAACTCGGCCCTGGGCAAAAGGCTGAAGTAGAAACGGGGCGCGCCGGAAGGAGCGCCCTCAACCCGACGGAAGCCGGCTTTTGCAAAGGCCCGCTGAGCACGAAGGTTGTGTTTGTAAGTACGCAGCCTGACCTTTTCTAGCCGCAGGGTGCTGAAAGCATATTCCAGCACAGCCTTTACAGCATCTGTGCCGTAGCCCTGCCCCCAGCGGTTCTTGGCCCCAATCAGGATGCCCAGGGTAGCTTCGCTGCGGGTTATTTCATAAAGCTCCACAGTGCCCAACCACTCGCCTTTTTCGTCCATAATCCCAAACCCCATCCGGTCGCCGCGGCTGATCTCACCCATTACCACCCGCTTGAAGAGCCACAATGGCATCTTGAGCGGGCGGCTACCATTCCACTCGGCAATTTCAGGATCACGGAAACAGTCGTAAAACCGTCGCCATTCGGCCTCTGCGATAGGCTCAGTAAAGGGTTTCAGGCTTACTTTTCCGCGGCGCGGCCAGGTGTTGCTGAGCGTCACCCTTTTAGCATACGCCAACCCCGAAAAGTGTATGGTTAGGAGTACCTGTTGCCAGGTTTATCGCGATTCGGGCCTTAGCCAGCGCCATACCGAGTTCAGAAATATAACCAGCCCGCAGTATCGCTTTACCGATGCTGCTCCCAGCGCAAGGCGCAACTGTTTGTGCCTACAACCACAAGACTGTGGGAAGGCTTCTACGGATACAGTCCCAGCAAGGACCGTGCCTCCAGAACCCGCGTAGCGGCCACGATGTAGGCTGCGGTACGCAGGGAAACTTTTTTGTCGTGGGCCACCTGCCAGACCGCTTCAATGGACTGGCGCATCAGGCGCTCGAGCCTGGCATTAATTTCCTCTTCGCTCCAGAAAAAGCTATTGAAGTCCTGCACCCATTCGAAGTAACTTACCGTTACCCCGCCCGCATTGGCAATCACATCGGGAATGACCAGCACCCCTCGCTCGGCCAGAATGTCGTCGGCGGCAGGTGTGGTGGGGCCGTTGGCCCCCTCGGCGATAATTTTGCACTGTAACTTCCAGGCGTTGGCTTCGGTGATCTGCTTTTCCAGCGCAGCCGGAACCAGAAACTCGCACGGGGTGGTCAGCACCTCGGCAGCCGGGATGGGCTCGGCCCTGGCATAGCCTTTCACCCCGCCCATCTGTTTCACATAAATGTTCAGATCGTAGGGGTCTATCCCAGCATCATTGCGAATACCCCCGGTTACGTCGGAGATGGCGATAACCTTAGCCCCGTGATCGTGGAAGATGCGGGCTGCAGCATTACCCACGTTGCCAAAACCCTGTATGGCTACCCGGCTACCTGCAATGGGCAGACCAATTTTTGCGGCCGCAACCGCCGAGGTCACGAATACCCCTCGGCCGGTAGCATCCTGCCGCCCCAGTGAACCGCCCACCGCAATGGGTTTGCCGGTGACAACCCCCGGCGCCGTGCGCCCCACGTTCATGGAGAAGGTATCCATCATCCAGGCCATTTCACGAGCACCAGTTCCCATATCTGGGGCGGGAATGTCTTTATCCGGGCCAATGATGATACCAATTTCGGAGGTATAGCGGCGGGTCAGGCGTTCGATTTCGCCGGGGCTGAGCTTGCGGGGGTCTACCCGGATACCCCCCTTGCCGCCCCCATAGGGCAGGCCCACCGCTGCGTTTTTGATGGTCATCCAGGCCGCCAGCGCCATGACCTCCGACAGGGTCACATCCTGGTGGTAGCGAACACCTCCCTTGGCAGGGCCACGAAAAGTGTTGTGGTGAATCCGATAACCCTCGAAGTGAGCCACCGAGCCATCGTCCATCTGGATGGGCACATCTACAATCAGGATACGTTTGGGTCGCTTGAGGTCCTCGACCCAGAAGGCCAGTCTGCCCAGATAGGGGGTGACCCGGTCTACCTGGGCCAGATAGATCTCCCAGGGGCCGATATTTTCGCTAGAAAGGTAAGAAAGGGTTTCAGATTTCATGGGTTCCTCCAGAAAGCGGATAGCTGATAGCCAGAATTTGCCGGAGCAACCTGGGTTCGGCAGGACAGGATACAGCGCTCTGTATCAGCAATCCTCGGTGTGAGGTCATTGGCTATGGGCAGCGGGCTATCCGCTACCGAGCTGCTCTTCACGGATACACTCCCCGTAAGCGGCTAGCCTCGTTGATACGCTCAACCGCCAGCGCATAGGCGCCAGTGCGTAGATCGCCCTTCAGAGGTCTGGCCCGCTCAAGTACCGCCTGCAAGGTCTGGTGGATAAAGTCGCGTAACTTCTGCTGCACCTCACCCTCTTCAAAGAAGAGCATCGAGAGGTCTTGCACCCACTCCAGGTACGAGAGGACCAGCCCCCCACCGCTGGCCAGGATGTCCGGCACAACCTGGACACCCTGGAGCTTGAGAAAATACTCGGCCTCGGGGGTGATGGCGCCGTTGGCCCCTTCCAGCACCACCTTAGCGGCGATCTGCTGGGCGTTGTGCTCGTTGATTACGCCTTCCACTGCTGCTGGAACCAGATAGTCTACCTTTAGGGTCAGCAGCTCGTGATTGGTGAGGTGCCTGCCGCCAGGAAAACCAACTAGCTGCCCATGCTCGGCATAGTGCTGCTCGAGGGCAGCAACGTCCAGCCCTTCGGGATTATGTGCGCCGCCCTGGCTGGTCGAGACTGCCACCACCTTCAGGCCTTCCCTGGTTGCGTATCGGGCCACCGCACTGCCCACCTGCCCAAAGCCCTGAATGGCAACGCTGGCCCCCTCTAGCGGCCAGCCATTGACCCGGGCCAGGTCGGATAGCATGTAAACCAGCCCCTGCCCACCGCCTTCGTCCTTGACCGCTACTCCTCCAAGCTGGGTGGGTTTGCCGGTTACGGCGCTCAGGGTAGTCTGGCCACGGGTCATGGCAAAGGTATCCTGGAACCAGGCCATAACGGTCTGGTTGGTGCCTACATCGGGGGCCAGTACATCTTCGTCTGGCCCGATCAGCTCGATGAGTTCGGTCACGTAGCGGCGCGAGACCCGCTCGAGCTCGCGCCGCGAGAGCTTGTCCGGGTCTACCACCACCCCTCCCGCCGACCCCCCAAAGGGCAGGCCAAACACCGCCGATTTCAGGGTCATCCAGGCGGCCATACCGCAGGTCTGGCCGAACCCTACCTGGGGGTGATAGCGCACCCCACCCAGGGCCGGGCCACGGGCCATATTGTGAATCACCCGGTAAGCGGTGAAATTGTGCACACGGCCATCATCCATGACTACCGGCAGCGAGACCACCACCGTGCGTTTGGGGTGGGTCAGGTACTGGATGGTGGCAGGGTGAATTCTGGCTACCTTGATGGTGGCCTCGAGGCGGCGTAAAAAGCTCCCCCACAAGGATGCGTCCCCTGGGGGAGTATAGGCGTTTCTGAGTGGCATTATGAAACCTCCTCTTCACAAGTCTCGGGGCCATTCTGCCAGAAGCTGGCATGGGCGTTTGCCCCTAATTTCGTCGTCCATGAGTATACCCGGATGCTGGAGGTAACTAGGCTCCTTACCAAACTCGCCGATAGCCGATAGCTGATAGCCAGTCGAAGGCTGAAAGCTAAAAGCCTAAAGCCGAAAGCTAAAAGCCTTAGGCCCTCAGCCTTCAGCCTTCGACCTGCGACTTGCGACCTGAGACCAACTTCTGACCTGCGACTTGCGACCTGCGACTGATTTTTGACCCTCGACCCTCGACCCTCGACCAACTTCTGACCTGCGATCCGAGACCTGCGACAGCCTACTCAGTCTTATTGCCGACCCTCTGCCAGACCAGTTAGGCTGTAGCCGGTGATGGAATGAGCGAAGCCCGCACACTTGAACTGGTCTTTCCCGAGCATGTCAACCCTGGCGGCAACGCCTTTGGTGGCTTCGTCATGGGCCTGATGGATAAGGTCGGCTCGTATGCCGCTATCCGGCGCGCGCGCAAATCTTGTGTGACGGTGCGGGTGAGCGAGGTGGTGTTTGAAGTGCCCATCAAGATGGGAGACCTGCTGGAAGTGGTGGCCAGAGTAGTGCGGGTGGGCCGTACCTCGCTTACGGTCGAGGTGGAGGTCTACCGCGAAAACCTGCGCGAGTCCAAGGTGCTGGCCACCAAAGGCAACCTGATCTATGTGGCCGTGGACGAACAGGGCCGGCCCACGCCGGTGGATGGGGGGTCAGAGCGGTAGGGACTCGAGTTCCCCCAGGCTTTCCAGCGTCCAGTCGGGCTGGGGAGCATGGGTCTCAGGGGCCAGGCCCCATCGGTTGCACCAGGCTACCCTGAAACCAAAGGCCCTGGCCCCGGCCACATCCCAGCCACTAGACGAAACGAAAACAATCTCCTGGGGAACAGCAAAGAAAGCCCGGACGGCCAGGTCGTAGACTTTTGGGCTGGGTTTGTAGGCTTTGGTGGCCTCGGCGCTCAGAAGATGGGTGAAGTAGTTTAGCAAGCGGTTGTGTTGTACCACCTCGCCCAACATTTCCTCGCTGCCGTTGGAGAGAATTGCCAGCGGATAGCGGACCGACAAGCGCGACAAAACCGCCCGTACCTCCGGGTAGGTGGGTAGGGTCAGGTAACCTTGCATCAGCTGCTCCTGCTGCGCTGTATCGAGTGGCAGTAAGAGAGCAGAACAAGCATGATAGAGCCCCAGCCGGGTGATGGTCCAGAAGTCCTGATACTGGCCCATGAGCGACAGTAGCCAGGAGTACTCGAGCTGCTTCCTGCGCCACAACTCCGCAAGCGCCGCACCCTGGCCAGGAAGGATAATCTCACACTCGCGGCTCAAATACTGTAGATCAAACAAGGTTCCATACGCATCGAAGACCACTGCTCTGGGCATACTTTAGGTTAGCAAAAGCCGATAGCTAATAGCCCATAGCTTATAGTCAATAGCCGATAGTCAATAGCCGATAGTCAATAGCCGATAGTCAATAGCCGATAGTCGATAGCCGATAGTCAATAGCCGATAGTCGATAGCCGATAGTCGATAGCCGATAGTCGATAGCCGATAGCCAATAGCTGATAGCTTTTGACCTGCGACCCGAGATGTGAGGCATTCTATTAAATGTTGGCAACCCAGATCAATGCTAGGTTTGGGTAGCCACGAGGGCACCTGCCCCGACAGCAGGAAGGTAGCCACCTTAGCCGTACGGGCTCAAGGTGATTTGATTCGTTAGCTCTGAGTCTGGTCGCGCGGGGGCCAAGGTTGGTCAGGGCACACCAGGCCTGCGAACCGAAGCGGCGTCAGACCATCTGGCTCCAGGTCGCAGGCGCACCCAGGACGCTGTCTGAGGCCCCGCAGCTTCTACTTTTCAAGCTTGCCAGGCCTCACCTCCCCCGAAAACTTGGGATGGCGTCTATCGGAACTCTGGCAGAAATTGCCATATCTAGCCCAGTAGCCAGCCTGCCCTGCTATCATGTCGGGGTTATATGGTGGTACTGCCTACCCCCGAAAACCTAAAGCGGGCTGCCCAGATCATCCGCGGCGGCGGGCTGGTGGCTTTTCCTACCGAGACTGTTTACGGCCTGGGTGCCAGTGCACTCAATGCTATGGCGGTGGCCAAAATCTTTGAAGTTAAACAGCGCCCAAGCTTTGACCCTTTGATTGCTCACGTGTCGGACCGGAACATGTTGCAGAAAGTTGTGCAGGAGATTCCGGGGATGGCCGAGAGGCTGATGGAGCGCTTCTGGCCCGGCCCCCTGACTCTGGTGTTGGCAAAATCCGATCTGGTTCCCGGCATCGTGACCTCGGGCCTGCCGACGGTGGCGGTGCGGATGCCCTCCCACCCGGTGGCCCTGGAGCTAATTGGGCGGGCAGGGGTGCCGGTGGCTGCGCCCAGCGCCAATCCTTTTGGCTATCTGAGCCCAACCAGGGCCGAGCATGTCGAGCGCATGCTGGGTGAACGGGTAGACCTGATCCTGGATGGGGGAAGGTCGGAGCATGGCCTTGAATCTACCATCGTATTGCTGGCGGAAAAACCCGTCTTGCTGCGCTACGGCGCGGTGGCGGTGGAAGAGCTGGAAAAAGTGCTGGGTTCGTTGGAGTTGCAGGTGGCGGAGAGCGAACGACCCCTGGTCCCGGGCCAGCTGCCCCAGCACTATGCACCACTTACTCCCATTCAGATCGCCTCTCCAGAATCCGTACCAGCAGGGCTTCGGAAACGGGCGGGCTGTCTGGCCTTCCAGCGAGTGCCAAAGGGTTTCAAAGTAGTCAAGGTGTTGTCCCCCACGGGTGACTTGCGAGAAGCGGCGGCGCATTTATTTGAAGCACTGCATCAGCTCGACCGGCTGGGCTTAGAGGTGATCTATGCCGAGCCGACGCCCGAGGAGGGGCTGGGCCGGGCTATCATGGATCGTTTGCGGCGGGCCTCCAAAAAGGGCAAGGACCGAATTTGAGATAGCGAGCACCCAGCCTGCCTGTCCCACCTCTAACCGCGGTGCCGCTCGAGCTGAACCAGTCGCATGACTGCCAGCTGGGTAAAACCCTCCCATTCCTCGGGTACGGCCTCGATGGGCTCGAGTAGAAACCGGCGCTCGAAGAAGGAGCGCTGTTTGCGGATGCGGTAGCGGTTGTGGCCGTAGGAGTCGGCTACCAGATAGGTTGGGTTGAGGAAGTACATGACTGCCCAGTCAATGACCCAGCCAACAAGCGGAATTTGATCAATAAAACCCGCGATGCCTTCTATAACCTTGATCCAGGGGTTTTCTTCCTTTACGTAGTAGATAATGTTGCCCTGGGCATCCCTAACAAAGTAGCGGGTACGCCACAACGAGTTCCAGCCGTCATTCTCGACGCTGCCCACCAGCTGCCCGGCGGCATCTTTGATCAGGTGCTTGGCCCCAAAGCCCACCACCCGGTCGGCCTCGAGGGTGTATAGCAGCTGGCTCTTGCTTCTATCGGCAAAGACCGAGGTGGCCTCGCGCAGGGTGAAAATCTTCTGCTTGAAGGTAAGTAAATTCCGCCCAGAGGCGTCCTCGAGGTGCAGCTCGGGCGAGAAAGAAAAAATGGGCCACTTGACCTCCCAGGGATAGCTACTCATAACCACAAGCTTAACCGCCGGTTGTCTGGTGGAGTTAATAAACCACCAAGTTAAGAGTGAAAAAGGTTACACCGGGCTAGCAAGGTAAGGCTTGTTACCTTTGGCCCAGGGCCTAGCCCCTGGTGGCCAGGCCTGCAATGTGTGGGCCGGCGATGGGAAGCGGGATGGTGAACTCCTCCACCTGTAACCGGGAAAAACCGGCCTGCTGTAGCTTGGGTAGAATCTCGCGATTGGGGTGGCAGCCATCGCCAACCATGCGCCAGACCGGGGTGATGAGGTCTTGCAGCACGCGGGCGGGGCTGCCCCTGGGAGCCGCCACATGCTCGATAAAGGCAAACTGCCCACCGGGCCTGAGTACCCGCTGAATTTCTGCAAGGGTCTGTTCCAGGCTTCGCACCGAACACAGTACCAGGCTGCTCACTACCGCATCGGCAGAGCAGTCTGCCAGGGGAATTTGCTCCGAGCCCTCCCCCAGTAACTCAATCGCCAGACCCAGCCTGCGGGCTTCCTGGCGTAGATACGGGTGCATGTGCAGGTTGGGCTCGAGGCCAATCCAGCGAATCTCTGGGCGAAAAAAAGCCAAATTGGCTCCCGTGCCGGGGCCAATTTCCAGCACCGTACCCTGCAAGCCCCCAAACAAGGCACGCTTGTGGCGGTAGACCAACTGCCCGTGGGCCGGGCCGGCCTTGCTCATGGCCCAGGCAAAACAACGTGCGTACCAGCCTTGCTTGGTCATGGCCTAAGCGTACCGCTTTCATGCGCCAGCAGGTGTGCTGGCTGACCCCTTGAAGGAAAGGCAGTCGAGCCGCCTGACCACACTCTGCAAGGGCTGGCTATAACAGCTAGCTAATTGAGCGTGCGCGACTGGGGTTGCGGAAGCCGCAGGGCAAAGGCTGGAATTTCCACGCGGAACAGCTCGCCCAGGGTGTTCTGGAAGGTGTAATACCCCTGCATCCAACCCGGTGGGTGGGCGATGGGGCAAAAGCTGTTGTATTGATAGCTCTGCCCAGGCTCCAGGATGGGTTTTTCGCCTACAACCCCCTCGCCCTGCACATGTCCCACCTCGCCACTGCCGTCGTGGATGAACCATTCGCGGCTCAAAAGCTGAACGGTCTGGTGACCCCGGTTTTCCAGGGTAATGAAGTAGATGAAAACATGCTGCCCGGGCCTCGAGTGTTGCTCGGCATACACCACCTCCACGCTGATGTGGATGCTATCGCGGATAGGCAGGTTTGCTGATTGCATCCTATTAGCATAAGCGCTCAGAGGTTTTGAAAATGAATGCTGTAGCGGAAATACCAGTTTGTATCGGGAGCCCTGCTTGCTGAGCGGGTTGGGCCAGAAAGAGCTATGGACTGGACAATGGATTGGCCGGGGATGCGGGTGAGTAATCTATAGACTGAACAATAGGGTGGCCGGGGATGGGGGAGATTAATCTAATCGGTTTTTGACCGGTAAGCAGCGCTTTACAGCGGGTCATCCTGAAACAGGACTGTTTTGAGATACAGCGATTCTGGCACATGCAGGCTCCAGGGGTGGTCGGAGGGATTGTAGTGGATGGTATGTATCCTCAGGCGACGGCCTTCATCGGCGGCGGCGCGACGGGTGACCTCGAGCAGCTCCTCCACCCCCAGGTAGTAAGCACAGCTCGATAGCCAAAGCCATCCTTCCCGGTCCAGTAGCCGCAGGGCGGGCCGCAGTAAGTCCACCAGCAGTCGTTTGACCCTGGGTAGCTGGTCGGGTTTTTTGACCAGGGTGGGGGGGTCGAGCAGCACCTGCTGGAAGGGTGGGGTTTTGCTCCGGGCCAGGTTTTCCAGCACTTCAAGGGCGTCTCCCTGGCGAATATCCACCCGCAAGCCGTGGCTCGAAGCGGTGCGGTCCAGCACCCCCAGTGCGTCCAGGTCTTTGTCCACCGCCAGCGCATAGGCCCCCTTGCGGGCAGCCCGCAGCGCAAAGGCCCCCACGTAGCTGTACACGTCCAGCACCCGCTGGCCCGGCTGGGTCATCTGCTCGAGTAGCCTGCGGTTCTCGCGCTGGTCCAGGTAGTAGCCGGTTTTTTGTGCTAACCCTAGCGGGATAGAAAAGACCAGCCCGTCCTCACACACTTCCAGCGTCTGCGGCGCCTCGCCATAGATAGCCCCCACCTTCTCTGGCAGCCCCTCCTGCCGCCGGCTATCGGTGTCGGACCGTTCGTAGATGCCAGTGGGCTGAGTCGCCTCGATAAGGACCGGTAGCCAAACTTCCCGTAGGGCCTCCATGGCCCGGTTGCGCACCTGTACTACCAGTACCCCACCATAGCGATCCACCACCAGCCCTGGCAGACCATCGGCTTCGGCGTGTACCAGGCGGTGAAATTCGCCTAGCCTGGCCCGTTTTTCCTTGGCCCGCCCGAAGCGTTGGAGGAAGAATTTCTTGTCCAGTGGACCGTCGTCAAAGCGGTAGACCCGCACTGCTGCTCGGCTGCCTGGGTCGAAGTAGCCCACGCCCAGGAAGTCGTTTTCACTGGAAAAAACCCGTACAATTCCCGCCCCCTGCGGCGCCGATTCCAGTTCGTCGGCGAACAACCCCGGATAGAAATTGCGCACCTTTTTGTCTTTGCCAGGCTTGGCGATGACCCTTTGCACTTACTTGAGCATAAAGGAAAAAATCCCCCGAGCTGGTGGGTGGAGGGAATTTAGCCTGCGTAGTACGGCTTGGCCCCCAGAGTGTGCTCAGTGTTCGTTACACTCTCGTGCGGGGCTCTATGCAGGGTGGTGGGTTGCGCACTAGGCGCGGTCTGAGGTCTGTAGATCTTGGTGAGTGCTTCTGCAGCTGTCGCGTTGAAAAGCTGGCCAAATCGCTCGCTGCAACGTTTTAGCCCTTGGACAGGCGCACCCTTAGAGCTGGTGGTAGAACGTATGGGACATGCTAATCGGAAAATCGCCTTAGGCGTTTACCGCCAACTGTTACAACACGAACACAAGGGCTGGGTGATTGACCGCGAAGACTTGCTGAAGAATGTCGCAGGTCTCAAGTCACAGGTCCCAGGTCTTTTGACATGCGACACGTGACATGCGACGTTGTATTGGTGGGCCGTGCAGGACTTGAACCCGCGACCTGGCGATTATGAGTCGCTTGCTCTGACCAACTGAGCTAACGGCCCCCGCTCACTGCAAAGGCCAGTTTAGCTGGTTTGTTTGAATTGCTCAACGCTGGGTCGGAGGGGGTTTGTCTTTGCTGACCACCTGATCTTCGAGTTCACCGATGTAGGCGGCCAGGGTATTGCCGGCCTTTTCGATATCCTCGCGCAGCTCGTGTTCTACCCGGTCAATGCGCTCGATCACCGCTTGCAGCCTGGACTCGAGCCCTGCCTGGTTTTGGGCCTTAAGCTGCACCAGCTCTGCTTCGAGCCACTTTTTCAACTCGGAAAACCGGCTGGACTCGGCCTCGTCGGCCAGCT
Organism: Deinococcota bacterium; assembly: GCA_041695225.1. GTDB lineage: Bacteria > Deinococcota > Deinococci > Deinococcales > Thermaceae > Meiothermus. The sequence continues at coordinate 92,625 of JBGFRI010000035.1, forward strand.
TACGGGTCGCAAGTAGCTCACGGGCATATTTCTTGACCTCCAGCAGTGCGGCGGTCTCGAGCCCCACCGTGTACATGAAATAAACCGCTACTAGCAGCCCCATGATGACCAGCATCACCACGCCAAAAGGTGCGGTCACCTGAGTGAAAACCAGCGAAAGCGTTTCATACTCGCTAAAGACAGCCCAGTTCCGCCAGGCGAAAACCGCCATCACGATAATCAGAACCAACAAAAAGACATTTCGTCCCCGCATCTTTAGCCTCGAACGGGATTATATCCTCATCCAACCAAGTACACATCAACCGTAACAGGTATTTTTGACACAGCGCAGAAATACTCAAAACAAATATGTTGTAAACAGATAATGCACCTAGGCCAGGATGGGTGGTGACTGGTTAGCATCCTCGGTCAGGCGCAGGAAGAACTCTTCCAGGTTTGCGCTGCCGTGTTGATGGAGGAGATCTTTGGGGGAACCCAGGGCCAGCAGACTGCCCCGGTGCACCAGGGCTACCCGATCGGCGACCTGCTCTGCAAGGTGGAGCTGGTGGGTAGCGTACAAGACCGCTCGACCATTTCTGGAATAGCCGTGCAGCAGGTCTTTGACCAGTCGCGCCGCGTGAGGGTCGAGCCCTACCATTGGTTCATCCAGAATGAGCGCTTGCGGGGTGTGCAGTAGACTCATGGCCAGCGAGAGCTTCTGCCGCATTCCGTGCGAATAGGTCTCGATCAGGGAAGAAGCAAAGCGATCCAGGCGAAACTGCACCAGCAACTCTTCGATTCGGGCCTCGGCTTTTGCCGGGGGTAGCCGGTAGACCCCGGCGGCAAAGCGCAGGAGTTCGAGCCCCGAGAGTTTGCCGTACAGGTAGGGCCGGTCCGGTACATAGCCAAACTGGGCCTTGGCCCGCACGGGGTCTTTCCACACATCCACCCCGTTTACCAGCGCCCGGCCTCGGCTGGGGCGCAGCAAGCCTACCAGGGCCTTGAGGGTGGTGCTTTTTCCGGCGCCATTGGGGCCCAGCAGGGCCAGGGTCTCGCCGGGGCGAACCTCGAGACATAGCCCGTCCAGGGCCACAAAGTTACCGTACCTCTTGCTGAGGTCTTCGAGCAGGATCATCCCCACAATTAAAAGGTCGCAAGTCACAAGTCGCAGGTCGCAAGTCACAAGTCGCAGGTCGCAAGTCACAAGTCGCAGGTCGCAAGTCACAAGTCGCCAGTCGCAGGTCGCAAGTCACAAGTCGCAGGACGAAGGACGAAGGACGCACGACGAAGGTCGAGGCACAGAGCCAGACATCTGCGCTGAATGGGCGGCGAAGCAAACACCTGACGCTCAACGAGCGGCCTGACCTGCGAGATTTTATTAGCCGATAGCTAATAGCTGATAGCTTCTGACCTGCGACCCGAGACCTGCGACTAAAAAGGTCGAAGGTCAAAAGTCGAAAGTCAAAAGACCTTCGACGTTAAACCTTCGACGTTAGACCTGGGACCCGAGACCTGCGACTGATTACGGGCTATCTGAGCTCTTGCAAGGCCCGGCGCAGGATGGCATCCCGCTCCAGGTCTACCTCGGCCTGGCCACGTTCGGCAGGCAGGGTAACGGCGGGGCGTGGCTGACTAAAGGTAAACCGGCCTTCCTCGTCGGCCCTGGTGGCGAAGGTCTGGCCGCCGATGGTAATGGTCACGTTTTCCCCTGGCCGGGCCCCGGTGCCCTCGAAGGCTACCGGCGCTGTGAAGCGGGTATCCCTGACCTCGACATCGGGCTTGATACCCTGCTCGTTGATGGACCGGCGCTTGGGGGTGAGCCACTCGAAGGTGACCAGGGTCAGGTCGCCGCCGTTGGCCAGGTCAATTACGCTCTGCCCAACCCCTTTGCCTAAGGAGGTCTCGCCGATTACTCTGGCCCGACCGGTGTCCTGCATGGCCCCCGCTACAATTTCCGCAGCCGAGGCCGAGTTGCGGTTGATCAGTACCACCATCGGCCCGGTCCAGGCCACCTGTCCGGTAGCACTGCAGTGGAGCCGGGTATCGGTGCGGGTGCGGGTAAAGACCAGGGGGCCTTCGCGGATAAAAGCCCGCGCCACCTGGCAGCCCTGATCCAACAGACCCCCGCCGTTGTCGCGCAGGTCGAAGACTAGCTTTTGCACGCCACGCTGCCGCATCTCGGCCAGGGCAGCGTTAAGTTGCTCGATCACCCGTACATGGCCAAAGCTTTCCAGTGCCACATAGCCCACGTTTCCGGGCAGCATGGTGGTGGAGACCGAGACGATCTGCACCCGCTGGCGGATCATCTCGAAGCGCAAAAGAGCACCGGTTCCATCGCGGCGGATGCCGATGGTGACTCTGGTATTCTCGGGGCCACGAATTCTGGCCACAATCTCGTTGATATCGAGCCGGGTTACGTCTTCGCCGTTGACCTCGACAATCACATCGCCTGCCATGATCCCGGCGGTGAAAGCGGGCAGGCCGCGCATTACGCCCATCACCCGCGCCCCACCTCTATTTTCGTTGGGCGCGAGGGTGGCCCCGATACCAAAAAACTCTCCGCGAATATCCTGCTCGCGCAGCTGGGCCCGCTGGGGTGGGGAGTAGCTGGTAAACCTGTCGTCAAGCGCGCCCAGCATACCCCGGATACCACCTTCCAGCACGCGGTTTAGCTGGTCGGGCTCGAGGCGGGTCAGGTACTGGGTTTGAAGGATCTGAAAAGTCTGTATGAGGGATTGCGCGGTAGGATTGCGAGCAAAAGTTTCGATGGCAGGGCCAGCCAGTTGGGCATATACCAGCGCAGCCAGAACCCCACCCGCTACGATTAACCAGGCTCTACGCTTCATAGTATGGTCACCTAGTCCCACATTTTAGCGCCAATGGATGAGAGCCAAGTGTTCCTTAACGGACAAATAGAATGTCGCAGGTCTCGGGTCTCGGGTCGCAGGTCAGAAGCTGGTCTCAGGTCGCAAGTCACAGGTCGAAGGACGAAGGTCGAAGGTCAAAAGCTATCAGTTAATAGCTATCGGCTAAATGAGCCGGGAGGGAGATGGGCCTGGGGGTAGATGCGGAAAAGAGGGCCACCAGTAACGCTTTTGCCCTTGCTCCCTGGCCCGAAAGGCGGCGCTTCCTCGGCTCTTGTTGTACCCTGGTTAGCGATGATCCACTTTCACCGGGTGACGCTGCAGTACACTCGTACCCAGACCAAAGCGCTGTTCGACCTGAACCTCGAGGTCAAGAAAGGCGAGTTTGTATTTCTGGTGGGGCAGTCGGGGGCGGGTAAGTCTAGCCTGCTCAACCTGATTTTGAAACGGCTCGAGCCCAGTTCGGGGGCGGTGTATTTTGCCGGAGAAAACCTCAAGGCGCTGCGTGGCGACCGTATTGCCCTGCATCGCCGCCGGATCGGGGTGGTGTTTCAGGATCACCGGCTGCTAAAGCAAATGACGGTCGAGGAGAACCTGCTTTTCACCCTGCGGGTTTTGGGTATTCCTAAAACCGAGTGGGATACCCGCGCCACCCGCGTGCTGCGCCAGGTGGGGCTGGTCCACAAAAAGCGCGCCTACCCCGAAGAACTAGCGGTAGGCGAGGCCCAGCGGGTGGCCATTGCCAGAGCCCTGGTGGGCGACCCCCAGGTACTGCTGGCCGATGAGCCTACCGGCAATCTGGACCCAACCAACGCACTGGCGGTGCTGGAAGTGTTCAAATCGGTGCACGCCAGCGGCGCTATGGTACTGGTGGCGACCCACTCCCGCGACCTGGTGGAAGCCTATCCCCAGCGGGTGGTGGTGCTCAAAGCCGGGCAGCTGGTACGAGATGAGCGGGAGGGGAAGTACAGGCTGGCGTAGTACGGTAAATCTTCATTCCAGAAGCCAAAAGGCCCTCATAGACCTAATAGTCCATGGCCCATGGCAGGTAGTCAAAGACTGCCTTTTGTTCCCTTCGACTTGTGACTCGCGACCTGCGACTTGAGACGTGCGACCTGAGACGTTATTTGGACATTTATCCCTCACTCGGTGGTGATAGTATGGATCTACCAGGTCATAGGGGCTCTTTGAAAGCCTAGACCGCAGTTTCGGGGCACCTTAGTCCGGTGGGGGTAAGCGAAAAACACCTCCACCTCCCCAAACGCTACCTGGTAACCCATCTGGGGTGTCGATTGGAGGGCGAGAATGAACGTCTACAAGCTGGTTGGTCGTCAGATCGAGATTACCGAGGCCCTCAAGAACTACCTGGACAAGAAGCTGGCCCGGCTGGACCGCCACTTCGACCACAGTGCCGAGGCTCGAGTGGTGCTCTCGATGGCCCAGGGCGCCCGGGTCGAGCGTAAGGCTAAGGCCGAGATTCAGGTGAATGTACCAGGGGGCATGGTGCGGGTGGAAGAGGCCGACCCCGACATGTACGCAGCCATAGATCGCTCAATTGACCGCCTCGAGTACCAGCTGCAGCGCTACAAGGAACGTCACTTCCAGCGCAACCGTCAGTCGGTTCCCGGGCCTGTACTGGTTGGGGCGCCACAGGCTGAGCTCGAGGAAGATACCGAGCCACGCATTGTTCGTACCAAACGCTTTGCCATGAAACCCATGACCCCAGAAGACGCATCCTTCGAGATGGAGGCTTTGGGTCACGATTTCTTTATGTTCCGCAACTCCGAGACCGACAAGATTAACGTGATTTACCGCCGCCGCGATGGCAACTACGGCCTGATTGAGCCTACTGCCTGAGCGGCCTGGGTCTGTGGTAACGGGTTCTCTTGCTGCGACAGGGGGCGAGTCGGACGTTTCTCTTGAAGCGATGCCCGCCTGGGCACACAAACCGCATCACATCCTGCTGGGCTGACCAGTAGCCCCCAGAACCTGATGCCAGAACTCGCTCTGGGGGTCAATCTGCTTGCGCTTGCGCACGGCTAGCGCGATGGGCACGTGGGTAAAGTGCTGATTCCAGTAACCCACCATCACCTCGGTGCGGCCACTCATGCCGGCGTGTACGGCGTGCTGTCCCAGCGCCAGGCAGTACTCCGAGTCCACGGCGTTGGCCGGCACACTGCGGATGATGTAGCTGGGATCGATGTATTTGATGGTGGTTTCCAGGCCCTTTCCACCAAAGTGACTGCCCATGGCCTCCTTCAGGAAAAGCCCAATATCTTTGAGCTTGAGGTTGCCCGAGGCATCTTTAGCCTCTTCTCCGTCTATCAGGTCCTGACCGGCGCCTTCGGCCAGGGCGATTACGGCGTGGCTGCGGGTCAGAAGGCGCTCTTCCAGGGCTGCCAGAAACCCCTCCAGACTAAAAGGAACCTCCGGAACCAGGCAGAAATTGACATCGCCGTTAGAAAGGGTGGCATGAGCGGTGATGAAGCCACTGTAACGGCCCATCAGCTTGACCAGCCCAATTCCGTTGTAGGCGCCGCGGGCCTCGGCGTGGGCGGCTTCTAAGGCCCGGGTGGCTTCCTCGACCGCAGTGGCCACGCCAAAGCTGCGCTCGATCCAGTAGATGTCGTTGTCAATGGTTTTGGGAATACCAATTACACCGATGGGCAGGCCGCGCTTTTGTAGCTCCTGGGCCAGCGCCGCCGCGCCGCGCAGGGTGCCATCTCCCCCCACCGTAAACAGAACCCGCACCTCCAGTTTGAGCAGCTGTGCAATCATGTCGCCGATTTCCTGTGGCCCCCTCGAGGTGCCCAGCATGGTGCCGCCATCGTCGTGAATGTCTTGTACCATCTCGGGCGTCAGCAGCAGAGGTTCAATACCCCGGCTGGCTGCCAGTCCGGCATACCCATAGCGAAAACCATAGATGCGCTTCACCCCGTAGCTATAGCTCAGGGTCATCACTACCGACCGGATCACATCGTTTAAGCCAGGGCATAACCCCCCACAGGTCACAATGCCGCAGGCGATTTCGCCAGGGTTAAAAAATATCTTGCGGCGGGGGCCGGCCAGCTCAAAGGTGGCGGGCGGATCTTGTAGCTCATCCAGCCGGGAGGCCACCAGGACCCGGCTACTTTCCTCTACGAACACACTCCGCTGGCTTTGCAGCGGACTGGGGAAATGGCCCGCGCCCAGGGTGCGAATCTGGGTATTCAGCGCATGGTTTTGCACAGGTTTATCATACCCAGCGTTTTGGAGAAAGACGCACCGGGCTTTAGGTCTCCATGCGCCAGCACATCGAACGCCTGGGGGGCCGTTTCTGGCTGGAAAGCAGCCCGGGTGCGTCCTCTGTAAGTCGCATGTCACATGTCGCATGTCAAAAGACCTGTGACCTGAGACCTGTGACAATAAGTAGAGGGCTTGTGCCCCTGGCAAACGTTGTAGTGTAAAGGCGTGCAAGAATCGTTGTGGCATCTGCTGGCTGCTACCCTGATTGGGTTTGCGGTGGGCCTCGAGCGCGAGCGGGCTAAGGTAGAGCGCCAGGGCTCGACCATTGGAGGGGTGCGCACCTTCACCCTGATTGGACTGCTGGGGGGCGTGAGCGCACTGGGGCCGGTCCCGTGGTTGCCCGCAGTGGGGCTGGCAGGAGTGGCCGGGCTGGCGATCTACTCCCTCAAAAACAGCCGCGATGCCACCAGCCAGGTAGCGGCCCTCACGGTAAATGTCCTGGGAGTGCTGGCTGGCCTGGGCCTGGTGCTGCCGGCTTTGTTTGCAGGTGCCTTGTTGCTGGCTTTTCTGGCCTTCCACGACGAGCTACATGCTTTTGCTGGCGGCATCCAACGCAACGAGGTAGAGGCAGCGGTTTTGCTGGTCTTGCTGCTGGGGGTGGTCTATCCGCTGCTGCCAGACGCCAACTTTGGGCCATATGGGGTCTGGAACCCCCGCGAGATCTGGGTGGTAGTCATGCTGGTTGCCGGGGTCAACTTTGTGGGCTATCTGTCCCTTCGTTTATTTGGCTCCAGAGGCCTGGGCGCAGCCGCCATTCTGGGTGGACTGGTCTCGTCTACAGCGGTAACCCTCTCGATGATTGCCCAGGGGCGGGCCAACCCCAGCAAAAACCCGCTCTGGGCGAGTGGGGCTGTGCTGGCCTCGCAGATGATGCTGGGCCGAATTCTGGTCTGGAGCGCAATTATCGCCCCGGCACTGGTAGGTATCCTCTGGCTGCCGGTACTGGTATGGCTACTGTGGGGGTTTCTGAGCGCAGCCTGGCTGGCCCGGCAGGATCAGGCGGTATCTGAAGGGGTACCGGTGCAAAACCCTTTACAATTGCAGAGCGCTTTGTTGTTTGCCGGGGTATATGCCCTGGTTATGCTGCTGACCAGAACTGGCCTCGAGGCCTTTGGCAGCGCGGGGGTTTTTGTGATCAGTGCACTTTCGGGGGTGGTAGACGTAGATGCCATCTCGCTTTCGCTGGCGCGGCTGGCCGAGAACCAGGAGCTAACCTTACAGGTGGCCGCCATCGCCATTATCATCGCCTCGCTTAGCAATACCCTGTTCAAGACGGCTCTGTCGTTTGGGGCCAGGGGCCTGGGTGTTTACGTGACCCTTGGACTGGTTCCAGGCGGAGTGCTGGCCCTGTTGGTTTTGCTGATCAACTCCTAGCGCGATTACAGCTAAAAATCCCTCCGCCGGAAAACCCAGACCGCTGCTACCAGCACCAGGATACTGTAGGCCGCTACCCACAGCAGATAGCCCGTGGCGAGCGGCTCGCTGCCCACGAACGGGTTGCCACGGGCGGAATCCTGCGCGCCCAACATGATCTCGGGCTGCAAAAACACCGAGGCCCCGCGCCAGAGCTGGTCGCTTGGCACCATATAGCTGCTAACTTCCCCCAGACGCTTTAGCATTGGGGTGTTGGTGAAAGCCCCCACGCTGGCCAGAATCCCCCCAATCCAGCCCAGACCATAGATCATGAACATCACTACCCCGGTAGTGAGGGTGGAGAACAAACTGCTGCCCAGCAAGGTTAGAGTGAGTAAGAACAGAACACTCAGCAGCATCAGGGCAATGGCTGCGAGGGGGTTTGGGGGCAGGTAGCCGGTCAGGGCATAAGAACCATAGACCAGAGCCAGCGACAAGAGCAGCAGATAGGGGAGGGCCAGACTCAGATGCCCCAGCCACCTGCCCAGCACAAACTCCCAGCGCCGGATGGGTTTGGGCAGAATGGACTGCAAGGTGCCCGAGTCCACCTCCCCGCTAATGCTGGCAATAGTGGTGAACACACCGGTCAAACTTCCCAAAAAGTTCACAATGTACATCCCCATCAGAACCAGCACCGCACTGGGAACCACCATCTGCTCAGGTGAAAGCTCTCGCCCCAGCTGCGCCGCCCGGCGCTCGAAGCTATCCAGCAGAAAGTTCAGACCCAGAAAATAAAAAAACAAAAAAACCAGCGTGAGCAGGATTATGGCCCACAACAGGCGCCGCCCCAGGGCCTCCTGCCAGGTGAACTGGGCTATCAGCAGCAGGTTCCTCACGACGACTCCTTGCTCACCAGCTTCACGAACAGGTCTTCCAGGCTGATCTTGCGCGGACTAAGGGAAAAGAGGCCAGCCCCCGAGTTAACCACGGTCTGAGCCAGGATCGGCAGCACGTCCTCGCTCTCGGTCTCGAGCAACACCGTATCCGGGCCGTGGTGCAAAACCCTGGCATGGCGCCCTAGCTCCGATAGCAGCTCTGGGTTCAGTGCGCCAACCCGCAGCTCGACCTCGAGTCTCTCGCGCAACAACTCCTTCAACGCTCCGCTCCGCACCACCCGGCCCTTGTCCACAAAAGCCACCCGGTCACAGGTCAGCTCAACCTCCGAGAGCAGGTGCGAGTTGAGGAAGATGGTGGTGCCCTCAGCCTTCAGGTGCCGGATGATCTCGCGTACCTCACGTCGTCCGATGGGGTCCAGGGCCGAGGTGGGCTCGTCCAAAAACACCACCCGGGGATGGTTCAGAAGGGCCTGGGCCAGCCCGATGCGCTGCTGCATCCCTTTGGAGTAGCCCTTGATACGTTCGTTTTCACGCCCCAGAAGCCCAACCAGCTCCAGCACCTCGGGGATGCGCCGCTGGAGGGCGCTTGCCGGCATCCCGCAGAGCTGCCCGTGAAAGCGCAGAAACTCCTTTCCGGTCATCCAGTCGTGAAAGCGAAACAGCTCGGGCAAAAATCCCAGCTGGCGCCTGGTCTCGAGGCTGCCCAGCGGTTTTCCCAGTAGAGTAGCCTGACCGGAGGTTGGATAGGTTAGCCCCAGCAGCATCTTGACGGTGGTGGTCTTGCCAGCCCCATTTGGGCCGAGGAAGCCAAAAACCTCCCCCGCCCGAACCTCCAGGCTCAGGTCTTCCACTGCGACGCGGCCGTTGAAAGCTTTTCTCAGATTCAGAGTTTGAATCGCCAGTGTCATACGGTAGCCGCTTCCAGTCTACCCAGCCATGGTGAGGAAGGTCGCAGGTCAAAAGTTAGTCGCAGGTCTCAGGTCAAAAGCTATTAGCTATTGGCTATCAGCTATCGGCTAATAGGCGGATGTCACTTGCCAAAGCGTCGCTCGCGCTTCTGGTAGTCGCGCACCGCCCGCAAAAAGTCCACCTTGCGGAAGGCCGGCCAGAAGGCATCGAAGAAGTAGTACTCGCTGTAGGCGGCCTGCCACAGCAAAAAGCCCGAAAGGCGGATCTCGCCCGAGGTGCGAATGATGAAGTCGGGGTCGGGCACGCCTGCGGTGTAAAGCCGCTCGGAGATGTGTTCCATGTCAAGCTCGGCGGCCAGCTCCTCCGGCGACTTGCCGGTTCTGGCGGCTTCCAGCAGCAGACTCTTGACCGCGTCTATAATTTCTTCCCGCCCGCCGTAGCCCATGGCGATGTTGAGCAGCATCCCGCTGTGGTGCGCGGTGGCTTTTTCCAGCTCTTCTAAGGCCTGAAGCACTCTGGGGGGAAAGCGGTCGTGCCGTCCGATCACCTTTACCCGCACCTCGTTGGCGTGGATGCGGGGGTCCTGGGCCATGCGCTGGGCCTCCTGGACGAAAAGGCGCATCAGCGTCTCGACCTCGAGCTGGCTGCGGCTCCAGTTGTCGGTGGAAAACACCCAGATGGTTACGGTGGGTATTTTGAGCTCGAGGCACCACTCCAAAACCTCGTAGGCCTTCTGTACGCCAAGCTCGTGGCCTTCGTGCCCTTCCAACCCCAGTTCCCTGGCAAAACGCCGATTGCCATCCAGAATCATCCCCAGGTGTTTGGGAGCGTGGCCCCGGCGTACCCTGGCCTCGACCCGTTTCTCGTACCACCAGTAGAGCGGCTTGAGAAGTGCTCTAAAGAGCCGTATGAGTTGCTGTCGAAGCGAACTTTTAGGAATGCGCACAGGTGAAGTCGTCGCCATGAATCTCCTCAACCCATCTATCTTAGCCAGAAGTGCAGGGATAAGGTGTGCAAGTCGGTGAACCCCCCAGGAAACCGGCAAAACCCTGTGTTCAGCGTCGCAGGCGATCTACCTTCAACACAAAGCTCATCACGAAGTTGCCGTGTTTGGGGCTGGCCATCTGGATGCTGCTGCCCTGCAAGGTGAGGCTGGTATTGCTGAGCGCCGTGATGGTTACGCTCCCGCTGCCACCCCAGCTTTTGCGGTTGCTGGGGTTGCGATCGTCCACATAGCTCAGGGTGCCTCGAGCCTGGGGGTCTAAGGGGTCGCCCACCCGGTAGGTCTGCTGGAGCGGGAGGGGCCCCTTAAGGTCAACCGAAAGAATACGGGGAGCATAAGGGGGTGGACTGCTGCCTGGGTCGGCAAAAAAGTGGAGGCTGACTCGAGCCGAGTCCTTGAATACATCCCCCGTCACCCGAATCTGGGGTTTTGCGGGCAACTTGCCCAGATCGTAACCGCGCACCTGAAGCCTGAAACCGCCCCCCGTGGCGGGGGTGAGCCCGGTTTGAGCCAGGGCCACTGCTGCCAGTAACAGTCCGACTACCCATGGTCTGATCATGCCCCAGGTAAACAGCAGGTAGGCTGAGGCATATGAAAGTTGTATGCAGGCTTCTTGATTCTGCGCTCGTTCCAGGAGTACAGGACATACCGCTGGAGCGACCCCCGCCCATGCTTCCCTGTCCTGGCGGAGCAAAAAACTCCTGGATAAAAATCTGTTCAGGAAGCACTTTCCGACTTCGGCTGTGCAAATAAACCAGGATTAGACCCAGAATCCTCTAATTTTTGAGATGCGACGTAATATATGTGTACCCATAATGCGGAGGTTGATATGAAGCCTGGGTTCGGTCGTATAAGCCTGTTGTGTTTACTGGTCTTGTGGGTCTGGGGAGCTGGTCTGGCCCAAACCTTGCCGCGCGATGTGCGCGAACGCATCATTGCGGCTACGGTGTTTATTACCTACCCGGTGGGCAACAACTCGGTCAGCACGGGTTCGGGCACCCTGATCAGTCCGCAGGGTTTCATCCTGACCAACTACCATGTGATCGGCGATCTCGAGAACCGCCGAATTGTCCCGCGCATTTTTGTGGGCGTCGTCCGCTTTGTGGATCAGCCCCCCGAGGTGCGTTTTCTGGCCGATGTGGTGGCTGCCGATCCCAATCTCGACCTGGCCCTTCTACGCATTACCCGCACCTCGGGCGGTCAGCCCATCGGCAACATGACCTTTCCGGCAGTTCCCATTGGCGATTCCAACAAGCTGATTGTGGGCGACCCCATCTATGTCTTTGGATTTCAGGGGACTGGAGGCAATACCATTACCTTCTCGAGTGGGGCTGTGGGGGGGTTTACCGGCGAAGATATGGAGAGCGGCGGCAAGCAGTGGATCAAGCACGATGCCCAGACCGGCCCTGGCAACTCGGGTGGCGGCATTTACAACCAGGACGGTGAGTTAATCGGCATCCACACCCGTGGGGTGTCGGGGCAGGGGAACTCCCGCACTGCTTTCATGCGCCCCTCCGCGCTGGCCTGGGGTCTGGTTGGCCCCAACGTGGCGGGGCTGGTGAACCGTGCGCCTGCAGCCAGCACCCCCCAGCCACAGCCTGCCGCTACAACTGCCTGGCCCCCCGCCATCCATACCGGCCAGACCTGGCAGGTGCGGGTTCAGGGCGGCCAGTGGACAGGGGAGTGGTCGGTGGTGGTGGGGCAGAAGGATGCCGATGGCGATTTTGTGGCAACCGCCAGCCTGGGCAGCCGTCGAACCGAGGCCCTGTTTTTCCAGCAGGACAACATCGTGCGCCTGAATATTGGCGACAGCTATCCCCTGGCCCGTTGCCGATTCGACCCGCAAAACGCGAGCGGGGCCATCCAGGGCAAGCTTTTTGTCTTCAAAGATGCCAACGCCGATGCCGAGGAAGTTGGAACCTGTGTGGCCAGCCAGCGGGGGGCTCAGGCCGTGCAGCCCCAGCAGCCCCAGCAGCCCCAGGCCGCAGCCTGGCCTCCCCGGCTGGCCGTGGGGCAGCGCTGGCAGCTTGCCGTGACCGGCCCAGACCTCGAGGATGCCGGAACCATCACCCTCTCCGAGCGTGACAGCGATGGCGACCCCAAGGGAACCGTACTGTTCAAGGAAAATTTCTCGATGGTGGCCTACTTCTACTTGAGCCGCAGCGGAGCCGCTTTCCTGGACATGACCGTCCCCAGCGGAGCCGATAGCCACCGTGCCTGGTGGCGCTGCCGCTTCGAGCAGCAAAATACCGCTACCCTCAAGGGAACCCTCCAGACCTTCAAGACCGACTCCAGCGGCCAGATCAGCGACCTCAAGGAAGTGGGGGCCTGTACGGCCACACTAAACAGGTAGAGGTCAGGCGACCGGGTTTTTGTGCCCGTACACACCCCGTTGGGAGTGTCGCCAGCACGGGTCTCATGTCGGCCCGAGACCGGCATACGTTGCGCCTCCGCGAAGATTACCGGCTTTCAGCCTTTTGCTTTCGCCTGCACCAGGGGTCGTGGAGAGTACAAAAATCTTGTTGCCTGGTGAGTGGTGGGCAAAAAAAATCCTCATGGAGGAGAGGATACCTCCGCTTTACCCCCGCTCTCATGCCCATCTGCTCTCCTTAGGCTCCGGTATGCTTTGGGCATGAAGGTCATCACGATTGTGCTGGACTCGGTGGGGCTGGGCTACCTGCCCGACGCCGCGCAGTTTGGCGACGAAGGGGCCGATACCCTCGACCACACCGTGCTCAAGACCGGAATTGAGCTGCCCCATCTGGCTGCGCTCGGGCTGGGCCACGTGCCGGGGGTACACACGGTTCCTCAGGTAGCGCAGCCCAAAGGTGCTTTTGGGCGAATGGTGGAGGTCAACCCCGGCAAAGATACCTCCACCGGCCACTGGGAGTTTGTGGGCATCCAGCTCGAGAACGCGTTTCGGGTTTTTCCACAGGGTTATCCACAGGACTTCCTGGCCAGGTATTGTGAACGCATCGGAGTGGGGGGATACCTGCTCAACCTGCCCTATTCGGGCACCGATGCCATCCGCGACTATGGTGACGAACACCTTCGCACCGGCTTTCCCATTGTCTATACCTCGGCGGACTCGGTTTTTCAGATAGCGGCGCACGTCGGCAAGATTCCCCTAAAGACCCTCTACGACTGGTGCAGGGTCGCAAGGGAGATGCTGGTGGGGCCGCTGGCCTGTGCGCGGGTGATTGCCCGACCCTTCGAGGGCGAGCCGGGGAACTTCTACCGCCGCGACGATCTGCGCCACGATTATGCGCTGGAGCCGCCCCACAACGTTCTGGATGTGATCAAAGCAGGAGGATTGGAGGTGGTGGGGGTGGGCAAAATTCCCGACATCTACGCCCACCGGGGCTTCACCCGCGAGGTGGGGTCGGGCGACAACCCCCAGGGTATGGAGCGCACCCTGGAACTGATGCGCGAGAACTTCTCCGGTCTGATCTTCACCAACCTGGTGGACTTCGACGCCAAGTTCGGTCACCGTCGCAACTCCCTGGGATATGCCCAGGCACTGATAGACTTCGATGCGCGACTACCCGAATTCCTGGTTGCACTCGGCCCGGACGACTACCTGTTCATCGTCTCCGACCATGGCAACGACCCCACCTGGCGAGGCACCGACCACACCCGCGAGTACGGGATGTTGCTGGTAGCGGGGCCGGGGATGGCCGGAAAAGACCTGGGAACCCGCCCAACCTTTGCCGATCTGGCTGCGAGCTGGGCCAGGTTGTTTGAGTTACAGTGGGATGGAGCTGGGGTTTCAATCTGAGGCACGTGCCCGGACTACCCGGTAGTTGGCAAGTGAAAAAGCCAGATAGCTCACCACCCCTGCCAGCAACGCCGCTACCGCAAAGCTGGCTCGAACTGTGCCCACCTCGGCTACTGCGCCCAGCAGCACCGGCCCTACCAGCCCGCCGATGGTGCTCATGGTAGAGATGCTGGCCATGGCCGCTGCCGGGGATATGCCAGGGGTCTGGGAGGCCGCAGCGAACATGAGTGGATATAGGGTGGCCATACCCAGGCCCATACAGGCGATACCGAAGTACATGCCCCCTACCGTGCCCGAGACCACCGCTACCCCCAGCCCGAAGCCACCCAGCAGTGCGCCATAGCGCACCACCCGCACCGCCCCGAACTGCCGCACCAGCCAGTCGCCGCTGGAACGCCCCACCAGCATCACCGCCTGGTGCACCGCGAAACCCAGCGCAGCCAGCGATTCCGGTGCCCCCAGGCTGCGCAGGTAGACCCCGCTCCAACTGGCAATCGAGCCATCGCTGATGGCGGTGCAAAAGCCCATCAGACCCAGCAACAGCAGTGAGCCGCTGGGTAGCACGAAGGTTTGCCGGGTGGGAGAGGGCGAGGCCGCCAACAGCCACCCACCGGCCCGCCAGGCCAGGCCGGCCCCCAGTCCGCCGATCAGCAAAAAGTGCCAGAAGGGGGAGAGCCCCAGCCCGGCCAGCCCCGCACCCGCCAGAGAACCTGCCAGCGCCCCCGCGCTCCACAGCGCGTGGAAGGAAGAGAAGATGGGCTTGCCATAGTTGGTTTCCAGGGCCGCCGCCTGGGTGTTCATGCCAATGTTGAGGGTGTTAAGCAGAAAACCGTACAGCACCAGACCGGCAAACAGCCACGCCGGAGAGAGTAGTAATCCCAGTACCGGCAAGGAGAGCGATACAGCCATTCCGAAGATACGGGCCACCCGGCGGCTGCCCCACCACGCCACCGAGGTTCCAGCGGTCAGACCTCCCAGCAGCGCCCCCAGCATGTTGCCCAGCAACACCAGCCCCAGTACTGCTGCGCTCATCTCGAGGCGCTCTTTCTCGGCAGGGATGCGCGAAATCCAGGTCGCGGCCACAAACCCGTGCAGAATGAAGAAACCGGAGATTGCAATTCGCGTTTGCAGGAGGGTAGCGGCAGGCGACATGCAACGCTGAGTATACGCCTGCAAGCGCAGGGCTTTAGCCAGAAATGCCTGGGTGGGCCAACAAAGTATCCAAAGGTTGACCTGCCAGAACCTGCCTGACCTGCTCGAGGCGTGGATGGTGTTGACTTCAATTCGGGCTGGCCAGTTCCACGTCCACGCCGGGGGGTTGGCAAGGTTGGCTGCCAGCGCCAGACCAGTTCATCCATTCCCCCTTACTTGCTCCCAGGTGTACCGCTTCAAAATCTCGCCGTTCTCGAAGACGGTGTGCAGGACGCTCTGGGGGTGCGGGGTGTATTCACCGGCCTCGAGGTCGACCGTGCGGATGCCACGCTCGTCGCGGATCACGTCCAGGCGGCCTTTCTTGCTGGCCTTGCCCATGTCGTCTGTGGGGCTCTTGCTCACGCCATAGGTCAGACCCCCTACCGTGACCAGGTGCAGTTTCTGGGCGAACTTCTGGGTGTCGCGGTGGGGGTGCTGCAAGAGCGCACCACCCATGCCAAAAGCCACATTAGAGGCGCTGTAGCCCCACTGCTCCAACAGGAACAGAATTTTGCGAATGCTAGCAGCGTTGATGCCGTCGCCCTGGATGACCCGCACACCATTCAAAACCTTGAAACCTTTTGTGTTGACCGTCGCTCCGAATTTGGCTTCCAGAGTCTGCACCGTACGCAGTACCACAAAGGGTGGGTCGCCGGAGTCGGGACGGATGACCGGGGTTGCACCCGAGGATACGATCAAGTCCCTCAGCTCCTCGCCAATGATCTGGCTCACCGCGTGCTCGCGGTTGTAAGAGTCAATCACCATTGCAAACAGCGCACCCGACTTGCCGAAAGTCTCGATCATTTGCCGGTAAGCGTGGGCCTCGCCCGCACGGCCAAAGCTGGTCACGGTGGAGTGCTCCATGGCGGGAATGGAGTAGCCCGCCATTTCCGCCCCGTAATAGTTGCGAGCGTAGATGAGCGCAGTTACCGTATCAGTGCCCATGAAATTGACCAGGTGGGCCATCCCGCCCAGGCCCGCGCTCTCCTGGCTGCTCACCCCCCGCGCCCCAAAGTCGTGCAGCTTGAAGGGCAGTTCGGCCTCGGGATCGTCGGCAGTTTTTTCCAGCGCTGCACGGATGATCTGCCTGATCTCCCACGATACGGTGCAGACTGTGGTGGGATACCAGACCGCCCGCAACAACGCGGTCTCCATCCAGCCTGGTAGCCAGGGCAGTTCGGGGTCGGTGCTTTCGATGACTACCAGCGGAGTATGGACAGGAATCACGGCTCCTTCTGGAACCGCACGGATACGCACCGGCAGCCTGCCCCCGAGGTCTCTGGCAACATGCATCCAGCGCTCATAGGGGAAGGGTAGGCCGTGGGCTGAAAAAACACTCCCGGCCTCTTCCACGTCGGCTATGCTTACCCCCCGGGATAGGTATTCCATCAAGAAGGCTTGTAGACCGAAGAAGCGCACAAAGTTGGAGTCGCCGCCCCGGCTCTCGATGTACCAGCTCCCGAAGGTCATACCCTGGGGAAACTGGGCAAAGTGGCTGGCTTTGTAGCTATCGGTATTGAGGATCAGGTTGTGGGGGTTGAGGGGTTTCATGGACGTTCCTTTCGCCAGAAGTTTGAGAACCAGGTGGGACAGCTGCTTGCCGTTAGCCTCCGACTTTTCTACTTCGGCCCTCGAGCCTCGACCTCGCTTACAAATGCCGTTCCACGAACCAGCGAATTTCCTGGTAGTGATCTTCGAAGAAACGGGCCTGGTGCCGGGGCAGTTCACTGAGGGAGAGCCAGAAGGCTCTGGAGGCGTCGTCCTGACCATGAACGGGGGGGGGCGGGGTGTCGTCCAGATCGAAGTAGTGGCCGTGGCTGATGACCCTGCCGCGCAGGCTACGGCCAGGGTAGTCAAAGGCTTTGGTGGCCTTGAGCAGCGGGGGTTGCAGTTGTAAGCCGGTTTCTTCCTGCAGTTCGCGTAGAGCAGACTCCAGCAGGGTCTCCTTCAACTCCACATAACCGCCCGGCAGCGCCCAGGCCCCTTTGCTGAGCGACCCACCCCGCTCGACCAGAAGCACCTGCCCCTGGGCCAGCACCATGGCATCGGTAGCGACGTGCACGATGGGATAGGGGTAGCGCTGATCGAGCCAGCGGAAGTGCTCGAGCGTTTTCCACTCTGCTTGGAGACGGCTGAATTCAGAGGTGGTGGCGAAATGCTCCATGAACCGTCGCACGGCTTCTGGGACCATCGTTTTCCACTCGTTTCCGCCAGCAAAATAGCTATTCCGCACGTCTGTGGCGTTGAGTTTGCTCACCACCCCGCTGGGCTCGAAGGGCCAGTTGCCGAAGCCATGCAGGTAGTAGCTGCTCTGGTCCTTGTCGAAGCCGGTGATGCAGATATCGGCGTCTTTGCCCGCGATCGCTTCGACCGCGGAGCGTACCGAACGAAACCAGCGAGGGTCGTCGTAAAAGTCGTCCGGGATGGGCACGAAGTGGAGTCGAGGGTCTTGCGTTGAGGGTGGAGCGTCGAGAAACGGGTGGGAGGAGAGGCGGCCCGGGTCTTTTTCTCCCCTGTCCCCCCGCCTGCCGGCTCCTCCGCGCAGACTTTCCCGGATCATCGCCTCGAGCTGTTCGGCACTGAAAGGGTTTTTGGGGGTGGGATAGCAGAGGGCGCTGCCAATCACCACAACCAGCTGTTCGAAGCGGGCCAACGCGCGGGTCATGGTCTCGAGGTGGGCCAGGTGGGGGGGTTGAAAACGCCCAATGAATACTGCGGTCTTCATACTTCCCTCCGAAATCGGTATAGCTCGGCTGGCCGGAACCCGGTTCCGCTCTCGAGTTCCCCGGTGGCCTCCAGCAACCCCGAGGCCAGCACCTTGCGCCGGAAGGAGTCTTTGTTGAGCTTTTTCTGCAGTACGGTCTCGTGTACGGCCTGCAATTGGCGCAGCGTAAAGCGCCCAGGCAGCAACTCGAAGCCGATGGGGGTGTACTCGAGTTTGCCCCGGATGCGCTTGATCGCGACCCCCAGAATCTCGGCATGGTCGAAAGCCAGCGAATACTTTTTATGCCTTCCGTCAAAAATTTCCACCCCACCCTCTCCCTGGGGGATGCGCAGCTTGAAAAGTGCCCTTTCATCGGGGATTTCTCGAATGTGACTGGCTTCTACCAGCGCGTAGCTGGCCACGCTGATGGTGCGCATACGGGGATCGCGCTGGGGATTGCCAAACGTGTAGAGCTGCTCCAGGTAGATCGGGTGATGGCGGGTTTCATCTCTTCCCGCACTTCCCACCACTCCTTCCAGCCCGGCTTTTTGTCGCAGAACCCGTGCGGCGGCTTCGTCCAGCGATTCGTGCATTTGTACAAAACCACCCGGCAGGCTCCAGTAGTTGAGGAAAGGGTGCTCCTTGCGCTTGACCAGCAGGGCTTCCAGAAGCCCTTCTCGTAGGGTCAGGATGACCACATCCACCGTTACCGAGAGCCGATCAAACCCTGTAACATCGTGGCCATCCAGGCCGTGCTGTTCTTCGTTGTTGCGCTTGATCATCCCCGGTTCTACCCCAGTATCTTATATGCAAAGAGCATATATGCAAAATAGAGATAAGTCAAGAAGCTACCATTCAACCGGTGGAGGGGTTACCATAAATGCAGAATGCACACAAATTCTGTGACGCTTGATCGTTTTGATTGGGCAGATATGTTGATTTTCGCCAGTTTATGGTAATGTGTTGACTTAAGCGGCCGACCGCGAGGACGTTGACTCTCGAGTAGTTAGATGCAATGAGCAGCTAAGTTGCGGAGGGAAACGATCGGACACCGCTCCCACGGAGGCAATGTGAACCACGAATTTGATGTAATCTCGGCAGCCCGCAACTGGCGGTTCAAGGATGTACGCAAGGTTTCCAGCGACATTGCAGGCGAGGTATTTGCCAGCGATGTGCTGGATATAGATGAACTGCGCGAGCTGGTTTCCAGGCCGGTCTGGAAGTCGCTCCAGGCCACCATGGATAAAGGCACCCCGCTCGACCCCAGTATCGCCGATACGGTCGCGCTGGCCATGAAGAAATGGGCGTTGGAGAAAGGGGCCACCCACTACACCCACTGGTTTCATCCCCTCACTGGCTTTACCGCTGAGAAACACGATAGCTTTTACTCGCCGGTCTCTGAAGGGAAAGTCATTGCCTCTTTCACCGGAAAAGAACTGATCCAGGCCGAACCCGATGCCTCTTCGTTTCCCTCGGGGGGTCTGCGGGCCACTTTCGAGGCGCGGGGATACACTGCCTGGGATCCCACCTCGCCGGCCTTCATCATGTGGCACTCCAACGGTGCGACCCTGTGTATTCCCACGGCCTTTGCCAGTTGGACCGGCGAGGCCCTCGACCTCAAAACCCCCCTGCTGCGCTCCATCGAAGCCCTCGACAGGAGTGTCCAGCGTGCCCTCAAACACTTTGCGGTAGATGCAGAAAAGGTTTTCTCCACTCTGGGAGCTGAACAGGAGTACTTCCTGATTGACGAGGAGTTTTACTACCGACGCCCCGATCTGGTCATGACGGGTCGTACCCTGTTTGGGGCCAGGCCGCCGCGCGGACAGGAACTCGAGGACCACTACTTCGGCTCCATCCCCGACCGGGTATTGTCCTTCATGACCGATGCGGAAAACCAGCTCTATGCGCTCGGGGTTCCGGTCAAGACCCGCCACAATGAGGTAGCCCCGGGTCAGTTCGAAATCGCGCCCATTTTTGAGCCATCGAACATCGCTGCTGACCACCAGCAGCTCATCATGCAGATCCTGCGCAACACCGCCCGCCGCTATGGCCTGGTCGCTCTGCTGCATGAGAAGCCCTTTGCGGGCATCAACGGTTCCGGCAAGCACTGCAACTGGAGTATGGCTACCGATACCGGTATCAACCTGCTCGAGCCCGGCGATACCCCCCACGACAACCTGCAATTCCTGTTCTTCTGCGCCGCGGTGATCAAGGCCGTGGACACGCACCAGGACTTGCTGCGCATCAGCGTATCGGGAGCTTCCAACGATCACCGTCTGGGTGCAAACGAAGCACCTCCGGCGATTATGTCAATTTTCCTGGGAGACCAGCTCACCGATATCTTTGATCGGCTATCCAACGGAAAAGGCGGTTCGGGTAAGAAGGCGGGAACCCTCGAGCTCGGCACCCCGGTTCTGCCCCCACTGCCCAAGCACGCTGGCGACCGCAACCGCACCTCGCCTTTTGCCTTCACCGGTAACAAGTTTGAGTTCCGTGCGGTGGGCAGTAGCCAGAGCATCTCCTTCCCCATCACCGTACTCAACACCATCGTGGCCGATGCGGTGGACGCCCTGATGGACTCGGTTGAAGCCAGGATGAAGAAGAAGATGCGTTTTGAGCAGGCTGCCCTCGAGACCATCAAGGAGACCTACGCCAAACACAAGCGCATCGTTTTCAATGGCGACGGCTACTCGGCAGCCTGGCACAAGGAGGCCGCCAAGCGCGGGCTGTTGAACCTTCGCACGGCCATGGATGCCATTGAACACTTTACCGACGAGAAAAACACCAGGCTCTTTGGCCGTCTGGGGGTGCTCAACGAGCGCGAGATTCACGCCCGCCAGGAGATCATGTACGACATCTACTTTAAGCAGGTCAACATTGAAGGCGAGACCACCGAGTGGATTGCCCAGACCCAGATTCTGCCCGGCGCCCTGGGCTACCTGGCTGAACTCTCGGAGATCGAAGTGAAGTCCCGTGCTGCCGAACGCACCATCCAGCAGGTCGTGGAAGCCACCGATGCCCTTTCCGATGCCCTGGAGAAGCTCAAGGCACAAAACGCCGAACTGGGGGGTGACGAGGTGCACGAAAAAGCCCACCATATGCGCGATAACGTGCTGCCCGCAATGACCGAGGTACGCAAGGCAGCCGATGTGCTCGAGCGCGTCCTGGCCGATTCCTACTGGCCCTTGCCCAGCTACCGGGAGATGCTCTTCATCAAGTGAAAACCTGCTGCGCCTGCCTTATATCACCTCCCACCCCGGGGGGTGTTTTTGTTTGGCCAAACCGCTGCCCAACCTGCCACTGCCGCGTTGTGTTTCGGAGCCGAAAGCGACCGGGCGAAGCCGGAAACCGGCTTTAATTGCGTTTATGGGGGACTTTTCGCGCCCCCTGCGCACAAGGGGGCGCTGGTTACAGGCCAATACGTTATAATCATATTCGTAAGTCAAGTTATGCAGGAGGAAGCAGGTATGAAGGATTCGGTTTTAGAGGCCCTGCTGGACTCGTATGGGCGCAACAACACCATCTTGCTCAACCTGCTCGGGGCTTTGCCGGAAGGGGGGATGGATGCGAAGGCCATGGAAGGAAGCCCGTCCGTCTCGGTGCAGTTTTCACACCTTCACCAGACCCGGCTGTTCTGGCTTTCCCAGACCGCCCCAGAGTTTGCGGAGGGTCTGTCCCCGCTTTTCGGCAAGGACGGCCAGGACGGGCGGGCCGAGCCTGACCCAGAGCGCATCGAACAAGCCCTGAACCAGAGTGCGAGTGCGGTCTGCGAGGCGGTGAAGGCCCGGCTGCACACCGGCCGGGCCATGAAAGGCAAGAACGCTGCCTACGACCACCCCATCCTGTTGCTCCAGCACCTGCTCTGGCATGAGGGCTATCATGTCGGGCAGATCAAGCTGGCCCTCAAGGCGGTGGGCCACACGATGAGCGAGGAGACCGAGGAAAAGGCCATTTGGGGTCTGTGGCGAACCGAAACCTGGGCGTAAGGTTGGGTCCCCACCAACGGAGAAATATGCTGCTTCAGAACCTGAAGGCACTCTACCTGCGCGAAATTTCCACCCTGGGGCGCGAGCTCGATCTCTACCCCGACGACGCCAGCGTCTGGAAGGAGCTGCCCGGCCTGCCCAACCCTGCCGGAACGCTGTTCTTGCACCTGGCGGGCAGCCTACAGCACTTCTTCGGGGCCACCTTCGGCCATACCGGATATGTGCGGGATCGTGCGGCGGAATTCAGCAGGCGTGGCGTGCCGCGAAGCGAAATCCGGCAGGAGCTGTCGGGGGCCAGGCAGGGTGTGCTGGCGGGGTTCGCAAACCTGACCGAGAACCACTTGGGCCAGCTATTCCCGGTCAGATATGCCGACGGAGAATTCTCGACCCGGCTCACCCTGCTCCAGTTCCTCACTCATCTGGCCTATCATCTGGGCCAGATTGACTACCACCGCCGGGTGGTGACCGGCGACCGCACCTCGGCCCATGCGATAGCGGCTGCTGTGCTTATAGGAGAAAGCAGTGACTGATGAAGTTATCACCGCTGCATCAACTAAATTTGTGGAGGGGTTGATTGAGGAGTGGAGTTCGTTCGTCCCGGCCACCCGTGCTCTGGACAACCTGTCTCCCGAGCAGGCGGTGACCAAACTCGAGGGCTGGCCCCACTCCATTGCCGAGGTGGTCGCCCACATGCTGTTCTGGCAGCGGCACGATCTCCAGACCATCGAGACCGGCTCGGAGCCGGAAGTTGACCAGGCTGAAAACTGGCCGGCTGTCACGTCGGACGATTGGCCGCGCCTTAAGGACGCGTTTCTGGCGGCCCTCGAGCAGGCTAAAGAGATCGCTCGAGACCCCGAAAACCTCGAGCGTGTCATTCTGGGCGGCAAATACTCGGTCGGGGCGAGGCTGGTCTGGTTTACCGGCCACAACGCCTACCACCTCGGGCAGGTGGTCATGCTGCGGCGCATCCTGGGCGCCTGGCCTCCGCCTGGGGGAGGCATGGAGTGAACCTCGAGTTCAGCGGTGAAATCTGGGAGTGGCGCGGCCCCGCTCCGTTCTACTTTGTGACCGTGCCCGAGGAGCAGAGCCAGGCCATCAAGAGTGCCGAGCGGTTTTTGACCTACGGCTGGGGCATGATTCCGGTAAAAGTCCGTATCGGAAAGACCGAGTGGAAGACCTCGCTGTGGCCCAAGGACGGCCTGTACGTCGTCCCGCTCAAGGACAAAGTTCGCCAGGCCGAGGGCTTGGGGGCAGGACAGACCGTAGAGGTGTGGCTCGAGGTCGGTTCAGATGAGAAGTGGAAGCAATGAACATTCCCGAGATGTACGAGTATCTGGTTCATGCCCGCCGTGAGTTGTGGGGAGTGCTCGAGGCCGTGCCGGATGAGGTTCTGTCGCGCCCGTTGCTGGGCGGTGAGCGCTTCCACTGCATCAAAGACCTGGTGTTTCACATCGCCTCGGTGGAGGACTTCTGGCTGCACGAGGACATCCAGCGCGACGCACCTGTGTTCGTGACCACCCCCGTCCTCAACGGCACCGAGGGCGGCCCGGAGTATGCGGGCTTCGCACTACCGACGCTGCTGGACTACTGGCGGGCGGTGGAGGTGAGCACCCTCGAGTATCTCTCCACGCTTACGGTCGCAGAGTTACAGCGCGTCCTGAGTCCGCACGACGACCCCCAGAAGCGATACACGGTGGACGGCCTGCTCTGGCATGTGATGGTTCACGAGATGCGCCACACCGCGCAGATCGCGGTGCTGCTGCGCACCCAGGGCATCAAGCCGCCTGCCCTCGACCTGCTGTGGTATCTGCCCGAGCCGTAACGAGCTGGGTGATGTGCTGTCACCAACCCCCCGACGCTAGGCGCCGGGATTGTCGGGCTGCTCCGTCTGCTCCCAGAGCTGCTGCTCGATCTCGGCGTTCTGGCGGTGCAGCCGCAGGATTTGCTCGTTGCCCCTGGCCCGGCGTTGCTCGATGGCCTTGCTGGTAGCGGCCTCGAGGTAGCTCAGGCGCAAAAGCTCGGTGGCGGTCATGCCGTCGCGGGTGTTGCGGGCCTTGCGGGCACGGCGGAAGTCCGCGGAGTTCATTTTGAGCACACTCTGGTTGGAAAGCGAGCTGACCTGCTGGTAGATGTGGCCCTCGCCGCCGTGCTTGGCCACCGTGGACATGAAGCGCTTGCGTGACTCCACGCTCTCGAGCCGGGCCGAGAGCCAGCGTCGGTGCCCGGGCGAGGGGCTGCGCTCGACCACCTCGGCGGCCAGGGTCACGTCACCCTCCAGGTAGCGCCGCAGGATCTCCCTGGCCCTGCCGCGCCATCGCCGGGCCTCGAGGGTATCCAGGCTGAAGACCAACATGGCATATTCGGTGTAGCTAAGCGCGGCCTCGCGCACCCCGCCAAAGCTGCGCAGGCTGGGGCGCAGCCCATGTGCGCGAGCGAGGGCCTCGAGTTCTTCTGGGACCCCGCTCAGACCCAAAGAGCGGAGGGCCTCAAGGGCGTGGATGCGTCCGTCGGGGGTGGCGCGTACGCTGCTTTTGCCGAACCTGACGAAGGAGGTAGGTTTCGTGCGGGTTGCATTCACCTCCCCAGTATAACACAAATTATGTTTTTAGCAAAATATAACCAGCGCCGGATTGCTCCTAAAACAACCCTGTCAATCAGGGTATTTTTCTGTTTCAGAACGATAAACCTGCCTCCAAGCCCAGCCCGTAACACCCCTGTGATACAAATTCCTAAAAACCATGAATCGGATCTGATTATGTAAAAAACAGAAAATCAAAGAACCTCGCGCTCCAACTTCAGACCATTGGCTCACGAACGAACCCAGTGTTTGAGGAAATCTACCAGCGCCTGCAACTCCCTGGGTTTGGCATTATAGGTCATGTGGGTGGGATTACGGCCTTCCCAACCAGCAAAACCCTGGGGCAGGGCGGGCAGATCGGCGGGATAGGCCTGGATCTCAAGTTCGATTTTGTCCGAGAAGATCCGATACGAAACCGCAGCTTTGGGAAGGTATTTGAGATCGGTGCTGGCCAGGTAGTTTTGGAGTACCAGAAAGTGCGCAAAAAACTGACCCATGTGGTCGCGGGGACGAAACCCCAACCCATCGCACTCGAGGCGAAAGCCAAAATGCCCCTCCACACTGGCCCTGGTCTGTAAGTTGCGGGGATTTTCCAGTGGGAGCCACTCGGTTTGCCCGCTGATCAAGAGTTGTATTTCCAAGGGAGGCTTGGGCTTATACGGCTGCTGGCTCTCTAAAGACATGGATTTCACCCCTTGCACCCCATCATAGTGCAGAGAAAGTGAGCAGGGGAGAGAAGCGCGTGGGAGCTGGAGTCTGGGACTGGTTACTCCCTGCTTTTGGCCCCTTGCCGCTGAATGGCGATTTCCTATAGCATCTTGGGGCAGTTTGCCCTACACTCTTTTCTGGACAGCGCACGGTGGATGCCGTGGTAGTGCTTGCCCCTGTGCTTGCACCGAGACATTCAGACCGTAGCCTGGGCGCCCACCTCCTTCCTGCTTAAGGAGAGCGCTTTAAGGAGACCGGGATTCAAGTTGGAGAAGCTCAAACGTTACACTGCCAAGGATGCCGAAGAAACCTACCTCGTCCCCCACTGGGCGGCGGGGTTTTTTCGGGTGGGAGAGGATGGCGAGCTCGAGGTCACACCGACTGGCGAAGACGGCTCCAGCGCTTCGCTCTATGAGATCGTGCAGGACTTGCGGGATGAAGGTCGTCCTCTGCCTGTAATGCTGCGCTTTCCTCAGATTCTGGAAGCTCGAGTGGTGGCCCTGAACGAAGCCTTCAAGCGGGCTATCAAAAAGTATCACTTCGACGCTGAATACCGGGGCCTTTATCCGGTCAAGGTAAACCAGCGGCGCATGGTAGTGGAGACCATTGCCCGGGCCGGGAGGCCTTATGCTCACGGCCTCGAGGCCGGCTCCAAAGCCGAGCTGGCCCTGATCCTGGCGCAGAACCTGCATCCCCAGGCCATCATCGCCTGCAATGGCTTCAAAGACGACGACTTCATCCGCCTGGCCCTGATGGGCAAAAAACTGGGCAAAAACGTCATCATTACCCTGGAGAAATTCGCCGAACTGGGCCGGGTCATTCGCATTGCCCAGGAGCTCGAGGTAGAACCGCAGATCGGCATCCGGTACAAGCCCAAGACCAAAGGCTCGGGCCAGTGGGAAGAATCGGGCGGCGAGGCCGCCAAATTCGGCTTCACCACCCCCGAGATCATTCGTGCCGTGGACATGCTGGCCGAGGCCGGAATGCTGGGAACCATCGCCATGTTGCACTCGCACATCGGCAGCCAGGTTACCGACATCCGCCGCATCAAACAGGCCGTGCGCGAGATTGCCCAGACCTATGTGCAGCTACGCAAACTGGGGGCCCCTGTACGCTACCTCAACCTGGGCGGTGGCCTGGCGGTAGACTACGACGGCTCCAAAACCGCCTTCTACGCCTCGGCCAACTACTCCCTGAACGAGTACGCCGAAGATCTGGTCTACGTCACCATGGAAGTCTGCGACTCTCATGGCGAACCCCACCCCAGTCTGGTCACCGAGTCGGGCCGGGCCATCACCGCCTACCACAGTGTGTTGGTGCTGGAAGTGGTGGATACCATCCGCCCTCCCGGCGAAGAGAAAGTTGAGCAACCCAAAGACGTCCATCCAGTGGTCAAGGATATGTTCGACCTGGCCAGAAGCATCTCGGCCAAGAACTACCGCGAGGTCTACCACGACGCCTTCGCCAACAAGGACACCATCCAGAACCTCTACGACCTGGGCCTGATCTCGCTGCGCGACCGGGCGGCTGCCGAGGCGCTGTTCTACCAGATTGCCCGCAAGACCCTCAAGCTGGCTTTGGAGCTCGACTACCCCGCCGACGAACTCGAAGACCTGCAAAAAATGTTAGCCGACAAGCTGGTCTGCAACTTCAGCCTCTTCCAGAGCCTGCCCGATTCCTGGGCCATCAAGCAGATGTTCCCCATCGTGCCGCTCTCACGCCTGAACGAGCGCCCCACCCGCGAGGCCACCCTGGTGGACATCACCTGCGACAGCGATGGCAAGTTTGACCGCTTCATTGATACCCACGATGTACGCAACACCCTGCCCGTCCACGAAATTCGCGAAGGCGAGCGCTACTACCTGGGGGTTTTCCTCACCGGGGCCTACCAGGACGTTCTGGGCATGAACCACAACCTCTTCGGGCGTATTGGCGAGGCCCACGTGATGGTAGACCAGGATGGCTACGACATCGAGCGCTTCATCCTGGGTGAGAAGGCCCGGCGGGTGATTGAGAAGATGGGCTACGAGGACGACGAGTTGGCTGAAGCAGTCGAGAAGCTGGTGCGTTCCTCGAAGAAGCTGACCCCGGTGGAGAAAGGCTCGTTCATGGAGCTGTATGCGCGGGAACTGGTGGGGTACACGTACCTGGAAGATTAGCGCGACGAGCCGATGATTAGACAACGAATATTGCTATCTCAATGTGCTGATGGCCTCAACCCTAAAACCCTGGATTTCTTCGCAAACGGAACGCACTGCGTATGATTAGCTCGTGGACTACGACGTACTCATCGTGGGGGCGGGGTTTGCGGGCTGCGAGGCGGCCTATGCGCTGGCAATGAAAGGGAGGAGGGTCGGGCTGGTTACCACCAGCCTGGACTCGGTTTTCCTGCCTTTCACGCCCATCCAGGCCCCCTTCCCCCAGGGTTCTTTGCTGGCCGAGGTGGGAGAAGACGGTCTCAAGGGCTGGGCTTTGCACAGCCGGGCCAAGTACAAACTGGAAAACCACTCCCGCATTCACCTCCTGCAACTCTCGGTGACCCGGTTGCAGTTGGAAGGACAGGCCGCAGTGGGTATCGAAACTTGGGAGGGGCCGCGCAAAACCGCCGCAACAGTGGTACTGGCGGTGGGGAGTTTTCTGGGGCCCAAACTCTACCTTGGCAGCATGGCCGAGGAAGCCGGGCGCCTGTCGGAGGTGGCCTATCCCGACCTCTACCAGCACCTGAGACAGCTTGGTTTTGCCTTCACCACCCAGCAGGCCGAGGTTGCCGAGCGGGACGGAACCCCCGGCTATCGTGTCGAGTACAGGGTATTTGCCGAGGCTGAGTGGGATTCGGCTTCCTTTCGGCTGCACCGCCTGGAAGGTCTGTATGGACTGGGCCTGTGCGTGCTGGGCCAGGGCACGTATGCCCGGATGGCCGAAGAAGGGTTGCGTTTAGCGGTCGCAATGGATTAAAGCAGGCGAGACTGTCCAGCCCGGATCAGTTCCAGTATCTTTCGATCCAGCCGCGATAAAGGGCGGTTCTTGGGGTTTTCCCTGGCCTCCCAGTGAGCTTGGTAGACCTGAATGTGTAGTTTGCGGTGGGTGAAGTTGTGGCGTACGGTGCCCACGGGCTCGGCGGAGTCCAGCCCGAAGCGGGCCAGCAGGCGGCCCAGGGCCCCCGGGCCCTCCTCCATCGGAAAGCCCCACAGTCCACCCAGAACGCGGCCCTGGCGCAGCTCGAGGTGGACTCCTTTCGGCCCCTGTAAAACCAGCGCCACCACCTCGAGGCCTTTCTGTTTGCGCGCTCTGGTGGCAGGATAGCGCTCGGGGCGGGTTTTCCCCTGGCAAAACCGGGCCGCTGGGCAGACCCTGCAGCCCGGGTTCTGGGGCGTGCAAACCGTAGCGCCCAGTTCCATCAGGGCCTGGTTCCAGTCGCCGGGCAGGGAGCCGTCGGAGGTGTTCACACTCCCGCCCCAGTAGACCAGCTCGGCCATCAGGGTATCGGCGGCTTCCTGCACTTGCTTAGGGTTTGGATTTTCCCAGGCATTCCAGCGCGACAAGACCCGCCGCACATTGCCATCCGCCGCCGCGACCGGCTCGCCAAACGCAATCGAGGCTACGGCGGCTGCGGTGTAGGGGCCGATGCCGGGCAGGGCCTGCAATTCACTGGACGATCTGGGGAGATGCTGGCTGCCAGAGATAATCTTGTGGGCCAGCTTGTGCAGGTTGCGGGCCCTGGCGTAGTAGCCACAACCCTGCCAGGCTTTGAGTACGGCCTCCTGGTCGGCCCTGGCCAGGTCTTCCAGGGTAGGGAATTGCTGCAAAAAACGCTGGTAATAAGGAATGGCCTGCTCGACCCTGGTCTGCTGCAACAGGACTTCCGACACCAGAATCCTGTAGGGGTCTGACTCCCCCCGCCACGGTAGCTTGCGCTTGTGGAGTTGATACCAGGTCAACAGGGTGCTGTGGAGGTCGCTGGGCATAGTCGGAAAAAATCATGGGCCAGGGGTCGGCCCTCGGTTGTAAGGCGGGTTCATCCGGTACGGCTGGCTGCCAGCCTAGCCTACGAGCTTCCGATGCACCACCATCAAACAGCGATCCTGCACTACCTGCATCCCCGCCTGCTGCAGGGTCTCGGCAAACCCGTCGTGGATAATTCCCGACTGCAACCAGACCAGCCGGGGCCGGACGTGCAGGATTTCCTCGAGGTGGTCGGGCAGGGCCTGGCTGCGGCGAAACACGTTCAGGATGTCTACTGGTTCGCCCAGGTCGGTCAGCCTGCTAACCACGGTCTGCCCCCAGAGTTCCTGCCCCGCATAGCCCGGATTGACCGGAAGGAGCTTATACCCCTTGCGATGCAGATAGTCGGGCACATAAAAAGCCGGTTTGTTGGGGTTGGGGTGGGCACCCAAGACCGCTACCGTGCGGGTCGAAAGCAGAAAGTCCAGCAGGTGCTCCAAACTAACCTCCTTCTTGCTGCTGCAGCAGCTCGGCAATTTCGTGGTGGCCGGCCTCGAGGGCCATCTGCAAGGCGGTTTTACCCTGGTAGTTCTGCCAGCTCAGGTCGGGGCTGGTCTGATCCAGCAGCCAGCGCACCAGCCCCAGATCACCCCGGCCAACGGCCAGGCTCAGGGCCATGCTGCTTCCTTCTTGAGCCCCGTACGCCCAGACCAGCTCGAGCATCTCTTCCTTACCCGAAAGTGCGGCGTGGGGCAGCAATGCAATGCCGTGGGCGCTCTTATGGGCTGCCCGCGCGGGGTTTTCCTCGAGCATCTGCTGCACGGTCCGGGTATCCCCCAGCATGGCAGCCGTCGAAATTTCCAGCGGTGCGCCCCGGGCCAGAAGATACTCCACGATGACCCGGCTGCCCACATGGGCCGCTCCCTGGATGGCGGTTTCGGTGTCGCCGGGCCGCCACTGGTGGGCCTGATTCAAGAGTTCGGGGGTTTCGTTCAGCATAGCCTGGACCCTGGCCAGGTCGCCATGACCGGCCATGACAAACTCGCGGATGCGCTCGGGGGAGAGGCTCATGCCTCGAGTCTACCCCCTTGAGGTAGTTGCAGGTTGCAATGCCTGCAGTGGTCTGGTAACAAAGCATTAAGCTCGCATACCCTCCCACGCCATCAATCTTCGCAGAGCTGCCAGGGAGATCTGAGACACAACACCCGCCCAGAGAAATACGACCTGCGACCTGAGGGGTGCAGTATTTTTAAGGGCATCCACCGGTCTAAAAATAAGTTACTTACCAAACCCTAAGCTGGCCCAAAGGGCTCATTTTGGAGAGCTAAATCGCTCGGGGTGAGCGGCCTGGTACATCCGCCAGGAGTCCCAGTCACGGGGAAGGTTTTGACCCTTCGACCACGCCCAGAAGTTCATCAGCAGCGAGCGGGCGGTGCGGGTCTCTTGGTAGTAAATCTCGGCCCCGAGGCCCCCTTCTTCCATCAGGCCCGAGTCGTAATAGGTTTGCAGCGCAGCCTGTAAGTTGTAGGGAATTTGACGGAAATCCACCTGAAGATGGTTTTCACCTATTTCTACCACCGCGTATTGTGCGCGCACGTCGCCGTTGAAAGGGGCTCCCACTGCCCCGCTGTTCAGTACCAGGGCCTCGCCCAACGGGTACATGTAGGTGCGGTGGGTATGCGACCCCACCAGCAGCCGGGCCGGGTAGTCTTCACTGATTTCGGTAAGGATGCCCGGAGTCTGGTGTTCATCGTAGCCCTCTCGGTAGTGGCGGGGTGAGCCATGGGTTGCCCGTACCAGAACCCTTTCGCCAATCCCCTCTGCTTGCTCCAGCCCAAAGACCCGCCGGGGGAATTCCTCGATGGCAACCTGAAAGGGCAGGCTGCCCACCCAGTCCAGGTGGGCCTGGGGGAGCTGGGCCACCGACCAGGCGGTGGGTTCAAACAAGGGATCGTTGTAGAGTTCGGCCAGAGCAGGGTCGCGCCGGGCCCATCTGGCCACCAGATCGTCGTGGTTGCCCAGGGTGAACCAGAAGCCCTCGGGTGCGAGGGCGTGCCCCTGCCTGGAAGATTTGAGGTCGAGCAAGCACTCCACCACTTCGCGGCTGGAAGGCCCCCGGTTTACGAGGTCGCCATTGACGACCACCAGATGGGCTCTAACCTGCCCCAGATCGGCCAGAACGGCCTCGAGCGCCGGAAGATTGCCGTGGATGTCCGACAAGACCGCAATGCGCATGCTGCTAAGGTGCGCCCGCATAAGGTGTACAAGCGGGCTTTGAAACATAGATTAACTGCGGGTGTTTGTCCCGAGCGGCTTGAGGTCGGTGCTTTTTGCCAAACATAGTCGAGAGCAACTTAGTCTCCTGGGGGTGCGAAGGGGTTTCCTTGAATGGTGATGAGGCCGGTAGCCAGGGCCACCACGGCCAGCAGGCTGACTACGCTGAGGGCCAGCAGCAGCAGCCAGAAAAAATCCCGCAGGCCCCATAACGGCGAGGTTTTAGGGGTTTGGCGTAGCACCAGAAAACCCGCCAGGGCGATTACCCACAGAAATGCCAGCACCAAAAGCGCTCTGCCCACTGCTTGTCCAGGATAGCAGTCAAACCCAGTTCCAAATAGAAGGGGGCCAACCTTTGTTGCAAAGATGCCCAGATCAGCCTGGTGCGTTCACTTGCCTTCCGAATTATCGGGGTTTTCCTGATCACCCGGGCTGGACTCGCCTGAACCAGCACCGGAGGTACCACTTCCAGGCGGCGGTGGAGGGGGGGTGGGGGTACGCGGCGGGTTGGTGGGTGGCGGGGCTTGTCCCGCGCTTACGCTGGCCCAGGCATAGGAGGAGCGGAGCAAGTCCAGATCTTTTTGATCTACCACCCCGTCGCTGTTGAGATCGCCCTCCAGCTTTTGGGCTTCGGGGGCTGGAGCCGGCTGGCCCTGGGGCTGTGCTGCTGGAGTACCGGCGGGTGGGGTGGGTTGGGTTTGTTCGGCCTGGGAGGATTGTGCCTGCCCAGGTTGGGGAGGCTGCGCCTGCCCAGGTTGGGGAGGCTGCGCTGGGTTGGGGGAGGTGGGTTGCTCGGTGGGGGTACCCTGAGCAGTACCAGGGGGGCTGGCAGCCTGGTTTTCGGTGGTGGGAGCGGTGGGGCGTCCCTGATCTCCAGGCTGGCCCTGGGGCGGGGTGGTTGGGTTGTTGGCAGGGGATTGCGGGGCGGTTGCTGCGGGAGCCTGGGGGGTGGCAGGGGTGGTCGTGTTGGGGGTTGCCGGGGTCAGGCGGCGGCCCCAGTTACGGGCGATGGCCTCGAGGTCACTAAACCTGAACCGGCCCTCGCTGGCGGTCCGCTCAATGGCCTGGGCATTGCCCGCAAGCCTGCCATTGCGGTCGTAGAAGGCCACCCTGGTCTCACGGAAACTTGCATCGGGCCGTACTCTTTTGTCCGGTAGGGGGGTGGCCGTAAAGCGGAAGACTTCCAGGTCTCGGCGGGGTCGGGTGAAGGCCGCATCAATATCCAAGAGACCGCTCTCTTCGTTGTAGCGAATTACGTACAGTACGTTGGAATCCGCTTTGAAGCTATCCAGGGCGGTTTTGAGATCTCTCAGGCGAATCTGAGCCTGAAATCCCCTGGCCTCTCGGTCACGTACCCGGAACAAATACGGGAAGGGGTCGGAGACCTCAGCCAACGGAAAGACCTGGTCGAGCCGGGGAGGCGGGGTATCACCGATGTTCAGGGTCACTTTCTGGGTGCGGCTGGAGAGGTTGGCATCCTCTACGCTAATGATTAGCTCAAAAGTACCCCGCTCCTGAGGGGTGCCACTGATACGCCCGTTGCTAAAACTAAGGCCTCTGGGCAGGCTGCCCTCGAGGTTAAACCGGTAGGGCCGGATACCGCCATCCGCCGTGAGGGTGGTGTTGTAGGGTTCGTCCACAAAGCCCGTGTCGAAGCGGGCCGTCAGGCGCAGAGGCTGGCGGTTCTGGTCGTTCTGACTGTCCGCACCGCAAGAAACCAGCATCAGACTCAGGGACAGTAGCGAGCCGGTTAGTGCGACCTTTCCCCATCTGGGCAGCCGGAGCATGGTTATAGTTTAGGCTTCAACATGAACCTTCGTTGTGAAAATAGCCTGGATGTTACTCATGGCTGGCAAATAATGCCTAGATTTACGCATAATCCCGGCCCTGGGAAACCTCGAGCCAGGGTTTACTGACAAGCAGCAGCACAGGGTTAATCTTCTGTATAGTGTGGGGCATGAGTGTTAAGCCCGACTGGTGGATACGTGAAAAGGCCCAGCAAGGCATGATTGAGCCTTTTGAGGAACGCCTGGTGCGCGATGGGGTGATTAGCTATGGGCTCTCGAGCTTTGGCTACGACCTGCGGGCTGCCAGGGAGTGGAAGATTTTTGCCAACGTATTCAATACCATCGCCGACCCCAAGGGTCTCGACCCCAAGAGTTTCGTGGATTTCGAGGGCGATCAGGTCATCATCCCTCCGAACTCTTTCGTGCTGGCCCGCAGCATGGAGTATATCCGGATGCCCGACAATGTTCTGGCCATTGCCATTGGCAAAAGCACCTATGCCCGGGTGGGTATTGTGGCCAACATCACCCCTCTCGAGCCCGGCTGGGAGGGGCATGTGACCCTCGAGTTCTCCAACACCACCCCCCTTCCGGCCAAAATGTACGGCGGAGAAGGCGTGGTGCAGCTGGTCTTTTTCGAGGGGGAACGCCCCGAAGTGACCTATGGTGACCGCAAGGGCAAGTACCAGGGCCAGCGCGGAATTACCTTGCCTCGAATCTAACCCGCTGGCGAGTTCTGGTCGGCGCGGGTAGACTATCCCGGATGCGGATCGCCCTGATTGTTGTCGCCCTGTTGACCCTGGCAGGTATGGCACTGTTCCTGCTTCAGGGAAGGGGTGGACTTCCCAGTATCGCGAACGAGCGCAGTTTTGGAGGAAACATGGAAGCCCTGCCCTACCAATCAGACCAGCCCGTCACCAGGTTTGCCAGAGCCGAGCAGGTGATTGACCCTGCCAAATTCGACTACTTCGCCGAGATCGAGACCACCCAGGGCAAGATTGGAATTGACCTTTTCGAAACCGAAGCGCCCAACACGGTTAACTCCTTTGTCTTTCTGGCCCTCAATCGTTACTTCGAGGGCATCGTGTTCCACCGGGTGATCCCGGGT
Organism: Deinococcota bacterium; assembly: GCA_041695225.1. GTDB lineage: Bacteria > Deinococcota > Deinococci > Deinococcales > Thermaceae > Meiothermus. The sequence goes on from JBGFRI010000035.1 coordinate 126,967, forward strand.
TTTGTGGCCCAGACCGGCGACCCCACCGGCACCGGCACCGGCGGCCCAGGCTACCAGTTTGGCCTCGAGGTCAACCCCAGGCTCAACTTCGACAAAAAAGGTGTGCTGGGCATGGCCCGCACCATGGATCCCAACTCCAATGGCTCGCAATTTTTCATCACCTTTGGCCCCACCCCCAACCTCAACCAGCAGTACACGGTTTTTGGCCAGGTGGTGGAGGGAATGGGCGCGGTGGAGAGCATCGCCCCCACCGAAGGCCCCCAGCGCCGGCCCGACCGCGACCAGATCGTATCGGTGAAGATCTTTGCCAGGGGCAAATAGCCTATAGCTGATAGCTAAAAACTCTGCTTCCGGCTAATAGCTATCAACTATCAGCATGATTCCCGAAGGCACCCGCTACTATCTACCCCCCGAAGCCCGCCTGCGCCGCGAACTGCAGGAGCGGCTGGCAGGACTGCTGTATGGCTGGGGGTACGAGCCGGTGGAGTTACCTGCGCTGGAAGTCTACGATCCCCAGCACCCCCTGGCGGAGCGCTCGTTCAAGCTGGTGGACAAGTCCGGCGAGGTGCTGGCGTTGCGCTCGGAGTTCACCACAGCGGTGGCCGGGCTTTTGCGCAGCAACGGTCGGCTTACCTCTGGTCAGCCAGAGCGAATGCAGTATGCCGGAACCCTCTGGCTGCGGGAGGCCAATGCGGAGTTGGGTCGAAGCCGCGAGTTTAGCCAGGTGGGGGCCGAGCTGATTGGGGTCTCGAGCCCCCAGGCCGATGCCGAGGTGCTGGAACTGGCCTGGGAGGCATTGCGGCTGATTGGTTTTTCCGAGGCCAAAATTGAAGTGGGGCTGCCCGCGCTGGTGCGGGATTTGCTGGATTCGACAGGTTTATCGGAGGTGCAGCAAGAGCTGTTGCGCCAGGCCATCCACCGCAAAAACAGCCCCGAACTGGGTTCTTTGCTGAAGGAGTACCAGGTTCATCCCGGTTTGCAACAAGCGATTCTGGCCCTACCCGACCTTTATGGGGGGCGTGGGGTGTTGGAGGAAGCCCGCAAGCTGCCGCTGGCGGGCCGCGCTCAGGCTGGTCTGGACTGGCTCGAGGCCGTCCTGGCCCTGCTGCCCGAGGTGCCCCTGCTCCTCGACCTGGGCCGGGCCCGGCTCCTGACCTTTTACACCGGTCTCAATTTCCAGGCCTACACCCCCGACTTTGGCCTGCCCCTGCTGGGCGGGGGCCGCTACGATGGGGCCATGCTGCCCTATGCGGCGGGTTTTGCCCTGGGGTTGGAGCGGGTGATCGAGGCCCTGCGTCCGCCCTTTTCCGCCACACCCCCCGAGGTACTGGCGCTGGATCGGGCCATGGCCCGACGCCTGCGGGCTGAAGGCAGGCGGGTCGAGCTGGCCTGGACGACTGACCTGAAAGATTTGCGCGAATATGCCCTGGAAAAGGGCATCCGCTGGCTGGCGCGGGAAGGGAGGCTCGAGGAAGTACAGACGTAAAAAAGCACTCCCACCAGGGGGAGTGCCCGCTAAAGTCAGGTTTAGAGCCCAGGGGCCTGAATCTGACCTACCTGCACCAGCATCCAGCGCAACCCCACCGCCCCGGCCAGGCCCAGCCCAGCCGCCAGGCGCGGGTTGCGGAACAGTACCAGCGCAACCGCCACCAGCACCCCGGCTGTCGCGTAGACCAGCAGCCCTTCGCGCATGAAGTGTTCTCGAGCTTCGCCCTGCAGGGTGAGGGGGTAGGCCACTAGCAAGGCCACTGTTACCGCTGCGGCCATGACCTCCCAGCGCCTGGCCCAGGCACTGCCTAACAGCATCGCAACCGCCAGCACCATCAGCAGGGCGGTGACTGGGAAGATGACCAGCATCATCTCATTCCACACCGGGCGGTTTTCGTTGACCACCAGGGCGATACCGGGGTAGGCCAGCGCAACCAGGCCGCCCACCAGCATGACTGTGCCCAGCAACATCTCGGGGATGCGCTTTAGCAGCGGCACCCAGGTCTTGAGCAGGATAAGCCCTACTGACGCAAGGGCAGAGGAGAGGCCCCAGGTGCCCCACCAGATGGGGGCCCTCGGCTCAAAGCTGAGGAAAAGCCAGAACTGGCTGAAGTACCACCGGGCCGACGAGCCCGCCCAGAGCACAAACATATCCAGCAGGATGAAGAGGCCGGCCAGCCACAGGTACCGGTTGCGGTCGGGATGCTGGCGCAGGGTCAGGATAGCCGCCAGCACGGCCATACCGCCGGCCAGCCCCACCAGCACGTAGTGAAGCGTTTTTAGCCCGGTCCAGAAGGGCTCGGTGTTGGGGATGCCGTAGAAGAACTCGCTCATAATTGTGCCTCCTTACGGGTGAGTCCCTGCTTGGAGGGCGGGTTGACATAGATGACTTTGGGTTTGAGGCCCAGTTCGGGGCGCAGCACATGGCCCTGCCCTGCGGCCTGGATGGCCTTGTTGATATCACTATCTGGATCGTCGAGGTCGCCAAACACTCGAGCGTAAGTGGGGCAGGTGGTTACGCAGGCCGGCTCCTCGTTTCTGGCCAGACGGTGGGCGCAGAAGGTGCACTTCTCAACGTAGCCAGCCTTGCTAATGAAGCGGGCATCGTAGGGGCAGGCCGCCACACAGGCCGAGCAGGCGATGCACTTGTGGTAGTCCACCAGCACCAGGCCCTCTTCGTTCTGGTAGGTCGCGCCGGTGGGGCAGACCGGGACACAGGGCGGGTTCTCGCAGTGGGCGCACTGCTCGGGGCGGTACTCCACGGTCAGGTTGGGAAAGGTGCCCATCTCGCGTTCGCGAATCCACAGCCTCGAACCACCGACAGGCACTTCATTTTCCATCTTGCAGGCCACCGAACAGGCTGCACAGCCCACGCAGGCCTTAAGGTCAATTAGCATTGCCAGGCGCGCCATACTAACCCCTCCTCTCGCGGATGATCTGGACTACGCTCCTGAGCCTGGGACGCGGAGCCTTTTCCAGTCTGACAAAGTTGTTACGTAAACCAGCTCCGCCGGAGATCCTGTCCAGGGTGTAATGGTTCTGGAGATGGGCATCGCAGGCCCCCCGCCCGTAAGCCAGGCTCAACCCCTTGCCCTTGTGCCCAAAACCGTGGGTAATGTATACCGCGTCTTTACGTATGCGCTCTGTAACCCGAACCGGCAGTGGCCCTTCGCGCATTCCGTCGGGATTGATCATGAATGCCCAGTCGCCCCGCTTGAAGCCCAGCCGCGCTGCCTCTTCGGTGTTGAGCCAGACTGCATTGGTAGATTCCTGCTCCATTAGCACGGGGTTGTTCTGGGTACGGGCAAAAGTATGTACGGGGCTGCGGCCATACAGTAGTCGGTAATAGCCCTGGGGTACGGGCTGGGGTTCCTCGTACTTTGGCAAGGGGTCAAAACCAGCTGCTGCAAAGGCTTCAGAGTAGATTTCAATCTTGCCGGATGTAGTGTTGAAGGGCAGGCGACCCTCTTTTTCCCAGTCGGTAAGCCAGGGTCGGCCGCGCTGCACCATAGTACCCATCTGGCGCATGGTCTCGAGGTCAAGCCCAACCGACATAAGCCTGGTATTGAGGTATTCTTCGAAAGTTTGCCAGGGGAAGAACTGCTCGAGGCCGATCCGCTTGCCCAGTTCTCTGGCAATCCACCAACCAGGCTTGGTATCCCAGAGCGGTTCGTGTGCTGGGAAGCGGGCCTGTACGAAGGGGGTTTTGTGGGCAACCGTGACGAAATCGTCGTAGCGCTCGAGGAAGGTAGCCTCGGGCAGGATCACATCGGCCCACATCACGTGCTCCTTGGGCAGCACGTCAATGGCCACGTATAAGTCGAGGTTCTTTATCGCCTCCCTGGTGCGCGGCACATTGGGAATGGTATGAAACATGCTGATCCCGTAGGCAAACAGGCCCCTGATGGGATAGGGCTTGCCGGTGATCATGGGCTCGATCAGCTCCTGGATCGCGGTGGACTGGGCAAAGAACTTACCAGCATCAGCGCGGGGTCTAAAACCCTCGGGCTGCTCAGTGACGGCGGCAGGGCCGGCACATCCACCTGCGGCTGGCACCAGGGGCAGCGGGGGTGTGGGGAAGGCCTCGAGGAAGGGCGGCATGGCAATATAAAAGCCGCCCTCGCGTCCGTAGTTGCCCAGCAACACGTTGAGAATATACGAAGCCCGCATGCGCTGGGTATCGTTACCATACCAGACCGTGTGCCGAGTGGGAGGCAGGATGGCCCTGGGCTTTTGTGCTGCCATCTCGCGAGCTACATCGCGAATCACTCCGGCTGGGATCTCGGTGATCTGCTCCGCCCACTCGGGGGTGAAGTCTTTGACATGCGGGATCAGTTTGTCCATGCCCAGGGTGTACTTCTCTACATATTCGCGGTCGTAGAGGTTTTCACTTACCAGTACATGAATCCAGGCCAGTAACAGGGCGGTGTCTGTACCAGGCTTGATCGGCAGCCACCGATCGGCCTTAGCAGCAGCAGTTGAGAATCGTGGATCAACTACTACTAACTTGGCCCCGTTTTTCCGGGCCTCACTGAACTCCTGCAACTGGGTGTTGTGGGTATCTTCACCAATATGGTGCCCGATCAAGACAATGTACTTGCTGTTGGGCCAGTCAATGGGCTCGTGCCCGCCAATGGCTCGGCCAAAGGTGTACTGTGCGGCCACCTCGCGCGGGGCGGTGCAGAGCGAGACCGAAGGCTTGGCCGCATTGGGGCTGCCCCAGGCCGCAGGCAGAAAGTCCACAAACCAGAAATCGCCGGTTCCGTGCCCAAAGAAAGCGATACTCTCGGTACCGTGGCTCTCCTTCAGAGCCAGCATTTTTTTGGCGATATAGTCCAGGGCCTCTTCCCAGCTGGCCTCACGGTACTGGCCCGAGCCTCGCTCAGAGCCCTCCACCCGGATCAAGGGTTTTTTCAACCGGTCAGGGTCATAGGTCTGGGCAGGCGCGCCCTGTCCCCGCGGGCAGAGCATACCCCGGCTTTTGGGGTTTTCTTTGTAGCCATCAGCTTTGTAGACCCGGTTTCCCACCACACTGACCTTGACACCACAGCGCCAGAAGCAGTTCTCACAGATGGAATAGACGGTTTTGACCTCTTTGTGGTACCAGGGGCTGGCCTTGGCCCGGTTGGACATTACAGCCACGCCGCCCACCCCCATCGCACCTACGGCAGCAGCCGATAGCTTGATAAAGCTACGCCTTTGTAGTTTCACGCTTCACCTCTTCTAAAACTTGAAGTAAAAACCCCGCAACACTGCTGTAGAAACGGGTGGTGTCTGCTTCCTGCAGGGCTGGGGTATAGCGCTTGAGCCAGGGGTATAAATACTCCAGGGCCAGGCTTTGGGCTAACGCCGGCTTGGTCTCGAGCAGAGCCATGGCCTCGCCTACCACGGCCAGGTGGTCGGGCAGATCGCGCCAGTCGGGAGAGGTCTCGAGGCCGGCGGTCTGGTAGAGCTCGAGCAGACGATCAAAACCATCCCCGAACAGCTTTTCGTCCAGGGCCATCCCCACATAGGGGGGGCAGGGCAGTCCAGCCGGATTGGTTACGAACAGACGGGTATAGGTGGTCTGCAGATCAATCATTTCAGCCCGAGGAAGCTCAGGTGGCGTCAGACCCTTTATCTCGGCCATTTCTGCAATGGCAGCCTGCAACGAGCCCGAGGTCAGATCCTGCTCGAGGGCAGCCCTGGGCGGTGCAAAAGTGGCCGCGGTAACCCAGCCAAGTAGTTGCATACGGTACCTCCTGCCCCCAAAATAGGGCTTTTGCCGGAACCGTTGGTCAGGCAGGGTCTGACAGGGCAGTCAGAAGAATTCCTACGCCCGACCAGGGAAGTATCGCGGCAAAAACAACCCCCTTGGAAGGGGGTCGTATCAGGGGGATTGCGTAGAGGCCAGATTACGGTCTCACAACCGGCAGATTGGCGGCAGTCCAGGCGTTCAGGCCGCCCATCAGGCTGCGGGCGTTGTAGCCCTGGCCGCGCAGGAAGGGGAGTGCCAGTGCGCCACGGTGTCCGATGCGGCAGTAGACGATGATGGGTCTGTCCCTGGGCACCTTGGCGATGTTGGCGGGAAGGGTGCGCAGGGGGATGTTGACAGCCCCGGCAATGTGGCCTTCGCGGAACTCGGCAACTTCGCGGATGTCGAGGATGAAGGGCTGGATGGCGTCAATCTGGGCTTTGGCTGCGGCGGGTGCTACACCGTGCCAGTCAGCGGGCAGCGTGGAGATGAAGGTGCCGACTTCGCGAACGGTGAGGGCGGAGAAGTTGGCGGACTGAGCCAGAACGGGAACCAGGGCAAGCAGCAGAACCAGGAGCATCTTGTGTTTCATGTCACTTCCTCCTGTCTCTAAGCTAAGTCAACCCCTGGTTCCCAAGGTCAGGGAAGGTCTGACAGCAACGTCAGAAGAATTCCTACACCAACCCGTGGTTCCTGGCCCACTGCACCAGCTCGGGCTGCGAGTCCAGGCCCAGCTTGTCCAGTGCGCGGCTCTTATAGGTTGCAGCAGTCTTGACCGAGATGGACAGCTTTTCGGCGGCTTGGCTGAGGTTGTAGCCCTGGGCCAGCAGCGCTACGACCGCTCGCTCCCGTTGCGAAAGCATCTCTGGGGTAGGCTGGCTTACGTGTTCAGCCAGACGTGGGGCCAACAAGGGGTGCAGGTAGCGCTCTCCCCTGGCAATCGCCGCTACCGCATCCAGCAAGTCTCGATCCACGGCGCGTTTGGGCAGGTAGCCGCTGGCTCCCCTTGCAAAAGCCTCTGCGATGTACTCGGTTTCTTCATGCATGGAAAGCACCAGCACCCTGGCAAAGTCCCGCAGTTTGGGCAAGGCTTGTATCCCGGGCATGCCTGCCAGGTTGAGATCGAGCACCACCAGATCGGGCAGGTCGCTGGTAGGGATATCGGACAGCCTTGCCAGCGCATCCTCGGCTCGATCAAATTCGGCTTCAACCAGGTGGTCGGCGGACTCGAGCACCAGACGCAGGCCCGTGCGGATCAGGGCATGGTCTTCAATTAGCACCACTTTCATACCGGCACCACAAAACTGATGCGGGTGCCTTTGCCGGAGGTGCTTTCCACATTCAGACTGCCGCCCAGTTGCTCGATCCGTTCGCGCATCCCCACCATCCCGACGGAAGCCGGAACCTTCAGGGGGTCAAAACCCAGCCCGTCGTCGGCCACCTGGCCTCGCACACGCCTGTCCCAGGCTGTGAGGCCTACATAGACCTTGCGGGCCTGGGCATGACGGGCTACATTGGTCAGGGCTTCCTGAATCACCCGGAAAAGCGCAATCTGCTGGCTTTCCCGCAGGTTGGGGCACTCGATCTCGGCCTGAACCTTGATGCCGGTGCGGAGCCGGTACTCCTGCAAGTAACGTTCCAGGGCCTTGGCCAGCCCCAGGTCGTCGAGCACTGCCGGACGTAGATCTCTCGACAGACGCCGCACTTCCTCCAGCGCCTGCACCACCGCTTTGCGGGCCTCGCTTAGATACTCGGGGCGCTTCTCGGCAATCTGTAGTGCCAGCAAGGCCCCGGTAAGATGACTCCCTACCTCATCGTGGAGTTCCCGCCCTACCCGGCGACGCTCCTCCTCCTGAGCAAAGAGCAGCTGGTGCATCAGGGTGCTGCGCTGGGCCTCCCGACGGGAGAGCCGGTCTACCTCGCTGGCATGTTTGAGACCCATGGCAACCAGAGAGGCGCCAAGGTTCAAAAAAGCTTCCTCCGAAGGGGCAGCCTCCAGAGGCATGCTTAGCACGTAGATTCCGCGTAGCTGCCCAGCAGCCAGCAACGGAACGGCTACCAGGCGCTGGTTCCAAATCAGTTGCTGGGTGTCCTGCGCCAGCTGCGCTAGCTCTATGGACTTCCTGTCGTGAGCACACCCGATATGGCAGTTCTGCAAAATCTCCAGCTCGAGCCGCCCCTGTCGCACACTATAGGCCTCGCCACAGCGTGCTGTCAGATTCTCCATCAAGACCTCGAGGCCTCTGCGTATAAGCACCGTCCCGTCTGTGCTGGAAGCCGCCATACTGGCCAGCTCAGCCAACGAGTAGCACCACTGCTGCGCCGCTTCTTTCATAATTCCTAGCTTAGGCTTCCTGGCCATAACGTTTGTCCCTTTTCTCCCAAACAAACCAGCGACCAGGCGATTGGTTAAACCGGCAACTCGGTAGTACTCTTAACCTGCCGCAAAACTGCCGAAGAGATGACCGTGCTCAAACCCGGTATGGCCGTAAGGTGATCCAGCAAAAATTTCTGAAAGTCGTTCAGGTCGGCCACCATAATTTTGAGCAGGAAATCGTCCTCACCCATCACCACATGGCACTCGGTCACCTCGGGGTATTTGAGGACTTCCTGCTCGAAGCGCTCCACATCGGCGCGGCTCTTGTGGTCGAGCTTGACCCGCACAAACACGCACAGACTGCGGCCAATCCTGTCCCTGTCCAGCAGCGCCACATAGCCGCGAATGACCCCCAGTTCTTCCATCCGCTTGACCCGCCGCAGGCAGGTAGAAGGGGAGAGGTTGACCAGCTCGGCCAGCTCGTTGTTGGGGATATTCGCCCGGCCCTGCAGGATGTTCAGAATTTTACGGTCTTTCTTGTCCAGCTCGACAGATGCCATAGGATTGCACTATTTTATCAGTTTATGACCTCAGATTGCTTCATTAGAAATTTGGGCGGGCGTTATTGCACACGCCTGCCAGGGCTGGGGTGTTATCTTGAAATCAAGCAACAATCTGGCCCCAGAGGTAGCGTATGAAACTTAGAACCCGCGCAGTGCATGCTGGACACCACCCCGACGCCCAGACCGGAGCCCATGTGGTGCCGATCTATAGCACCTCCACTTTTGCTTATGGTTCCTTTGCCAGAGGGGAGCGGCTGTTTGCCGGTGAGGAGCCTGGCTACATCTACGGGCGCATTGGCAACCCCACCGTGCGGGCCTTTGAGGAAAAGCTGGTCAGCCTGGAAGGGGCCCAGGAAGCGGTGGCTTTTGCCAGCGGGATGGCCGCCATCAGCGCCCTCTGCAACACCCTGCTGGCCCCCGGCGACGAGATTGTGTACCTGGCCCCGCTCTACGGCGGAACCGAGGGATATTTTCTGGAAACCCTGACCAGGTTTGGCGTACGTGTGACCGATGCCGGGAGCGTGGAGAACCTGCCCAGCATACTTTCTCCGGCCACCAAACTGATCTATTTTGAGACCCCCACCAACCCCACCTTGCGCATCTACGACCTGGCGGCGGTGGCCAAAATTGCGCGGGCTCGAGGTGTCTTAACCGTGGTGGACAACACCTTCGCCACTCCCTATCTGACCCGCCCTCTGGAGCACGGCATTGATGTGGTGCTGCACTCCGCTACCAAATACATTGGTGGGCATGGCGACTGTCTGGCGGGGGTTCTGGCAGGGCCTAAGGAGCTGATGGATGCTGTGCGAGCCGAGGGACTGCGGCATATCGGCGGAACCCTGGGCGCATTTGAGGGCTATCTGATGCTGCGGGGCCTCAAGACGCTGCCCTTACGCATGGAGGCCCACTGCGCGGGCGCGGCAAAGGTGGCGGAGTATCTGGCCAGGCACCCCGCCGTTCAGCGCGTACACTACCCCGGTCTGCCCTCCCACCCTGGCCACGAGGTAGCCAGGCGGCAGATGCAGGGCTTTGGTGGGCTGGTCTCTGTTGAGCTGGAATCGAAACAGGCCGCCGCAGTATTTCTCGATGGACTGAAGCTTTTCACGCAGGCGGTCAGCCTGGGTGATGTAGAATCACTGGCCACCCACCCGGCCTCTACCACCCACCAGCTGCTGCCATCCGAAATCCGCGAGCTTCACGGCGTGACCGATACCCTGGTGCGGCTGTCGGTGGGCATCGAAGACCCCGAAGATCTGATTGCCGACTTAGAACAAGCACTCAACCAGATGAGTCTGGTAAGGGTGGCCTCGAGGTAGCCCCCGCTAACTCGTGCATCTGTCCTCGAGTCGTTGCACCGGGAAGCGAGCGGTTCGTGAGGCCAGAACTCGGGTGAAGCGCAGTGCTTCAGAGCGCCCTGCACGCGCCTTCACCTCGAGGCGCAGGTTTGCCGAGCGCATCCAGTTTCCCGGTGCCCATTCTTTGTCATTATGGTTGAGACACTACCCCCTAGAACTTAATGTCGAAGGAAAACCCTTCTTCATGGTGGAAAAGCGAGGGACATGCTGTAATTTTCGGCAACCGCTGGTTGTTTGGCATACCCTTTGCTGTGGAACTCACCGTTACCTACAATTTAGGTACAATGAGCGGTCTAAGTTGTGCAGTCCATGGTGAGATGGCTGCAACAGTTTTACTAACCTAGTTTAGAGGGGGAGGAATTGCATGAACTATCTTCTGGGCATTTCGGATTCAGGCGCTGTGGTCGGTCCTCCTTGCAGGAGTAATGTGCCGCAAGGGCGGTTTGAGCAGCATTTAGCCTGCTTTGTTTGCTTACTCTAAGATGCGGGGCGGTATGGAGCAGAAGTCTGAATACACCATCCTGGACAATCTTCTTGAAGGTTGTCAGATTGTAGTGCGCCCCTATTTTGAGACCACCAATGGTTCAATCTTAGTCACCTCCTGTTGGTTTTTCCAGTACGCTTCAAACTCAGCCGGGGTGAGATAGCCCAGCGAGGAGTGGATGCGCTT